>CAYQBV010000698.1:0-1500 GCA_964415705.1 uncultured Chthoniobacter sp. | reverse complement strand
CCCGAGCCATGTCCGTGGAATCCATGATCCTCACGGGCCGAACCCGCAAACCGTGCCGCGCACATTTTTCGCGAACGACCGGGATGACCATCACTGGCCCTCGGTGGGCGATCAGGTCGTCCTTTCCCACAAATCTTGCTAGCGCCAGTAGCGCCTCTGACACCGTGGGAAGACTTTCAAAATCAACCGCACAGAAATGGGATCTCGTGAATTCCTCAAAGGCGACAATGCCCCGGCGCTCGGGTTTGACGAAGGTGCTGAATGACGAAAGCAACCGCCCCGAGTCGGCGTCGATGCGCTGCGCACCGACGAAATAAACGTCGTCCTCGGCGACGGAGAAGCCCGTGGTAGCGACATTCACGACGACCAGGTTCATAGTTTGTAGCCGCGGTCGGTTGGTTCACTTTGGGCCGCCCAGTTATAGCGCTGGCGCATGCTTGCCCTTGGAGGCCCCGTCTGGATGACGTTGGCATAAACCGGCGGTCAAGCTGCTCATCGAGGGCGCCTTTACGCCGCAGTATTTGCAGGTGTATTGAGATTTCTCCGCACCCTCGTAAAGGGCGTGCTTTCCACGACATGGCCCATCGGGATGCCGCTGGCAGGAACCAGCCGTCAGACTGGAAACAGTGGAAGCCTTTGTGCCGCAGTATTTGCAGTAGTAATTGGACATAGGTGGATGGCGCTTTGGGGACTCGTCTGCCTGAAGAGCGTAGGCTGAATCGCTATGGTGATGGAATGTGCGATTCTGGCAGCACTCCAAAATGCCGGGTTGGGAAACCGCCGCTCAGCCGAAGTTGAACGACTCTGTATTCTTGCAGCGCTCCAAAATATCGGGCTCCCAAACTGATGCGGTCAGTCGCGCCCAGCTTCGCGAGTCCGATTGCACACGAGTAACCTGGGTGCTCGATCGCGCTTGAGCCCCACCTGACTCCACGCACCCGTGCGAGTTGCGCAGGAATGCCGAATACCTCCTCAGCTAAGTCGCCAATCCAATCCAGCAGCGAGCAACCACCCGTGAGATGCACGCCCGCGCCAAGCGAATCGAGCCGCACCCCGCTGGTTTCGATGCGCGTCTTCATCCGGTTGAAAATCCCCCACACCCGCCAATAGAGCTCGAGCGCCTCGATTCTTCCCAACCGGCCGGCGGAGATCATGGGGAAGCACGCGCCGAGATCGCTGGTGATCTTATCGCCGCCCTCGCCGCACCAGCCGAGATCCTTGATTTCACCGTTCGCGTAAACGGCGTAACAGGACGTGCCCGCCCCGATGTCGATCACCAGCGCACCGCGATCCATCTGATCAGCGTCAAGCACTGCTTGCGCGCTCGCGATCGGGCGGAGAACGACGTCGCTGACCTTGATGTTCAGATTCTGCACAAACTGGATGCTGTTGGTGGCTCGCCTGCCGAAGCCCTGGATGCTCGGCTCTGCGGACATCGCGAGTTGGACGCTGCCGATCATCACATCGCACTGCACCTCCTCAGCCACCAGCGCCTCCCGC
>CAYQBV010000697.1:0-1503 GCA_964415705.1 uncultured Chthoniobacter sp. | reverse complement strand
AGCTGGAGCTTCGCGGACAAGTGCGCGCCCAAGCCGGAGCTTGGGTGCGAGGACAAAAATAGGGGTCGCGGAGCGCGCGGCGGCGGCGCGGCGGCCAAGGGGCGACTCCGGAGAGGGGAAGAAATTTTTCCAAGGTTGGGGCTGATGTGGGATAGACTCGGCCTTGATCCGCATCGCTCCGGCCACCGGTCGGTCCGCGTCATCCACGACATCTCCGAAAACCTCATGCGTAAGCATTCCATTCCCGCCCTGGCGCAAGCCGCCCTCGTGCTGTTCGCGGCGGGCCCGGTGCGGGGCGCGGCGGATTACGAGCGGGACATCAAGCCGCTGCTGCGCGGGCGCTGTTACGCGTGCCACGGGGCGCTGAAGCAGAAGTCCGGGCTGCGGCTGGACACGGTGGCGCTGATGCGGAAGGGCGGCGAATCGGGCGAGGTGGTGGTGGTGGGTCAGCCGGGCCGGAGCCTGCTGATCGAGCGCGTGGCGGAAAAGGATGCCGAGGAGCGGATGCCTCCGCCGCATGAAGGCGAGCCGCTTTCTCCCGCGCAGGTGCAGATGCTGCGGGAGTGGATCGCAGCGGGTGCGGCGGGGCCGGCGGAGGAAAAGGCCGAGACGGATCCGAAGGATCACTGGGCCTTTCGGCCGCGCGTGCGCCCGGCGACACCGGTGGTGGCCGATGCGGGCTGGGTGCGGAATCCGCTGGATGCCTTCATCGCGAAGCAGCGCGAGGCGCACGGGCTGGTCCCGCAGCCGGAAGCGCCGCGCGGGGTGCTGCTGCGGCGGTTGTCTTTCGACCTGCTGGGACTGCCGCCGAGTGCGGAGGAAATCCGCGCCTTGGAAAATGACCAGCGCCCGGAGGCGTATGAGAAGCTGGTGGACCGCCTGCTGAATGATCCGCGCCACGGCGAGCGGTGGGCGCGGCACTGGATGGATGTGTGGCGCTACAGCGATTGGTGGGGCCTCGGCGACCAACTGCGCAACAGCCAGAAGCACCTCTGGCACTGGCGCGATTGGATGGTGGAGTCGCTGAATGCGGACACGCCTTACGACGAGATGGTGAGGCAGATGCTGGCGGCGGATGAGTTGTATCCCGGCGATCCCGCCAAGCTGCGGGCGACGGGCTATCTGGCGCGGGGCTTTTTCCTCTTCAACCGCAACCAGTGGATGGAGGAAACGGTGGAGCATGTGGGCAAGGGTTTCCTCGGGCTGACGATGAATTGCGCGAAGTGTCACGACCACAAATACGACCCGATCGCGCAGGCCGACTTTTACCGGATGCGCGCGTTTTTCGAGCCGTATCAGGTGCGGACGGACATGGTCCCGGGCGAGGCTGACCTGGCGCGCAACGGCATCCCGCGGGCGTTCGATGGCTGGCTCGATGCGCCGACCTACCGCTTCGTGCGCGGCGAGGAGAGCAAGCCGGACAAGTCGAAGGTCATCGCGCCCGGAGTGCCGGCGCTGCTGGCGTTCAGGGAGCCGGTGATTCAGCCCATTTCGCTGCCGCCG
>CAYQBV010000696.1:0-1507 GCA_964415705.1 uncultured Chthoniobacter sp. | reverse complement strand
GCACGGCTTGCCGCTCGAAGAAGACGAGGAACATCCCGGCACCGGGCCAGCGGGCACGGAGGGTTTCGTAGCGCACATCCTCCTGCGGATGATGGCGAAGCACGCGAAGCAGGATGTAGCTGCCGAGCCGCAAACTCCACGCGACGCCGAGGCCGGTGAGTAGCCATTTGCGCAGCGGATCACCGGGCGAAAAGAGCGCGTAGATCGGCGCGAGGATGGCGACGCCGTAGGACCAGGCGACATCGAGCAGACCGTAGTTTTTGATCCGCACGCTGATCGCCCAAGTCCCGGCGAAATACGTGACCGCGATGGCGAGACCGAGGAGGAGGAGGGTCAGCATATTGAGAACGCGCGGCCGCGGATGCTGGGGAGCGCACGCGTCCCGCGTGCTGGCGAAGTCGTCCCGACTTCGCGGACTTCCTGCGACGACCGGGAGTGGCTCACGCCCGATCTGCGAATGGAGGCGTGAGGAAGTGCGTCGCGGCGGGACGCCGCGACCAGCACGCGGGACGCGCGCGCTCCCCGGAAAATTTCCGCACGGCGCGCTCTCATGGAAGAGGAGTGGCGGTGCGCGCGAGGGCGCGGAGGGGTGGGCGGAGGGCGAAATAGACTGCCGCGGCGAGCAGCGGGGCGACGAGGCACCAGACGACGATCCCGCGCACGCCGATCATCCCGAAGTCGCCGAGAAACTGCCAGGCGTCAGCCCGGAAGCGGTCAATCAGGAAGCTGAGCGACAGCGGGATGTGCGGCTGGCCGAAGAGCGTGGAACCGGCGCGATAAAACGGGATGAGCAGCGCGAGCTGCGCGGGGTAGGCGAAGTAATGGACGAGGTGAATGATCGGCTGATTGAGCCGCAGCCAGTAAGCCGCAAGGCCGCAGAGGATCGTGGTCGAGCCCAGGATCGGGAAGATGCCGAGCACGCCGCCGAGCGCGATGGTCAGCGCGATCTTCTCCGGCGTGGTGCCCTGCCGGAGTTGGCCGACGATCGGCGCAACGACGCGTCTTTTCCAAAACGACCCGGCGGGCAATGGGCCTGTCTCAGCCACAGCACGGGCGCTCATTTCCGGCGGAGCAAAACGGTTTCGAGCCTGGCGTCAGCGGGCACGCGGAAGAGTTCGCGCAGCAGGTAGATCGCCATGGCGATATTGCCGAGCAGCAGGATGGCGAGGAGCCAGCCGGTGCGGGCGAGCGCCGTGGTTTCCTTGTAGGCGACCCACGCCCAGAAGGTGAGGAACGCGAAATATGTATCGAACAGCGTGGCGATGAACCACGGATGCGTGGCGACTTCGCGCGGCATTTCCCACAGGGCGACGAAGGTGCTCGCCCAAGTCGTCACGCCGAGCATGGCGAGGAGGACGAGGCTGCAAGCGATGCGGAGGAACCAGATCATGGCGTCAGAAATCGCGGTGCAGCGCGCGGTTGTTGGGCCGCGTGTAGATGGCTTGCACGACACTGATATTCCGCATGGCAAAGGCCGCCTCGCAGTATTGGAGGTAGTAGTTCCACT
>CAYQBV010000695.1:0-1509 GCA_964415705.1 uncultured Chthoniobacter sp. | reverse complement strand
AGTGGACCGTAGTGCCCGAAGTCCGCCGGCCACCAGTCCTGCGAATCGGTCATCAGCGCCGCGAGATCATTTTTCACCGCCGCCAAATCCAGGCTCTTAAACTCCTGCGCGTAATCGAAGTCCCCGCCCATGGGATCGGACTTTGCGGAGTGTTGATGCAGGAGTTCGACCTTCAACTGATTCGGCCACCAGTCACGGTTGGTTGTTCCACTTCCGGCAGCGTGGTTGAAGGGACATTTTGCTTCGGTTGACATGGGAGTTTTCTGTTTGGTTGGTTGAATTGAATTCTGAATGCGGGTGGTGATTGTTCGGCACGATTGCGCTGGTGGTCAACTGCTGAGCCGCCCGCAAAATCGTCGCCTTCTGGCCCAGCAACGCCGGCCGGGCTGGGCGCGGGCGGCGGGCGGGTTGCTGAAGTTGGTTCGCTCGATCGGGAAAATCCCGGCCTTGAAATCGCGCGCGGCGGAATCAGGCGGCCGCTTCTTCGTCGCTGGAAACGAAGCGGTAAATAATCGCTCCGAGGATTGCCCCGATGATCGGCGCAACCCAGAACAGCCACAACTGCGAGGTCGCCCATCCGCCGGCGAACAGCGCGACGCCGGTGCTGCGCGCGGGATTCACGGAGGTGTTCGTGACCGGGATGCTGATCAGGTGGATCAAGGTCAGCCCGAGACCAATCGCCAGCGGAGCGAATCCCTGCGGCGCACGTTTGTCGGTGGCGCCGAGGATGATGAAGAGGAACATCATCGTCATCACGATCTCGGTCACGAGCGCCGCGACCATCGAGTATTTGCCCGGCGAATGATCGCCGTAGCCATTCGAGGCAAAGCCCCCGGCCAGATCAAAGCCCGCTTTGCCGCTGGCGATGAGATAAAGCACACCCGCCCCGGCGATGCCGCCGAGCACCTGCGCGATGATGTAGGGCGCGAGCTTGCCCGCGGGAAAGCGTCCGCCGACCCAGAGCCCGATCGAGACGGCCGGATTGAGATGGCAGCCCGAGATGTGGCCGAGGCCGTAAGCCATCGTGAGAACGGTCAGGCCAAAGGCCAGCGACACGCCGACGAAGCCGATGCCGAGTTCCGGAAAGCCCGCCGCGAGGACCGCGCTGCCGCAGCCTCCGAGAACGAGCCAAAAAGTGCCGATGAATTCTGCGAGATACTTTTTCATGGTGATGGGTGTTGGTTGCCTTGCTCCATTGCGCTGCGAAGGGGTGCATGTCGAGCTTGAACTGCCCCGGCCCTGCGGCATCGTGCGCGCGTGCCGCGCCTCCCATTTCTCATCCTCCTCGCCGCCTCCGCTCTTGCCGCCCGCGCCGACGATTGGCCGGAATTCATGGGGCCGAACCGCGATCAAGTCTCCGCCGAGCGTGGGCTGATTGACACGCTCACGCTCTCCGGCCCGCGGCTGGTTTGGGAAAAAGCCGTCGGCAAAGGTTACAGCGCGCCGAGCGTGCGGGGCGGAAAGCTCGTGGTCCATCACCGCGTCGGGCGCGAGGAGATCGTCGAGGCG
>CAYQBV010000694.1:0-1511 GCA_964415705.1 uncultured Chthoniobacter sp. | reverse complement strand
GTTCAACCAGGCTGGCCTGCCGGCCTCGCCGTTCCGCACGGATGCGTTGCCCCCGGTGGTCAAGCCGCCCGCGCCAGCCAACCAGGTTTTCCAGTTCATGCAGAGCGGCACCTGCACGGCGTGGAGCGATGGTTCGCAAAACAAGGCCACTGCCTACCTGTGGATTCCCCCAAATTGCATAAAGTTGCGAGGCCTCCTCATCATGTGCAACAACGTGCCCGAGCACATGCTGGTGGGCCATCCGGCCATCCGCCAGGTTTGCGCAGCCAATGATCTCGGTATCGTGTGGTCGACGCCCTCCTTCATGAATCGGGCCAAGGCGCAACCCGGCCAAAAGAATAGTTTTGGGCTGAGTGCGGAATACCCCACCACCGTGGCGTTTTTGCGGCAATTACTGGATGGCCTCGCGCAAACCTCGGGCTACGATGAAGTCGCCACCGTGCCGTGGCTGCCGATGGGCGAATCGGGCCATATGCTGATGGTCGATACCCTGATGGAGTCCGTGCCCGACCGCTGCATCGCGGGTATCTATATCAAAAACAGCCATCTGCCACCCCACAACCGCCAGATTCCCACGCTGGTGGTATTTGGAACCGCTCAGGAATGGGGCCAGGAGAAAACTGATATCCGAGCGAACTGGAATGATATTGGTAGAATTTACGAAGGCATTTTGCGCGAGCGCAAAAAGAACCCCGACTGGGCGTTCAGCTACGTGATTGATGGCCATAGTGGTCACTTCGACTGCTCCGAGCGTCTCACCCAATACTTTGCCCGCTATATCGACCTGGCCGCCAGGGCGAGATTGTCGGACGACGGCAGCGCCGCCCTCAAAACCGTCAAACTGGAAACGGGTTATTTTGCCGACCTGCCCGTGCCGGGGCACGAGAGCCAGCCGATCATCCCGGCGACCACCAACCTCCCGCTACCTTGGTATTTTGACAGAGCCACCGCCGAAGAAGCCCAGGCCTTTGCCGCCATCAACTGGAAAGCTGAGAGCCAGTTTCCCGCCTATCTCGATCAGCAGGGCAACCTGCTGCCCCACGATTTCAACGGCATCACCAGACTCAAAACGCTGCCGCTGGAGGAGGACGGCCTGTCCTTCACCGTCCGCCATACCTTGCTGGACAAGATTCCCAACGGATTTTTGGCGGCTGGCGAACCGCTCGCCAAGACCTCTGGAACTCCGGCGGTCGAGTGGTTGTGCGGTCCGCTCGAGCCGCTCGGCGGCGACCGCTTCCGCATCGCTTTGGATCGCGTCTGGCTGGCGGGTGGAGCCGCCTATCTGGGCGTACGTCACAGCGGCACCGCTAGCATTCGCGGCATTATCCAGCCTGTTGGCGTGGATCTGCGGGGCATGCGCATCACCACGGGGCAACCGCAGAAAATCACCTTCGCCCCGCTGGCCGACGTGCCCGCGGGAACGGTTGCCGTGCCGCTGGTCGCCACCGCGGACTCCGGCCTCCCGGTTTCGTTCTTCGTGGTGGCTGGCCCGGCGGTGGTGCGCGATGGAG
>CAYQBV010000693.1:0-1513 GCA_964415705.1 uncultured Chthoniobacter sp. | reverse complement strand
ATCTAACCCGCCATCCCGTTTCGACGCGCACTCCCACCCCAGCGGTGCCAGCGCTTGAGACGTTCACTAGTCGGCAGCCCCTCCAAACAGGTCATGGGCACTCACGTCTTGCTCCGTGTTTGAGGAGAGGGGCAGCCTGTGAAATCTGCTCATCGTTCCAATCCTCCTGCCAGAATTTCACACCCCACCAAGCGGCTCACCCCGCCAGCGCTTCATCGATCATCGCGCGGCGCTCGGTGGGCTGGGTCCAGCGCCATTGGTGCTCGGGGTCGAGCGCGGCGATGGGGTCGAAGTAGAGGAACTGCTTGCCCGGTTTGACGCTCGGGCTTTCAAAGACGCTGATGCCGGTGGCGCGGTCGTAACGCTCGGCGCTGTGGACGTCGCGTTTGCCGCCGCCGCCGGGGGTGTCGAGGACGAAGGCGGGCGTGTTGAAACCGGCGGTCGCGCCGCGGACGTGTTTCTCGAGATGCTGCGCGGTGGCGAGCGAGGTGCGGAGGTCCTCCACGCCGGGGACCATGTCGTGCACGTAGATGTAATAGGCGTGGATGTTCACGTAGCTGAGGCGGCGGACGAGCTGCGTCATGGTCGCGGCGTCGTCATTGACGGTGCGCTGGAGGACGCCCTGGCTGCGGACGTGGATGCCGCGCTCGGTGAGGAGGTCCATGGCGTCGCGCGTGATGGCAGTGATCTCGTTGGGGTGGTTGAAATGCGTGTGGACGACCACGTCCTTGTGCATGCGCCGGCCCAGTTCGACGACGCGGGTGAGGGCGTCGGTCCAGGCGTGGTCACTGAGGATTTTCTGCGGCTGCACGCACAGGCCTTTGGTGGCGTAGCGGAGGCGGCGGATGTTGGGCATTTGCAAAAGGCGCTCGCCGATGAGCTGGAGATGCCCGGCGCTGAGGTTGTAGCTGTCGCCGCCGGAGATGACGATGTCCTCGAGGTCGGGCTGGCTGGCGATGTAGGCGAAGGCTTGCTCCCAGCGCGCGAGGTTGGCGGTGAGCTTCATCTTTTCCACGGCGTCGGTATCGCTGCCGACGGCGTAGCTGCGGGTGCAGAAGCGGCAATAGACGGGGCAGGAATCCTGCGGGAGAAAGAGCGCCTTGTCGCGGTAGCGGTGGGTCAGGCCGGGGACGGGCGAGTCTTCGCGCTCGTTGAGCGAGTCGTAGCGCAGCATGGGGTGATCGGGCTGCTGCTGGGTGCGGAGGGGGAGAAATTGCGTGCGGATCGGGTCGGTCTCGGGCGCGCGCCAGTCGATGAGCGCGAGGAGGTAGGGCGAGATGCGCAGGGCCATCGGCGCATTTTTGACGCCGGCCTCGAGGTCGTCATAGAAGCTGGCGGGCACAAGGTCCGCGAGGGCTGCGCGGAGCTGGCGGACATTGGTGACGGAGTGGCGGTTTTGGAAAGTGTGGGTGCGGAATTCGTCGGCGGAGACGTGGGCGTAGGCGGGAATCGTGCGCCAGAAATCATCGCTGCGGAGATCGCGATGATCGGGCGCGGAGACGAGGGCGGGCGG
>CAYQBV010000692.1:0-1518 GCA_964415705.1 uncultured Chthoniobacter sp. | reverse complement strand
CAGAATACCAACGGCAGCCCCGGGAGTGTGGGACAAGGCGGCGGCGTTCTCGTGCTGACCAACGCCACGCTTGCCTTGATCAACTGCACGTTGATCAGCAATTCAGTCGCTGGTGGCCAGGGCGGCCGCGGCTATTCCGTGAACTACCAATCCAGCCTGGGCCGTGGAGGCCGCGGCGGTGATGGCAACGGTGGTTGCATTTGCAATAACGGGACGCTTTCGCTGGTGAACTGCACGCTGAGCGCCAATCGTGCAGATGGCGGGAACGGTGGATCGGCCGGTTGCAATTGTGTTGGGAAAGGTGGTGATGCCGGCCACAGCTCCGGAGGATGCCTATACAATCAAGGCACGCTCACGCTGGTGAACTGCACCGTGAATGGCAATTCTGCGACGGGCGGAGATGGCGGCTCTGGTTGGGGGTCCGGCGGCGGCGGCCAAGGTGGCGATGCCTATGGCGGCGGGATTTTCGCAGGCGTTCCAAGCAGCAGTATTCTGAACAGCATCATTAACGGGAACTCGGGAGGTGGTGGAAGCGGAGCCGCCATTGGCGGCACGAATGGGACTTTTGCGGGCCCAGATTTTTTTGGGGTTGTCGCGAGTCAGGGTCACAATCTCATCGGGATGGCCGACGGCAGCAGCGGCTGGCTGGGCAGCGATTCGCTTGGATACATTCTGGCACCACTGAATCCGCTGCTCGGCCCGCTCCAAAATAACGGCGGCTCCACGTTCACCATGAGGCTGGTGGCTGGCAGTGCAGCCATTGACGCGGGCGACAACGCCGGTGCGCCCGCCACCGACCAGCGCGGGCTGCCGCGGCCCGCCTTCGGCACAGTGGACATCGGAGCCTATGAAGTCCAAGCGCAGTCTGCCCCGTCACTTTCCTTCAATCCCCTGCCGCCGCAGGCGACCTGCAATCCTATGCTCGCGCTGACGAACTACGTGTCTCCCGTCGGAGGTAGTTTCGCCGGCTCCGGAGTGAGCGGAATCAATTTTATCCCCAGCGTCGGTCTGCTGGGTACCAACTTGATCACATATTCCTTCACGAATGTGGATGGCTATAGCGCCAGTGTGACGCAGTTCGTGGCGGTGGTTCTGCAAAGCCTCGCCGTGACCAGTCTGAACGATAGCGGGCCTGGCTCGTTGCGACAGATCATCGCCGACATTTGTCCTGGCGGCACCCTCGATTTCGCCACCAACGTCGTCGGCACGATCTCTTTGACGGGCGGCGAACTCGCGATCGCCACCAACCTGACGATCCGCGGTCCGGGCGCGAGGAAACTCACCATCAGCGGGGACAACATCAACCGAGTCTTCCACATTCTCGGCGGCACCGTGGTCCTTTCGGGGGTGACGGTGGCGAACGCGGGACCTGTGGACTCGGCCATCAACAACGAAGCCGGCGCCAATCTCACCATCGCCGGCTGCACGATCTCCAGCACGAACAGCGGCGGCATCCAGAACGCGGGAACGTTGGTGCTGAGCAACAGCGCGGTCGTTGGCAACAGTCCGGGCGGGGCC
>CAYQBV010000691.1:0-1524 GCA_964415705.1 uncultured Chthoniobacter sp. | reverse complement strand
CGCTTTCGATTTCTCCGGAGCCGATCGGCAGCCCTTCGGCCAGCGCCTCGCGATAGTTCAATTGGCCTTTGCGGGCGCGGAGATAACGATGGCAGACGCGAACCGGGGCCTGGTCGTCGCTCACATCGGGCGCTTCCAAGTGAGGCAGCAGGGCGCTGAGAACTGCCTCGGCGCGCCCCGTCTTCAGCGCGTCCTTTTGCGCCGCCATCCATGCCTGACATGCGGCGGCGTCTGGCGTGATCATCTTCGCCGCCGCGCTCAAATACTCACAAACATGATAGAAATCAATCAAATAGCTGCCTTGTTCGCCGAACAGATTTTCGATCTGGCCCACGATCCACGGCGCGCCGTCTCCGACCGCGTGCACGTGCGAATCCGCCCCGAATCCCGCCCGGACCGCGCAGGCGAAAAGCCGCCGCCCCGCCGCCTCCACACCGCCTTCTATCCCGCCGCCGTAGACCGGTGTGCGACTTCCCTTGGCGTGCGCGAGCGAAATCTTCGCCTCTCGCCACGACAGAGTTTTCCCCTTCCGCTTATCTTTCTGGCTCGCGTCAGGCGTCATGACAGGGATCATGCCGCCGTCGATCTGGGCGACGATCTGCTTGTGCCGGCCCGGCTCTTTCGGAAAGTCCACCTCATCGCCGCCGGACTCGAAAATCGCCCGGGCATGGCCCAGAGCGATCCGCTGGATCGTGCTTTCGCCGATCTCGAAGCCGTAATGCTCGCGCAATTTTAACGCGACCCGGGCGAACGGATCGTCCGCCGCGAAATCCACGATCGCCCGCTGTAAAGGCCGGGAACACCCGCGAGGACTGACCTTCGCGCCGAGAATAAAGGGACGCACGCGGTTGCTGCGGAACCTGTATTGTGGCTCTACGACCGCGATATCGCCGAATTTCGTATGCCAACAGAGTTTTTTTACCTTGGCGGTGCATTCCGGCCTGGCCGCGAACGTCCCGCTCCGTCGCCTCGACCCGCTCGTCCGCCCATCCCTGCAACGCCTCGCGGCCTAAAAGCCGCATCTCCTCAATGAGCCGCTCTTCGGCCGCGTCCGCTTCCCCGAGGTCTCCATCCAGGTTCCCCACCGCGCCCGCGATCGACGCCACTCTGTCGCGAAAACCCGGATGGGATTGGAAAAACGCCCAAAGCGCTTCGTCGCTGAGCCTCACCGTCGCCATGGGGCCGATTCCCTTGATTGCCGAATCGTCAGCTTACTCCCCACAACGTTGAATCGCACCCTCCTCTCAGATTAGGAAATGTCGTGCCGCACCGGGGCAGTTCGGCGGTCGCCACCATCCCCGCCGCGTTCCACTGAAACAGGTCCGCATCGCGGATGTAGCCGACTACGACGGCACGCTCTTGCGCCGGGGCTGGCGGCCGACCTCAGCGGAGTCTCACGATGCGCCTTGTCGCCCTCTCAATCTTCCTGGCCGGCACCATGATCGGCGGCGCTATCATGTGGCACGGGCGGATTCAGATTATGGACGGTCCCTTCGGACGTGTGTATCTGATCCACGACCGATG
>CAYQBV010000690.1:0-1526 GCA_964415705.1 uncultured Chthoniobacter sp. | reverse complement strand
GTTGCATCTGGCGAGCCGGAGCACGACCAATGCGTGGTCGGATGTCCCGGCCAATTGGAACAGCCTGTGGGCGCTTTACTCCGATCCCCGGGGTATCGGAGCAAACGAATTTGGCATCACGGACCGGTCGGTGGGCGCGTATCGTTTTCTCATCAATCAGGCGGGCAACATCGGCATCAAGGGCAACATCAACCCCCAATACGCGCTCGACGTGAACGGCGATGTCAATGTGACCGGCACCTTCCGCGTCAATGGCATCGTCGCCACGGTCCCGAAACAGGGCCTTTCCCGGCTGGCGGTCGAGTTGCCTTCCATGAATGCCACGACTCAGTCCGTGGCCATCGCGCCGGGCTCCTACACACCGGCGGTCCGGGTGTATGAGGGAAATAACGTGATCAAGATGATGTCTCTCGATCCCACCGCTTGGAAAGGCCGCGCGGTCAAAGTGGGAATGCTCGTGGCAGTGAATGGTGCCAGCGGGCAGAACCTCGCTTACCGGCTGTTGATTAACTGCACCACGAAAACCCTCGATGGCACGGATAACACCGCGGTCTTTCCCGACCCCGGTTTCGCCGAAACAGGTCTGCCGAACGCTGATTACGCGACAGTGGCCGCGCCCGTGGTGGCAGGTGCGGTCAAATGGATCGAGAGCGCCCCCATGACCATCCCCAACAATGTCACAGCCCTGTCCGCCAGCTTCGAGTTGGCCAAGGCCGACGGCGGCGACACCAATACCGATACGGGCTACATCATCGAAACCCGGGTGACCGAACAATGAGTCCCGGCATCCGGAGTTTTCCCGCCCGGCAGCATCTTTCCCGGAGGATCGCCGCAGCTCTGCGGCTCGGGCTCGCGATTTCCCTCCTGGCCCTCTGTTCCAAACTACAGGCCGAGTCGCGCAGCAGTGCCAACTACACCATCACGGCGGACACACTCGATACCGGTGGCGGCCACGCGACCAGTGCCTCCTACGTGGAGAGCGCCAGTTTGGGAACGATCGCCGGGACCTCGGGCGGAGGCGACCCCGCGCAACTCCTCAAAGCTGGGTTGCTCGCCCGCTTCTCCGATGCGACCGGCGTGCAACTGATCCCCACAGTTGGCGGCGCGCTCCCTTCCTACGACCTCGCGGAAGGAGGCACGCTGCAACTCACGGCCTACGAGGAACTCGATGACGCGAGCTTTCATCCGCTCGCGGCGCCCACGGTGGTGTGGAGCGTGGTCAGCGGGCCGATTTCCTCGGTGAGCCCCGCGGGCCTCGTCGGAGCGGGGCTCGTCTATCAGGATACCGCTGCGGAAATCTCCGGCACCCACGGCGGTTTTACTGCTGCGCTGCCACTGACGGTCCGCAATGTGCACGCCGATAACTTCGGCACCTACGCGGGCGACAGCCTGCCCGATGGCTGGCAGGTGCAGTACTTCGGCCTGAACAACCCGCTCGCCGCGCCTGCCGCGGACGCCAGCGGAACCGGACAGACGAACCTTTTCAAGTACACCGCCGGGCTCGACCCGACGGACCCGGCGGCGCG
>CAYQBV010000689.1:0-1527 GCA_964415705.1 uncultured Chthoniobacter sp. | reverse complement strand
GCTCCCCAATGATCATCAGCATGGCGCTGAGCCCGAAGCCCTGCGGCATCGCGCGTTCCTGCTCCCAGTTTTCCAGCGAACGCCGCGAAACGCCCAGCCGGTCTGCGGCTTCCTGCTGCGTGTAGTCGTTGGTCTTCCGCCACGCGACGAGGGTCCGGGCGAACTGTTTATGCTTCATGGCCGGCGACTGTCCGCAGGTTGCGGGGAAAGCCGCTGCGGTTGAAAGCCAGTGTGTGTGCCTTGGCTCACCTAGAATACCTCGCCCTCGACAATCAGGAACACTGGCCTATCCCAGTCCTTGGGCAAACCCACCGTTGAAAAAGACAAAGCGGAGGGAAGATTCGTTGGCGAAAAACTAACATTCTCCTGTTTCACCGCACCCGGCTCCACGCTGGAAAACGTCCAACTTACCCGAGTTGTGTCGAGCAGCATTCCGTAGCCATTGTAGATGCGAATCGAGAATTTTGGAAAAACGGATTTGCCCAACTTGCTCTTGTAATTCAGCACCATTGTTTTCTCACCCATCTCGATCCGTTTCAAAAGCGACCCGTTGACCACGACCTCGTCATCCGAAATTTTGAAAACAGCGAGTCCTTTTGCTGCCGGGACGCGCGCCATCATGTCCACCGGCTTAAACTCGTCTGCATAGCAGGCGAGCGAAAGCGCCGCCGTGAGACTGACAATCAGGATTTTCATGGCCGCAACATGGCACCGATGCAGGCGCGGAGTCAATGCGGCACTGCCCAGACTCGCCACCGCGCCGCGGATGCGCTTCACTCCCCCATGCGCCGCGTCCTCCTAGGGAAGAGCACCGTTACACTTATTGCGAAGCAATACACTAGCGGCTACTGTAAGGACAACGGGAGGCCGCTCCAAACGCCCTGGGCAGACCAATCACACAAACGAGTCCAAGCGTGACCAGCTCGGTGAGGTGAAGCGTAGAAAACCAGGGCACCATCTGCCCGTGCTCGAAGATGAAGATGACTTTCAAAGGAGAGAAGACAGCGGCTTCGATCGTGCAGGCGACCGTCAGGGTGCGCGGCCATCGGTCGAACCGAGAAGCCTCGCTCGCCCACAAAGACAGGCAGAAAAGGATTTCGCCTGCCCATCCAGCGATTGCGATTGTTGGAAGAATCCAGTGCGCCATGGCTGGCACGATATGAGCGGGGCGCAGTCTGTCCAGTCTTTGACACGCAGCGGTCGTCGTGAAGATCCACTGCGCCCACAATGCCCTCGTCGATCCGGCAACGCTCAAGCCGAACCCGGTCAATCCGAACCGGCACAGCGCGCATCAGATCCAGCTTCTCGCCTCGATCATTCAAGACCAGGGCTGGCGCGGGCCGATCACGGTGAGCAAACGCAGCGGACTGATTGTTCGCGGCCACGGCCGCCTCGAGGCCGCGCTGCTCATGGGCGCGGAGAAGGTGCCGGTCGATTTTCAGGACTACGCCAGCGAGGCGGAGGAACTCGCGGACCTGCTGGCCGACAACCGCCTCTCGGAACTCGCGGAATTGGATGAGGACGACT
>CAYQBV010000688.1:0-1539 GCA_964415705.1 uncultured Chthoniobacter sp. | reverse complement strand
ACCGCGACGTGTTGCTGAAACTGCCGTCGGTCGAAATCGAGGACGCGCCCGTGGAGTGCCCGGAAATCATGCCAGGCTTCTACGCGACGTTTTTCTACGACCCGGACGGGATCAAACTCGAGGTGACGTTCACCCCATAGCCTGGAGGCATCGCATTTTGCTCGCGCACGCACGTACACCGTGTTCGACAGTTCGGTTCGGTGTCGCCTCCGCCGGGAGCATCCAGGCTGAGCCAAAACCGCGCAGCGCGGTTTTGGTTTTGTCCCGGATTTCCCACCAGGTTCCGACGAGCTGAAGCGCCCCCATCATGAACAGGATTATCCTTGCAGTCGCTCTACTCTGTGGCGCTGTCAGTCCGGCCGCGCAAAATGGTCGAGGTGATGTATTCACTCGTCAAACACCGGCGTACCCCAACGTCACCCCGACGATCGATTCCGCGGTATCTGGTCTCGTGCCTGACACGGTCGTCGCAATCGTGCGGCTCAACCCCAGCGCTTCAGCTACGACCGCCGGGCATGGCAACTCACCTTGGGCGATTGTCCTCGCACCAATCGACGCTGAGGGTGAATCCGTTCGCTTCATTGAATTTGACCGGACTCGGAGTCCCAACGATCCGGCGGTCGACGGCGAGTTATTCGAGGTGATTCTCACCCTTCGCGGTCAGTGGACTCGCCCGCCGCGCTACGCGATCTTTGCCGAGTGGGAACTCACCGACTCCAGCCAGGCAGACGCATTTATCACGAGCCGTCGGACCTTGTTCGAGCTGCGTCGACGCCACATCGCGGAATTCGCCCAAGACGTGCTCCTACGGCGAGTGGACCGCCCAAACCGATTTCTCGTACTTGGACTTTACGGTTCTGCCAACGCGCTGGATGCCGCGCGCGGCCAGCCTGAAATCCAGCGCTTCGTCCGCGATAATCCACCAACCCGCTGGACCGCCCGTGACGTCTACGGCACCCGGCGATTCGAAGTGTCGCCGTAGTCCCGAATGACTAAAGTCGCCGGGCGGAATTAAGCCTATTTTGCCTTTCGTCCCGTTTCACCGTCTCACAATCCGACCTAATAGGAAAATCAAGCCATGCACACTACCACTGCCACCGCCCCGACTAAATCGGACCCCACGACTCTCGTGATCCCAAACAGAGATTCTGTGACGCAGGTAGCCGAAAGCTACATCAACGGTCTTGGAAACCGAGACCTGAGCGGCGTGCCGTTCGCGCCGGACTTCACGTACGAGAGCCCGCTCCTGGCCGCCCAGGTTGGACAACCGCGACTCGTTGGGCGGGCCGCCATCGACTACCTCAGGGCATTGTTTCCGTTGATTAAAGGGACTCGGATTCGGCAACACATCGTTGAGGGCGAGTATTGCGCGACGCTTTTCGACTTTGAGACCATCCACGGCATCATTCCGGTCCTGGATCGTTTCCACGTCGTCAATGGGCAACTGAAACTGGCCAATCCGTTTTATGACCCCAGTCCCATCTTAAACGCAGCCGCTCGCCGGCCTTGATTCGCTGCGGACGCCGCATGCCTGCCTTC
>CAYQBV010000687.1:0-1549 GCA_964415705.1 uncultured Chthoniobacter sp. | reverse complement strand
GGGTTCGAGGTTCTCCAGCTTGGTGTTGAAAAGGAGATCGTGATCCAGATGGTTCCCCTTGCTCGGGCGCATGTGTTCGGTGAACCCGCCCTTGTCCTTCATGGCCTTGGTCAGTCCATCCGTAATCCAATTGGAGAGTTCCAGACGCCCCAGCAATTTGGGTTGGTTCGTCTTCTTTCTCGGGGGCATTTCTTTCAGGGCCACCTGTTCCCAGATGCGTTTCCACATGCTGGCATTGTCGGCGGAGACCGTGGTTAGATTCTCCAGGGAGACGTTCCCCTTCTTGGTCTCATCGTCATGACAATCCAGGCAGTAGTCATCGAAGAACGGTTTGACCTTTTGTTGGAAGGCGTCTGAAACCGCGCCGGCTGTCTGCGCCTGACTCGAGGGGTGAAAGCCCAAGAGCAGGAACGTGAAAAGTACCGCACAACCTATCAACCGGCAGACGTACATTCGTTTCGGCTAGGAGGCCTTCCGAATGGCAAGCGCGCCAGCGGCTTGGGCGAGGTCTGGAAACAGGCGTGTGCCAAGCAGCGCACCGCCACCGGTCGCCATTCTATGAATCATATTTCTGCGAGTAATCATATTTTTTGCGTGAATCAAGTTTGGATTAAATGTCATTCCGTCAATGTATCTCCACCTCGCAAAAGGTCAGCGCGGGGATGCCGTTTTTCCCGTAGAGCAGGACTTTGGCATCCCACTTCTTGTCCTGCAAGTACGTGATCGTCTTCGCTTCAGTGGGAGCGGCCAGCTTGAGCTTAAGCACATTGCCGGTCGCCGCACCGGAGGCGACCTTGCCAGGTTCGCCGTCCAGATAGATCTGGCTGGCCGTGGCTTCGGTCCAGTCCACCGGTTGGTCGAACTCCAGCGCGATCTCGTCCCGCTTCTCGTTCGTGTAGCTCGCGCGCTTCACGTCAGCCGCGGATACGGGCTGGGCGAAGATTTTCCCGTAGATGTCGCGCTCCAGCAGCGGTGCCATGAGGAGGCCCATCTTCTCGTAGTCATTCGTTTTGAAATGGCAGCTCGCGCCGCTGGGAATCTGGAGCGTGGGCACGACGCAGAAGCTGGAATAGAGGCGCGCGAGCTGCCGCTGCACGTCGCGCAGTTTGTCGCTGTTTCTGGTTCCGCCTTGGGAGCAGGCGTTCGGGTAGATTTGAAACAGGTAGTAGTGCCGGAGATTGGGGTAGTCCTGTTTCCACGCCGCAGTCAGATCGAGCCAGTATTGCTGATACATCTCGCACCCATAGCAATTGTCCGGGCCGTCGAAGCCCTGATCCGCCTCACCCTGATGCCACAGCAGGCCACGAATGCCGTGGGTCAGCCGGGCTGCGACCACCCGCTTCTTGAGGTTGCTGTAGATCGCCCGCTCCCGGTTCGGTTGGCCGGGATTCTTCACGCGGTCGGGCAGGTGCTCGTCGATCCGCGTGCCGCCGACCGCGCCGTTGAGGATGCAAATGGGAACCTTCACGTCCTCCACGAGCTTCTTCGCCAGAGCCATGCCCCAGACGCTGATGAAATGGATGCGGTCCGGGTCCGTTGGGTTGATTCG
>CAYQBV010000686.1:0-1550 GCA_964415705.1 uncultured Chthoniobacter sp. | reverse complement strand
TCGCCGCCACCACCGCCGTGCCGAAAGCCGACCGCTCCCTCTGGTGGGTGCTCGCCTGCGCCAGCTTCGTTGTCCTGCTCGTGGAATGGTGGTGGTTCCAGCGCCGGCCGGGCGTTGCATAAAGGCGGCGCATGCTCAGCCTCCGGGGAGCGCACGCGTCCCGCGTGCTGGTTTCGGCGTCCCGCCGAAACGAACTTCCCGCAGCGTGTGGAGTAATTGCGTGCGCCTTCCGAATTCGACGCGCCGGGAAGTTCGCGAAGGCGGGACGCCTTCACCAGCACGCGGGACGCGCGCGCTCCCCGGAGTTCGCCGCCCCCCGTTACCGCGGATTCAAACCTTGTCTTTCCAACGCGAACAAACACATTCCCGCCATGCACTTAGCCGTCGAAACCGAGCAAGAAACCGATGGGCGCTGGATCGCTGAAATCCCGCAGATTCCCGGCGCTCTCGCGTATGGCTCTGACCGCCGCGAAGCCATTTCGCGAGTCGAGGCTTTGGCTTTGCGGGTTCTAGCCGACCGTGTTGAGCACGGCGAAATGCCTCAAGAACTCGAAGAAGTCTTTTCGGTAGCGGTATGAGCCAGTGGGGTGCGGCCAAAGCCAAGCGAGTGCTGGCTACGCTCCTGAGGATTGGCTGGTCGATCAAACGCGAGGGCGGTGGTTCTCACCGGATATTGGCGCGCACTGGTTGGCCCGATTATGTCTTTTCGTTTCACGACGGCGAAGAGATTGGCCCTCGCATGCTCTCCCTCATCGCCAAGCACACCGGACTCAAACCGAATGACTTGTAGTGATACAATAAAGTGCCGAGCGCGATGAAGTAGAGCGAGATTCTGAAACCGACCCCTTTCCGCCTTCCCGCCGTCGAAAGCCCGGCCTTGAATCTTCGCCTCCCGAAGCGGACACTCCGCGCATGAGCACCAAGCAAATCGTTCAAGACCTGCTCCAGAAGCTCCCCGAGGACGTCTCCCTGCACGACATCGCGCAGGAGATCGAGTTTGTGGCGGGGGTGCGGCAGGGGCTGGGTGAGATCGAGCGCGGCGAGCGCATTCCGCTCGAGGAGATCGAGCGCGAACTGCCGTCATGGGTTAGCAGGTAAGTCTCTCGCCTTCCGCGCGGCGCGACCTCCGCGACGTGGTGCGTTACATCTCGCTGGATTCGCCGGAACGCGCGGTGACTTTCGGCCAATTCCTCGTCAGCAACGCCAAACGCCTGGCCGACTTTCCCAAGCTGGGTCGGGTTGTGCCCGAGTTTGATGATCCCTCCATTCGCGAAATCATCGTCCGCTCTTACCGAGTCATCTACCGCGTCGATCACGGCGATTGCCGTGTGGACGTGGCCCGATTCTGGCACGGAGCGCGCGGAACTCCCGAAATCGAAGGCACCTGGCCGTGCGAGATTAAGCTCCTCGTTGCCAAACGGAGTTTGGCAACGCCCTGAGGAGGGCCAGTGGCCATGACCACGGAGGGGGCGTCTGCGTGGCGGAGCCGGAGTGGGCCGGCGGCGCAAATTGTTTTCTGTAAAAGCAGCGGAGGTCAGGCGGAAGGCGAG
>CAYQBV010000685.1:0-1550 GCA_964415705.1 uncultured Chthoniobacter sp. | reverse complement strand
CCGGCGGAGAAGGTCGCGTTTTTTGAAGCCAGAATCCGTCCGCTGCTCGTCGAGCGCTGCATCGAATGCCATGGCGACAAAAAGCAAAAAGGCGGACTTCGCCTCGACTCGCGTGCCGGGTGGCAGGCGGGTGGTGATACCGGAAAAGCCATTGTGCCGGGCAAGCCGCACGAAAGTTTGCTCATCAAGGCGGTGCGCTATGCGGACAAGGATTTGCAGATGCCGCCGAAGAAAGCGCTGTCGCCAGAGGAAGTGACGTTGCTGGTCGAGTGGATCCAGCAGGGAGCGGTGGACCCGCGAAACGAAGTGTCCGCAGCCGCACAGCCGGCGACGGACGAATGGGCGGCGGAATTTCAAAAACGGCTCGCCTGGTGGAGCCTGAAACCGATGCAGCAGCCGGAACCGCCGACCGTGGCCGATGCCGCATGGAATCGGGAACCGGTGGACCGCTTCATCCGTGCCCGGCTCGACGCAGCCAGCCTGCCGCCTGCGCCCCGGGCGGATCCGGAGGTCCTGCTGCGGCGGCTTTCCTATGTCCTTACGGGCCTGCCGCCCTCACCGGAGTTGCGTTCGCGTTTCCTGACCGCCAGCCAGTCTGATGCCGCGGCGGCACTCGCGTCTCTGGTGGATGAACTGCTGGCCTCACCGCATTACGGCGAGCAATTCGCCCGCCACTGGATGGATGTGGTGCGCTACACGGACACCTATGGCTACGAGTGGGACAATCCCGCCAAAGGCTCCCACGAATATCGCGACTATATCATCCGAGCCTTCAACGGCGACGTGGGCTACGATCAGTTCGTCCGCGAACAGATCGCCGGCGACCTGCTGGCCCGGCCGCGTGTGGATGCCGCGTTGCAAGTCAACGAGAGCCTCATCGGTCCGGTCTTCTATCACCTCGGCGAGCACCGCCATGAAAGCAGTCTTAATTTCAATGGCGTGCATCAGGAGATGGTGAACAACAAAATTGATGCGTTCTCCAAAGCCTTCCTCGCTACTACCGTCGCCTGTGCCCGCTGCCACAATCACAAGCTGGAGGCTGTTTCGCAGCGTGACTATTTCGCTCTCGGAGCCGTCTTCATGACGCCGCGATGGACCAGCCGCTCCGTCGATGCCCCGGGAAAGAACGACGCGGCCATCGCGAAGCTCAAAGAGCTGCGTGCGGCCATCCGCAGCGAACTCGCCGCCCGATGGAAAGCGGTGAGCCTTCGGCCCGCGGATTGGCGAAAGCGGCTGCCGACGGCCGCACCAACGCTGGAAGACATCGCCTATCCGCTCGTCAGGCTCACCGCGGCCGAAGGCGGCGTGGAAGCCGCATGGAATGCACTGGTCACGGAATGGACCGCGGCCCGGGCCACCCGAACCAAGGCCAATGAGGCCTACCCGGTGCTGGCCGATTTTTCGTCGCCGCAACTGCCTGCCGGATGGTGTATTGAGGGCGATGGCATGACCCATGGCTGGGTGCCTGAGGCCACGCCGCTCGTGGCTCTGGAGGGAGACGCAGTCCTCACGCAGCTGCTGCCAAACGGCTACCACACGAACGCGTTGTC
>CAYQBV010000684.1:0-1551 GCA_964415705.1 uncultured Chthoniobacter sp. | reverse complement strand
CCACTCGAGGCCAGGTGAGTGGATATTGAGTCCGGGAGCGTTTTACATTTTCCAGTCGTTCGCCTCCAAGCCCCAACTCAAAACACCTTGCCCCGGCAGTTTCCAAGGGGCAAAGTGACTGTAAATGCACCCAACCCCGAATGGCATGCTTCTTTTGCGCGGATCATCAGAAAGCAAATCCCGCCCGGTCATTCTTCGAGGTTTGAGGATGCTTTGCCGAGGCTTGCCCGCGCTCTGCGGATTGATGTCCACGGAGAGACCGGCGCGGGCGGCGGATGAGGCGGCGTTGCGCGCGAAATTGCCGACGGCCGAGGCGCTGCCTGTGCAGGCGGGCTTGCCAGATGTGCTGATGATGTTGGACAGGACCCGGGGCCCTTCTGCCGGAGTTTTGTTGACGTCGCTCGCAACGTTTGCGAGTCAGCTCTTGGTGCCGCGCGGTCTGATCCTGGCCATTGCTGTCGTCATCGCAACTGCCGTGACGGCCCACTCCGCGGAGTTGTTCCCCACGGGCGCAACGTGGAAGTATCTGCGCGGAAGAGCGGAGGCCTCGGCGCCGGACGTTGGCGTCTGGCGCGAGAACGCTTTCGCAGATTGAAACTGGTCCAGTGGCCCGGCACCGTTTTTCTACGGGGAACCCACCGCCGGCACCGAACTCTCCGACATGCGCAGCCAATACTCCTGCGTCTTTCTTCGCCGCACGTTCACTATCCAAAAGCCCGGCGAAGTCGCCCAATTGCTCCTTCGCGCTCGCGCGGACGATGGCTTCGTCGCCTGGATCGATGGTCGTGAGGTCGCCCGTTACAACGTCCCGGCTGGCCACCTGCCCTTCGACGCCACGGCGTCCGCCGCGCTTCCCGAACCCGTCCCATTCGAGACGCATGTTATCGACGATCCAAGTCCATTTCTCGTCGCCGGCGAAAACATCCTCGCGGTGCAGGCCTTCAACGCGTCGTTGAGCGACAGCAACGATTTCTTCTTCGACGCGTCGCTTGACGCCGTGCTCGATGAGACGCCTCCAACCGTCACGGAACTTATCCCGCCGGCCGGCAGCACCGTGCGTGAGCTGGCTTCGGTCGAAGTGCGCTTCAGCGAGCCGGTGCTGGGTGTCGAAGCGGCGGATTTATTGATCAACAACTCCCCGGCGGCGGAAATGATCAAGGTCGCGTCGGGGGAATTTCTCTTCACGTTTCCGGCGCCGCCCGATGGCGTCGTGAGCGTGGCGTGGCGCGTCGAGCACGGCATCACGGATCGCGCGGGGGTCGCGCATCCATTTGCCGGCGGCTCGTGGACGGTGACACTGGACACCCGCAGTCCGGCCCCGGGGCTGATGATCTCCGAGTTCATGGCGGACAACCGGCGCACTCTCAACGATGAGGACGGCGAGAGCTCCGACTGGGTGGAGATATTCAATTCACGCGAGACTCCGGCGAGTCTGCTCGGCTGGTTTCTCACGGACGATCGTCTCAACCTGGCGAAGTGGACTTTTCCCGACGTGACGATCGAACCGAGGAGTTTCCTGGTCGTCTTCGCGTCTGAGAAAAACAAGTCAAC
>CAYQBV010000683.1:1369-1552 GCA_964415705.1 uncultured Chthoniobacter sp. | reverse complement strand
GACCAGCGTCTCCGACTACGAACGGCGCATCAATTCCGCGATCAGCATCCAGGCGAGCAAGATGCGGCGGCAGGCGGAGTTTCTTTTGGCGCGCGCGCTCCGGCAAGCGGGCTGGAAGTAGCGGAAATAAACATTTGACTGGCTGTGGCGTTTCTGGAAGGAAAGCGCGCGGTTCTGCCACCA
>CAYQBV010000683.1:0-1269 GCA_964415705.1 uncultured Chthoniobacter sp. | reverse complement strand
GCCATGAAAACACCAGCCATGAAAACACCAGCCATGAAAACACCAGCCATGAAAACACCAGCCATGAAAATTGCCGCCGTCTGCGCCTTGGCGCTCGCCTCCATTCCCGTCCCCTCCGCCCGTGCCGACGTCTTCGGCAGCGGGGGCGATGCGTTCACCCTCGACTTCGTGACCATCGGCAATGCCGGGAACACCGATGACCTCGGGGCGGGTGGGGGCAGTTACTCCTCGCCGTATGGCGGGGTGGCTTACTCGTTTTGGATGCAGACAACTGAGGTCACGCAGAGTCAGATTACGAAGGCGACGGCGGGCGGGTTGGCGAGCGTGGTGGCTGGGGCGCACACGGGCAATGAGCCGGCGGCGAATATGACGTGGTTTGAAGCGGCGGCGTTTGTGAATTGGCTGAACGACCAGCGGACGCCGGGGCTGAAGGCGTATAATCTCACGGGGGTGACCTCGCTGACGCCGTGGGCGAGCGTGGATGCGTGGCAGGCTGGTGGGGAGAACCTGTATCGGCACAAGGACGCGTATTACTTTTTGCCGAGCGAGGACGAGTGGTATAAAGCGGCGTATCACAAGAACGACGGGGTGACGGCGAACTACTGGGACTACGCGACGGGGAGCAACACGATCCCGACGCAAGCCCTGACCGACGGGACGACGCCGTTCACGGCGATTTTCGACGGGGTGGAGGCAGGAACTCCTGCGGACCCTGCGGATGTGAACCTCGCGGGCGGCTTGAGTGCGTATGGGACGATGGGGCAGAACGGGAATGTGTGGGAATGGAACGAGAGTGCTTACGACGGAATAAATAATTCATCGTCCGAGAATCGCGCGATCCGCGGTGGCAACTGGAACAACGCCGGGCTCAATCTGCGCTCCTCGATCCGCTTCGACGTCTCGCCGTCGAGCTCGGACGGCAATGTGGGTTTCCGTGTTGCGAGTGTCCCTGAACCCTCCAGCACGGTGTTGATGATCAGCGCCGGTTTGCTTGCGCTAGCACGGAGACGCCGCCGCGCCGCCCTTTGATCTTTGGCCCTTTGCCCTTTTCCTCTTTTTGGCGGGCCGACAGGCCCGGTGGTCGGGGCTTTTCCGCCGCAGGCGGGCGAATTTTTTTGGGCTAAAAAGGCATGCCCGCGCCAGACCTGCCGATCGCGCTGGCCAAGTGGTATGACTACGTGAAGTGGGTTTTGGACCGGGTGGATGGCTTTCCGAAGAACCAGCGTTTCGTGCTCGGCACCCGGCTGGCGGATGCCGTGCTGGAGGTCA
>CAYQBV010000682.1:0-1558 GCA_964415705.1 uncultured Chthoniobacter sp. | reverse complement strand
GCGCCTGCTTGAAATGATCGAACCCCGCCGTCACCACACGCGCCGCCGCGCGGATCGCCAGAAACGCCCCGGCGAACTTTGCGATGCGCGATTGCAGCGCGAGCATCCTGCCGTTGATGCGCGCTAAGGCCGCGCCAAAGCGGCTGTCGTCGGCATCGAATACGGCGGTGGCTTTGGGCATGCCCGCCGCACGGCGTCAACGTGTGGCTCTCACGCTTCGATCCGCCGGTTCGCTTTGGCCAGGAGCTGCGCCTTGGCGGGGCCGCTGGCGTAGGTCGCCTCGGCCAGCACTTCCATGACCTCCAGCACGGCATCCGCCAGCCGGGTGCCGAGCACGAAACGCTGGTTCTTGGGAAACCCATCCACGCGGTCGAGCACCCATTTCACGTAGTCATACCACTTCGCCAGCGCGATCGGGAGGTCCGGCGCTGGCATCCCTTTTTAGCTCAAAAAAATTCGCCCGCCTCCGGCGGAGCCTGCCGCTGTAGCCGGGCTCAGTGAGCCCGGCCTTCCAAGCCTGCCCCGACCGGGCTCAGTGAGCCCTGCTACACCGGGCCGGTCGGCCCGCCAAAAAGGAAAAGGAAAAAGGGCCAAAGATCAAAGGGTGGCGCGGCGGCGTCTCCGTGCTAGCGCAAGCAAACCGGCGCTGATCATCAACACCGTGCTGGTGGGTTCAGGGACACTCGCAACACGGAACCCGATGACGAAGGTCGAGGTCGTCGGCGAGCCGATGTAGCGGGTCGAGGAGCGCAGGCTGACCTCGGGGGAGCCCCACCAGTCGCCACCGCGGAACGCGCGATCCTCGGACAAAGAATTATTTATTCCATCGTCAGCACTCTCAGTCCACTCATCCACATTGCCGTTCTGCCCCATCGTCCCATACGCACTCAGCCCGCCCGCCAGGTTCACATCCGCAGGGTCCGCAGGAGTTCCTGCCTCCACCCCGTCGAAAATCGCCGTGAACGGCGTCGTCCCGTCGGTCAGGGCTTGCGTCGGGATCGTGTTGCTCCCCGTCGCGTAGTCCCAGTAGTTCGCCGTCACCCCGTCGTTCTGGTGATACGCCGCCTTATACCACTCGTCTTCGCTCGGCAGAAAGTAATACGCGTCCTTGTGCCGATACAGATTCTCCCCGCCTGCCTGCCACGCATCCACGCTCGCCCACGGCGTCAGCGTCCCCATTACAATGTTGAGCTGATACGCCTTCAATCCCGGCGTCCGCTGGTCGTTCAGCCAGTTCACAAACGCCGCCGCTTCAAACCACGTCATATTCGCCGCCGGCTCATTGCCCGTGTGCGCCCCAGCCACCACGCTCGCCAGCCCGCCCGCCGT
Organism: uncultured Chthoniobacter sp.; assembly: GCA_964415705.1. Taxonomy (GTDB): domain Bacteria; phylum Verrucomicrobiota; class Verrucomicrobiia; order Chthoniobacterales; family Chthoniobacteraceae; genus Chthoniobacter. The sequence continues at coordinate 229 of CAYQBV010000682.1, read as the reverse complement.
GGCCTTGGTGATCGCATCCTGCGAGATCTCAAAGGTCCCCATCCGGTAAAGATAAGGCACCCCGCCGTATGGCGAGGAATACTCATCGTCGTTGGGATTGCCGGGGGTGTTGTCGGTATGGTCATTCGCTCGATCATCCGCGTTTCCGGCATTGCCGATATTCACGAAATCAATGGTGAACGCATCGCCCCCGCTGCCGAAGCTGTCGGCACGGGCGGTGGTGACGGCA
>CAYQBV010000681.1:0-1561 GCA_964415705.1 uncultured Chthoniobacter sp. | reverse complement strand
GCGGCGTGGCGTGCGATGAATGCCTTGAAATCGAGGCGCGGGCGCACGGCTCCGAGCTGGCGCGGGGTGTGTGCGGCTACGTTTCTCGCGGAATTTTAGCCAGGAGCTTGAACCTATGACACTCACGAACCCCATCAACCCACGCAAGCCGGATGGCCGGCGCGTGGCGCTTATTTTTGCGGCGGCTGAGCATCATTGCGGCCTCCGAGTGTGCAGCGGGTGCGGCGACTGGCTCGGCCTTGCCCGCGAGCTGGCCGAGGGTGCAATCGCGCGCACCGTGTGCCCGGCCTGCGTGGCGAATTCTTTGCCGGCGGTCCTCGGGTCAAAATTAAATCAGGCCGTAGATGCACCTGCGCCGACCGACCGCCGGCATTTTCAACAGGAGGTTTTGGTATGAATGAATTCTGGAACTCTGCGGCTCTGGTCGCGCTGGGGTCGGTGTTGGGCGCGTATGCGTTCGGCGTGTGCTGCGGATGCCTCGGGCGCTGGCGGTGGAATCGCCAATGGCGCGCCCTGGCGGCGCGAAATGAGCGGGATTTTTGTTCCGGTCGGCACGCATCGCGGTTTCTCGCGGAGACAGCAGAACGGCGGCACGCGGCGCGGGCCGCGAGCCTGAAGGAGGCGGCGCGATGAAACTGATTCTCCTGCCTGAGCCGAGTATCAAGGTCCGCGAATTGGCGCGCGTGTGGGGCGTAACCTCCTGTTGGCTGCGCAAACTCATTGGCCGGGGCGAGCTGGAAGCCGTGCGCCTGGGCAGGGATTGGGTGGTCCCGTTGGCCAGCGCGAATCGCTTTTTTGAGGCGCGAAGGGTGAACAAGTGAAACGCCGTGACCTGAAGCGAATGCGGCGATTGGTGCGTTGGGAAGCCGAGGCGTTGAAGGCCATTTACGACGCGGTGCCGACCTCGGCGGCCGTGGTGCTGCCCGGCGTTTTAAGGACGAAGATTTTAAGGAGGTTAGAGAAATGAGGCCGCATCCCGATGACGAGCGCGACGACCTCCAGCCGGTGCTGCCGGTCATCCTCGACCAAGCGGATGAGCGCCTTGCCGCAGTTTTCGCGTCCACGGCGGCGTTTTCGGGTGCTCTGACCGAACGTGACCAAAGCATGGTGGATGCGATCCTGTCGTCATTCGTCGCGGGGGCGACGCAGCGGCAGATCGCGGAGAGGTTCAAGGTCAGCCGGAACACGATTGCCCAACTCGTGAAGCGCGCGGAGGCGGATGGCCGCTTAGAGCCCTACAAAATAAGGCTGGCCGCTAAGTTGGGGCGCGCGGTCGAGGCTGGGATCGAGCACTGGACCGAAGCGGTGGAGGCTGGGAAGGTGAGCGCGTCCCAGGTTCCCATCGCAGTCGGGATATTTCTGGATAAAAAGTTACTTCTCTCGAATGAAGCCACTTCCCGAGTCGAGCACGTCCATCGCGTTACGCCCGAAGATCTGATGGAGGAGATGAAGAAGGCCAGCATCAGCATCACCTGATTATGCAACACACGATTTCAGCGCGAAACACCAACAAAAAGGCATCGGCGGCGAGGCGTGGTGCTATTTTGGTGCGCATGGAGCG
>CAYQBV010000680.1:0-1578 GCA_964415705.1 uncultured Chthoniobacter sp. | reverse complement strand
AGCGAACTTGGCCTCCTGACCCGCTTGCGTGGCTTGCGAGGATTTGATCATCGCATCGCGGTCGGCTTCCGCCTGGGCGATCTGCGCGTCGCGTTTGACCTGGGCAATGCGGGGTTTGCCGAGCGCGTCGAGATAGCCTTGCGTGTCGCGGATGTCGCGGATGGTGAAGCTGACAATGCCCAGGCCCATGTTGGCCATGTCACCGGCGGCCACTTCCTGCACCTTGGCGGCAAAGGCATCGCGGTTTTGGTAAATCTCCTCAACGGTCATCGTGCCGAGAATCGCGCGCAGATGGCCTTCCATCGTTTGCATCGCGATGTTCATGATGGCGGCGGTGTCTTTGCTCAGGAACTGTTCGGCCGCGGTGGCGATGGAAATGTCGTCACCTTTCACCTTGATTTGGGCGACGCCGTCCACCTTCACCGGCACGCCTTTGCTGGTGTAAACCTCCGGGGTTTGCACATCAATCGTGAGCAGTTCGAGCGAGAGGATGTCCACCTTTTCCACCACCGGATAAACAAATGTGCCGCCGCCCTTGACGATGCGGAAGCCGCGCGTGCGGTCCGTGCCGTCGGGGTCGGTGAAGCGGTGTTTGCGCCCGGAAACCACGAGCACTTCGTTCGGCCCAACTTTGGTATAACGGCTCAGCACGACCGCGAAACCAATGAAGACCACCAGCACGATGACGACGATGGCGATCAGGATTATTCCACCAGAAACGACGGAGCCGGCTTGGGCAAGCATGGGAATTGGATTCATAGAGTTTGTTTAGTTTGGGTTGAACCTGCGGAAATCAATCCGTCGGGGCGACGTAAAATTGCGAGCCGACCACGCGGGTGATGCGGACAAGTTTGCCATTGGCCACGGAAGTCGCGCCGTCTTCCAGTCGTGCGGGAGCCGTGTAACGTGAGCCCGACTGCACGTAGGCAATTTCGCCGACGCCATTGGCGGGAATGGGCGTGATGATGGTGGCGGTCAAGCCCGCCAAGGTGCCCACTTTCGATTCGCTGGAGCTTTGGGTATGGCGGAACAGCGATCGCAGCACCAACAGCACGCCGCCGGCAATGGCAAATCCGCCCAGCACCGAGAGCGGTGCGCTGATGATCGGCGGTTTGGTCGCAGGGAATTGCGAAAGAATAATGCCGAAGCCGCCGAAGGCCGTGACGAAGGAGGCGATGATGGTCGGGCTGAGCACGGAAACGCCGGGCATGTCGCTGCTGTCCACGCCGGCTTCGGCGTGACCCCCGCTGCCATCCAGATGGCCTGCATGGCCGCCGCCAAACACATGGCCCATGAAAGCGCTGATGAGGGTGAAGACAAGGCCGGCGCCGAGGCAAATAATGTAGATGAGCATGGTCATAAGTTTTGTTCGGTTGCTTCGGTCAGAGTAAAAGCTCAACGGCGCACTCTAGCAAGCAGGAAACGAGATCCAACACGTCGCCGGCGGCGACCCACCCGGAGGATGACGATTCGCTCGCGTTGGATCTTTTGCAGGTGATCAGGTTAAAATCGTTGCGGTTCATACGCCGCGAGCAGCAAACGACAAAGCAGCCCAACGTGCATCTACAATTTCCCTGG
>CAYQBV010000679.1:0-1580 GCA_964415705.1 uncultured Chthoniobacter sp. | reverse complement strand
AGCGCCGGTGCTTGCTTTGACGAGGATGGAATCAGCGCAAAACGGGCAGGGGACGGATTTTCCTGCGGAAACTGCTCACGCAATCTAGCAAACCATGGCATTCGTGAGTGGACATTTTCTGCGCCGTCATGATTCCCATTACCGAAAGATTTCTCAGTGAGTGCGGCGGTTGGCAGGCGCTGCGCGACGCCCGGAGCCTGCACGCTGCCGGGCGCATTTTGGCTGCGAGCTACGAGCCGCCGCTGCTCGAAGGCCGGGTGCGGGAGGGCGAGGGAGAATTGCGGTCGGGGCTCCGGATCACGTCAAAGTCGCATGTGGAGAATCTGTGCGTTTGCCGGGCGTCGCGGCGGGATGGGGTGATCTGCGCGCACGCGCTGGCCGTGGGGCTGGAGTGGCTGAAGCCGCACGCCACGGATGCGGCACCGGTCGCGCCGGTTGCGCAAAGTCCGGCACCGGTGGCGAGCCCGCGCTTCGCCGCCGCCGACGGAACGCCACTGGAACTGCACATCGTGCTTCCACCGAATTTTGCGACGGCCTGGGAACGCAATGCGATCACGCTGGGCCTGGAGGCAGCGCTGGGGACGCGCCGGGTGCTGCTCTCGGCGCTCGATCCGGCGAAAATGTATCGCGTTTCATCCACGGATCAGGCGGCGCTGGAGAAGGTCCGCGGACTGGCAGACGGCGGGCTTCCGGGCATCGCCACGCTCGATCGGACGGCATTTCTCGCGCTGCTGCCGGGGCTTGCCGGACATCCGCGCGTGACGTTTGCCCGCAAAAATCCCGCCGCGATTCACGCCACACCGTTTCGCCCGAATCCCGATCTGCCGCCCGACGCGATCCTCCTCGCAGGCGGTTTGGGCGCCTGGCTGCTGCATGAGGGCGGCTTTCATCCGCTCGCGCCGGAGCAACCGGCGGCCCGCGCCTCGCTGGCGAGTCCGCTGCCCGCTGCGGACAGTCGTTTTGCGCTCGCCCTGGAAGGCTCGCTCAATCATCTCACGGCCCGGCTCGATGTGATCTATGACGATCGGCGGTTCACCGTCGAAGCCGCGCCGGTGCGCGGTGCCACGCCCCGCGATCAGCCCGCCGAGCGGCGGGCGCTCGACCGCTTGCTTACGGCCAGTTTCACTGGTCCCGACAGCACCGGCCAACTCGTGTTGAAAGGCGAACCAAAGATCCTCGCGTTTTTCGCCCGCGACCTGCAGCGCTTGGAAATGGAGTGGGAAGTAACCATCGGGAGCCGTTTTGCCCACGTGACCCGCGACATCGAGCGCATCCGGCCCCGCCTCGAGATCAGAACTTCTGGAGAGAATTGGTTCGACCTCAAATACGAACTCGCCACCCCGGGCGGCGAACGGTTTTCCGCCGCTGATATCCAGCGCCTCCTGCAGTCCGGGCAAAACGCGACAAGGCTCAAGAATCGCAAAATCGCCGTCTTTGATCCCGGCATGTTAAACGAATTTCAGGAGGTTCTGAACGACTGCAATCCGCAGCAGCAGCAACCAGGGCTCTACCGGATCGCCCGGTGTCATGCGGAGTATCTGGATGGCGTGGCGGGTGAGCAGGGGGCCGATTTGAACAGC
>CAYQBV010000678.1:0-1584 GCA_964415705.1 uncultured Chthoniobacter sp. | reverse complement strand
GTGGATGGGGTGGGGGAGGTAGGCATCGCGCGCGGCGGCGTTTTCAAAGATCATCACGAAGCTGTGGGTGAAGCCCTGCGACAGGCCCTCGGTGCTGGTGTTCACGCCCCACGTGAGATCGAGGATGCCGGGAATCTGCCGCGGCAAATCCTCGATGATGCGCCAGACCTCGGCGATGTCGTCGGCGGTGCAGGTGGGTTTGAATTTGAAGAAGGCGATGTGTTTTACGCGAGTCATAGGGATGGGTGGCGGGGAAAGTAGGAGGCCGGGTGGATTCGCGCAATGCCGGGGTGAGGCGGGAAAAACGACCGCGTTCCGTTCAAGAATGACAGTAGGTTTTTGGCTTCGCCCACTTACTTCACCGTCCGCAGGTAGGCCGCGATGGCGGCGACCTGCGCCTCGGTCAGGCCGGCGGTGAGGTCGGGCATCATGGAGCGGCCCTGGACGTAGCCGGCGGCTTTCACTTCACCGGCGGGGATGTTGGTGACGGCGCCGCCCATGAGCACCACGGCGAGGCCCTGCGCGTCTTCGCTGCGCTTGAAGCCTTCGATCAAGGTGCCGTCTTTCTTCTCCACGCGGTAGAGGCGGAAGACGTTCTCGGCGGCGGCATCGGGCGCGATGATGGCGGTGAGCAGGCCGTCGAGGTCGCGGCTGGCGGAGCCGTCGAGCGGCGGGGCAAATCCCGCCCCTTTTCCAGCGATGGAGTGGCAACTGAGGCACGTCGTTTCGACCATCGCCCTGCCATCGGCGGGCTTGGCGGCGGGGAGCGCGGCTTTCACGGCGGCGAGGCGTTGGGTGATGCGCGCGGTTTCCTCCGCGGTGGGCTCGGGCCACGTGGCGAGGACTTTGTCCCATCGCGATTCCACCGCGAGCGCAGCGCTGATTTTCGACTCCGCGAGCATGAGGAGGAAGTCCTGGAAGGTTCGCTCGTAGGCCCCGCCGAGCGCCATGTATTGCCCACCCCAGCCTTTCACCTTGTCCTGCGGCGCGGGGTTTTCGCTCCAGCGGCGGAGCCAGGAGATGTGGGTGGGGTTCACCGGCCCGGCGGCGCGGCGGAAGTAGCGGAGCACTTCGTAGCGCACGGTCCACGCGGTTTCGCCGGCGAGCGGCTGGAGCAGGGCAAAGGCCGCGTCCTCCGGGACGCGCAGCGTGGAGAGGGCGCGCACGGCTTCGCGGCGCATGTCGGGCGAGGGATGCGCGAGCAGCGACCTCCACAGCGCGGAGTCGAAGTGCCCGAGATCCTCCAGCGACCACAGCACGTGGATCTGCGCGTCGATATCGATTGGCGGCGGTGTGCCCACGCCGTCTGTTACACAGACCAGCATCGCCACGAGCGCGGGCACCAATTCCTTCGCCTGCCGCTGCCCGATCTGATGCCACGCGGCGCGCATCTCCCAAGTGTTCGCGGCAGCGAGGTGCGCGGGCAGCTCCTTCGTCGGCACTTTCGTCATGTCCAGCACGCGCGGCGGCGGCTGGCTGCGGTGCCGCACGCGCCAGATGCGCCCGCGCTCCTTGTCGCGGCCCGGATGATCGCGCGGGACTTCGTTGTGCGAGATGATGCGGTTGTACCAGTCGGTGATGTAG
>CAYQBV010000677.1:0-1587 GCA_964415705.1 uncultured Chthoniobacter sp. | reverse complement strand
GTTTCTTGATCGACCTCAATTTCGCGACGGGGATTTCATCGGTGGTATGAAGCCTCCGAAACGGCCCCGGTCGCAAGCGCAATGATCGCAAAATCATACGCTCGATACCCGTTGGTGCAGATTTCAGCGGAGTGCGCCGGGATGGTTTCCATGAAATGACGGCTGGAGATGGCCTCATCAGGTCAGGCCAGGTCCTCGCCCGGTCGTGCGGCTATTCCCAGTTCGCGCTGGCGCCTGGCGGGCACGATCCGCTCCAGCTTTCGTTGCAGGGCGACGAGATCGTTCTCAATCTCCTGCGTCAGCTCTTTCTCAAGCCCGGGCATCTGGATCTCGATCGACGTGTCCGGTTCGCGTTTCTTCGCCGCCACCACCGCCAGGCCGCTCCTCGCAGACAGCAGGGCCTGGGCGGCCTGAACCTCGGCAATGCCGAGCAGGGCATCGCGGAGCAGCGGACTGGTCAGCGGCACCCGTGACCAGAGCGTGACCGCCCGCGACCAGTCCCGCGTTCGCGCATGGAAATCGGCCAGCGCGTAGAGCAAAAATCCCGCGTCCAGCTCGCTCCTGCAGGAAGACAGCGCCCGCCGGCACTTTCGCGCCACCGCCTGTGCGTCCTGCATCCGCTCCAGTTCCAGAAAGGTCTCCATCGCGAAGAAAAGCTCCTCTGCCGGGCAGCACTGGCGGAGCGCGATGAATTTCGCGGCCGTTTCGTAATCGTGCAGCGACCAATACAGCGAGAGCATCCGGGACCGGACCAATCGCCGGTCGGCCAGGGACAAACGGGCGTAGGCCTTTTCGACCGGCTTCTTCCATGGCCGCAGCTTGTCGGCAACGAGCACGGCATCCAGCGCCTCAATGAACTCGGACGCGACGGGCGTTTTCTTGGCCAGAAAGGCCCGCGCCAGTGCCAGTGCTTCGTCGAGCATGCCGAGTTCAAGGTATCCGGAGAGTTCGGATTCCGGTCCTGAAGGGTCTCGTGGTGAGTTGGGTGGTCTTTTCATTTTTCAGCGGGCTCTACTTCGTCACCAAGTTGCAGTGCAGCACCGCGTCGTTGAAGGCGTGGTCGCAGGTGTCGAACACGACGGTCTTTTCGCTGCGCCGAGTATCCACGCGCACCCGCGGCGGGACCTCCTGCCGGTCGGAAACCTGGCTCTGCTCCGCCTCGGTAAACCACTGCCGGATCGAATCCGCCGTCACGGGCGGGACCGGCTTTTCGGATTTCCGGTGCGACTCCGCGATGGCCTCCAGCGCGGCGGCATCCAGCAGCTTGTTCCAGAGTTTTCGGAACAGAATCCCGGAGCCGTAGGCGTCGGCGGTGTTGATCTCGCCGTTGATCGCGAAGGCGTAGCCCACGGCGTCGGGCTTTTCCTCGATGATCTTCGCCAGGGCGGCGCGATACGTTTCCTTCCGCTTCTGCAGATCGTCGTCCTCGACGGAAAGCTGGTAGCTGGTGGGCGAGGCGGCCATGTGCAGCGATTTGCCGAGGCTTTTGCTCAGGTGCTGCTGCGTCTCCGCCACATTGTCCCAGACCTCGCCCTGGCTTTTGCTCATCTTCGCGGCCATGCGCAGCTTTTTGCTGGAGAGATACGA
>CAYQBV010000676.1:0-1592 GCA_964415705.1 uncultured Chthoniobacter sp. | reverse complement strand
ACACGGAGCCGGATGTGGCGAAGCTCTACTGGTTCGCGGGCAAAGTATTTCTCGGTGCCGCGGCGCCGCGCGAGGCGCTGCACTGGCATCCCGCGCCGGGCGTCCACCACCTCACCGCGCTCGACGACCGCGGCCGCTCCAGCACCTGCAAAGTCACGCTGCAATCCGTCGCCGCAAAGTAGCTTGGACTTTAGTCCAACGGCCGGTGGGGCGTTTGGACTAAAGTCCTAGCTACTTTGCCGAATAAGACTTCCGCGCTTCATCGGTTGTCCATACACCGATGCCCATGCCCCAAACGATCGCCTCCGAACTCGCTGAACTGCGCGCTCGGTCGCTGTTGCGGTCGCTGCGGGAGATGGATTCGCCGCAGCAGCCGACGGTGGAGTTGGCGGGAAAAAAGCTCATCAACTTCTCCTCGAACGACTACCTCGGTCTGGCCACCGAGCCCGCGCTGCGCGAGGCGGCAAAGGCGGCGATCGACCAGTATGGCGTGGGTGCGGGCGCGAGCCGGCTGGTCTGCGGCACGCTTTCGCCGCATGTGCGGCTGGAGGAAAAACTCGCGGAGTTCAAGCGCACGGAAGCGGCGCTCACATTTTCCAGCGGCTACGCGACGGCGCTCGGGACGCTCGGGGCGCTGTGCCAGAAAGACGACGTGATCATTTTGGACAAACTCGCGCACGCCAGCTTGATCGACGGCGCGCGGCTGAGCGGGGCGCACGTGCGCGTCTTTCCGCACAACCACATGGGCAAGCTGGAAAGCCATCTCGCGTGGGCGCGCGACAATTTCCCCGAGGCGCGAGTGGTGGTGGTGACCGAGTCGGTTTTCAGCATGGACGGCGATTGGGCGCTGCTCGCGGAGATCGTGGAATTGAAGCGGCGCTTTGGTGCGCTGCTGCTGCTCGACGAGGCGCACGCGGTCGGCGTGATCGGCGCGCACGGGCGCGGCTTGGCGGACCAGCTCGGGCTGGCCGGCGCCGTGGACATTCACATGGGCACGCTGAGCAAGGCGCTCGGCGTGAGCGGCGGCTACGTGTGCGGCGGGCGACGGCTGATCGAGCTGCTGGTGAACCGGGCGCGGAGTTTCATCTACTCCACCGCGCCATCGCCCGCGGTGGCGGCGGCGGGGTGCGCGGCGGTGGAGTGGATGCTGTCGGCAGCGGGGGAGAAGCGGCGGCAGGCGCTGCGACAAAATCTCGCGCAGTTTGCGGCGGAGATGCCGCCGCTGTTTTCCGGCGAGAGGAAAGTGCAGAGCGCGATCGTGCCGGTGATCGTGGGGAAGGCGGAGGCGGCGCTCGAAGCGGCGCAGTTGCTGGCGGATAAAGGGTTTCTCGTCCCGGCGATCCGTTTCCCGACGGTGGCGCGCGACGCGGCGCGGCTGCGGGTGACGCTCTCCGCGCGGCACACGCCGCGGCAGATCAGCGGGTTGTGCGCGGTGCTGCGGAATATCGCGGCGGGGTAGAAAGCAACGGTCATTCTGAGCGGAGCGCCGCAGGGGCGAAGGCGGGGGATTTCGCCCTCCGCCTACGCCCGAAGAAATAGTTAGAGGTCCTTCGACTGCGTTCCCGCCCGCCTGCGCCCGCCGGGAACTCCGC
>CAYQBV010000675.1:0-1595 GCA_964415705.1 uncultured Chthoniobacter sp. | reverse complement strand
CGCGGCGATCTGGCAGGCCTGGAGCATCGTCGTGGGCTGCAGCTTGCCCTGCCAATCGGGCATCAGCTTCGGCACCTCGAGCTCGCGGCCGTCCACCTTGATCTTGATCTTCTCGACCGGTGGCGGCGTGGCGGGCGCGGGCTTGGCTTCAGTTGTTGCGGCGATGGACATGTTAGCTCAATCGGTTCCTCAGGTAATCCGGCTCCCGGCTCAGGTGCATGACGGAAAGGATTTGGATGCAATTTTCCAACTCCTCATAGACCACGCGATACGGGAACCCGGTAATCCGCCGAGAGCGCATGGGGCGGTCGTAGTAAGGAAACCGGCCTGGGGTGCGGCGGATCTCTTCGAGGGCCAGATGCAGCGCGTGAAGAAACTCCCGACCCAGTTCTTCCCGCTGGCAGCGGTAATACTTGGCGGCGGAAACGACTTCCACATCGGCTTCACAATGATAGGCGACGGGTTTCACGAAACTGCGCGTAACGCCTTCCGCATCACTACGTCGGCAGGAATCAGCTTGGTCTTGCCCTCCCGCAGTTCGCGACGGCGGCGGCGAATCTCAGCCTTCCACTTGCGCTCGGCTTGAGGGCTGACCTTTTCAATCTCGAGGCTGGCAAGAAGACGATGGGCGATTTCCGCACGATTCTCGCGCGGCAAACTCAGCGCTTCAACACAGATTTTCAAGGCGGTTGTGCTCATGGCGTTAGAATTAACATTGGTGCTGGCTTACAGCCATTTTCATTTTGTTTGACGGCTGGCCTCGTCAGCGGCGCCTTTCGCTTCAAAGTCCTCCCTGAACTTCTTCACGAAGCTCAATACCGGCCACGCCGCCGCCTCGCCGAAGGCGCAGATGGTGCGGCCCTGGATGTTTTGCGCGATGTGGAGGAGGTAATCGGCGTCCGCCTTGCGGCCCTCGCCGTGGGTCATGCGATGGAGCGCCTTGCTCATCCAGAGCGCGCCCTCGCGGCAGGGCGTGCACTGGCCGCAGCTTTCGTGCGCGTAAAACTCGGCAACGTTCGCGAGGCAATCCACGATGTCGCGGCTGTCGTCCATCACGATGATGGCGCTGGAGCCGGACATCGTGCCGGCCTGCTGGAGCGAATCGAAATCGTAAGGCAGGTCGAGCAGCGGCACGTCCACAGCGGTCATCTGCCCGTCAGTGCCTTTGCGCTTGAGTTTGAAAACTTCGCCGGCTTTTAGAACTTTCGAAGACGAACCGCCGGGGATGATGGCTTTCAGTTTGCGCGGTGGCCCGCCTGGCTCAGGCTCGCGCAGGCCGCCGCCGAACGCGGGGTCGTTGATGAGTTCGCCGAGCGTGGCCTTGCCGACTTCGATTTCGTAGTAACCGGGGCGTTTCACGTCGCCGCTGAGGCTGACGATGCGCGTGCCGGTGTTGTTGGGCGTGCCGAGCTTCGCGTATTCGGACGCGCCCATCGCGACGATGTGCTTCACGTGGCAGAGCGTCTCCACGTTGTTCACGATGGTCGGGCACATGTAGAGGCCGAGCACGGCGGGGAAATACGGCGGCTTGATGCGCGGATAGGCGCGCTTGCCTTCGAGCGATTCGATGAGGCCGGTCTCCTCGCCGCAGATGT
>CAYQBV010000674.1:0-1597 GCA_964415705.1 uncultured Chthoniobacter sp. | reverse complement strand
TGGCCCCGCCGCTGAGAGTCACCGTGCCGCCGGTGATGGTGCCGCCATTGATCGTCGTCGAGCCGAGACTGTTGCCGGCGGCGAGCGTGAGGGTGCCGGCGCCGGATTTGGTCAGTGAGCCGCCCACGCTGGTGAGGTTTGTCCCCAAAACGACGGCCTGGCCGTTGGTGTCGAGGCTGTAGGCCTGGCTGGCGGCCGGGCTGAAACGCGCGGAGTAGTCGGTCGTATTGCTGGCGCTGAACTGCAGGGTGCCGCCGCCGAAGCTGATCGTGCCCGTGGTGCCGAGCGCGCCGCTGCTGCCGAGCGCCAGCACGCCGCCGTTCACGTTGGTGCCGCCGTCGTAGGTGTTGGTGCCGGAAAGCGTGAGGGTGCCGCCGGTGGTCTTGGTCAGCACGGCTCCGCTGCCCGCGAGGTTCGCGCTGACTGAGCCGCCTTCCACGGCGAAAGAGGTGCCGGTGAGGATGCCGGTGGTGCCATTGATGTTGCCGCTGGTGAGGGTGGCCGCGCCGACGGTGTTGTTAAAAGTCGAGATGTCGAGCGTGCCGCCATTGACCAGCAAAGGCGCGCCGGTGCCGAGGGCATCAGTCGCGGAAGCGCTGAGCGTGCCGACGGTGACAGTGGTCTGGCCGGTGTAGGTGTTGGTGGCGCTGAGGGTGAGCGCGCCCGCGCCGTTTTTGGTCAGGGTGGTGCCATTGACGATGGCATTGCTCACGTCCGTATTGCCCGCCCCGTCAAAGGTCAGGCCGAACGTAGCCGCGTCCAACGTTCCACCGAGGCTCAGCGTGCCGGCGTTGCTGGTGATGGTGCCCGCCGCCGTGCTGATGGTGACGGCAGAATTGACCGCGCTGGTCGCGCTGCTGGTCAGCGCCGTGGCCCCGCCGCTGAGAGTCACCGTGCCGCCAGTGATGGTGCCGCCATTGATCGTGGCGGAGGTGAAAGCGTTGTTGCTCGCGAGCCCCAACTCGCCCGCGCCGCTCTTGGACAGGGCCGCACCGTTGGAAATGAGGTTGAGAAATGAGGTGTTGCCCGCGCCATCAACCGTCAGGCCGAACATAGCCGCGTCTAGCGTGCCGCCGAACGTCAAGGTGCCGGTCGAGTTGGACCAGGTCTGAGCGGCACCGAGCGTGAGCGTGCCGCCGAGGGTGGAGGTGTCATTGGCAGTGACGCCCCCTGCGCCAATACTCAGTGTGCCGAGCGTGATGTTCCATCCGGCGTTGCTGAGGGTGAGCGAAGCGATGCTGGTCAGGGGAATATTGTTGCTGTTGGTCTGGTTGTCCGTGCCAGCGAAGACCAAGTCGGCTCCATCGAGGGGAGCGGTATCCAACGTCCAGTTCGTGGCCGTGGACCACAAATCATCCGTGCTGACAGCGGTGCCAGCGTTCCAAGTGACAATGGCGGCGTGTGCGGGTTGCGTTGCGAAAATTGCAGCGAGGGTGCAGGCGGCTGAAATGCTGCCGGTGAGAATGCGACGGAGGTTGCGGTGTGTGTTGGTGTTCATGGGAACGGAATTTGCGCGGGTGGGTTTCATAATGATGGAGTTTGTAATGATGGAGTTTGTTTTGGGTGAGGCGTGGAGAAAAGTTTTCATAGGGCGTCG
>CAYQBV010000673.1:0-1606 GCA_964415705.1 uncultured Chthoniobacter sp. | reverse complement strand
CGGGGCGCAGAATGGCGGGACGTCGTCAGGGAGTGGCGGGGCTATCAACGTCGACACCGGAACGGCCGGGAGCGGCGCTGGCGGGACCGGCGGTGCAATCACTATGGGCACCGCGAATGCCGAGTCCGTCGCCATCGGGAGGGCCACCAAGGTCACCTCCATTGGTGGGGCGCTCACTGTTGCCTCCACCCTGACGATGACCAGCGGCAACATCGTGATGGCTAACACCAGCACGGTGGGGAACTCGAACGCCTACTGGCAGCCCTACGCCTCCAGCGGTCGCAGCGGGTACACCATGCTGGTTGGCGGCTCGACCGGGGACATCCAGGCGGGCCCCACGGGGCACGTTCTCGCGACCAGCTTCGGTGAATACACCACCGTTGCCGCAAACGTGGTGTACGGCGCAGGTGGTGCAAGCTCGTCTGGTGGCTCCGCTACATTCCGCGCAGGCGCTCCGGCCCTGAATTCAGGCTCCGACGTTGGCGGTATCACCTATGTCCTCGGCGGCACCGGCCCCGTCGCGGGCTTCAACAGCAACCCCGGCGGCACGGGCGGCGTGAACAACGTGCGCGGCGGTCCTGGCGGCGACGGCACTGCGGCGCTGAATCCCGGCACGGGCGGGCTTCTCGCGCTCGCCGGTGGTTCGGCTGGAGCTGGAGGCAGTGGTAATGCGAACGGCGGCGCCGCCACGCTCAATGGCGGCGCAAAGTCTGGCACCGGCACCGTCGGCGCAGTCAGCATCGGCACGGCCACCACGTCAGGCATCACCGTCGGGGCGAGTGGCGTGACCACCACCTTCAGTGGACCCATCGACGTCGGCTCCTCGAACACGATCAGCAAGACCCCGACCGTCTCGGTCGCAGCGACCGCGTGGTCGAATTCCGTCGCGGCACACACCTGCGAGCAGAGCGCGACCACCTACACGCTGACCGGCCTCGGGACCACCGGAGTCGTTGTTTGCACGAGCTCAGGTCCATGGGGAAACGTCGGTGTGCTGGAGCCCTGGATCACCGCCAGCGATACGATCCGCGTCTCGTTCTGCAACATCACCGCTGGAGCAGTGGACGCCAGCGCGGTTACCGCCAACTGCCGCGCGATCAAGTAGGAAGGACCGCCTCAATGATCCATGTCGACCAGCAGGACCCGCTACAGAACTTCGGCGCGCTTTATCGACGGGCGGGTACCGCTGCGACTCACGAGATCCGGCGGAGCCTGGCGCAGCACCCGTTCCGCGACTCGCGAGCTCGCGGGTCGCGAAACGGTTTCGGGAACATCAACAACATCGCCTTGCGCCTCGCCAAGGGGTACTAGACAATGAGCTACGACCACGACGACTTCTACAGCGAGAGCTTCGGCGCGTTCGGCGCGGCGACGTACTGGAGCTCCGCGACGCTGAACGCCAAGGGCTCGATCCTGACGCTGCAGACCCCCGGGGGGCCTGAGGAGGTCGAGGTCCCCCCCAAAGGCTCCACGGCATCCTTCGGTTTCGGTCCTCACGGTGAGGTGACGGTGAGGAATCCCGGGGCGAACAACGAGATCTTCGTGGACGGACGTTCGATCTCCCCCGGCAAGACGATCCAGGGCGAGACGGCCGGCTACGTCCAGG
>CAYQBV010000672.1:0-1608 GCA_964415705.1 uncultured Chthoniobacter sp. | reverse complement strand
CGGTGGAAATTGGGCAGCCCCGTCTGCTCGATCTGGGCCGCCCACTTCGGATCGCGCTCCGCAGCGTGCAGCGCAGCGCACCCGCTGAGCGCGCAGACGAGGACGAGGGTGCGCAACATGGCCGCAGGCTGGCTGGGCGGCCGCCTGGCGTCAAAGGGAACTGGTCCAGCCGGGGAGGGGATCATCGACTCTCGAGAACTGCGGCAGCGATGGCTTGAGCGCGGGAGAGTTCGGGATTCAGTATTCAGTTTTCAGTATTCAGTGCTCACGGTCGGACGCAGAACTGCAAACTGCGCGCTGAACACTGAATACTGAATACTGAATACTCTCCCACCCATGCCCACCACCTTCGCATCCGCACCCCACGCCGGCTGGAATTTCGACAACTCCTACGCCCGCCTCCCTGCCGTTTTCCACACCCGCGTCGCCCCCACCCCGGTCGCCCAGCCGCGCCTCGTCCTCTTCAACCAACCGCTCGCCCGCGCGCTCGGCCTCGATCCCGACGCCTGCGCCCATCCCGCCGCCGCCGCTCTTTTCACGGGCAACCAACTTCCCCCCGGCGCCGAGCCCCTCGCCCAAGCCTACGCCGGCCACCAATACGGCCACCTCGCGCGGCTCGGCGACGGCCGTGCCATCCTGCTCGGCGAACACCTCACACCTGCCGGCGCGCGGTTCGACATCCAGCTCAAAGGCCCCGGCCCCACGCCCTACTCGCGCAGCGGCGATGGCCGCGCCGCCCTCGGCCCGATGCTGCGCGAATACCTCATCAGCGAAGCCATGCAGGCCCTCGGCATCCCCACCACCCGCAGCCTCGCCGTCGCCACCACCGGCGAATCCGTCTTCCGCGAGCAGCCCCTCCCCGGGGCCGTCCTCACCCGCGTCGCCGCCAGCCACATCCGCGTCGGCACCTTCGAGTATTTCGCCGCCCTCGGCGATACCGCCGCCCTGCGCCTCCTCGCCGATCACACCCTGCGCCGGCACTTCCCCGAGAGCGCGGAGTCCGAGCAGCCGGTCGTCGCGCTTTTGGTGGAAACCATCGAGCGCCAGGCCGCGCTCATCGCCCAGTGGATGCGCGTCGGCTTCGTCCACGGCGTGATGAATACCGACAACATGGCGCTCTCCGGTGAGACCATTGATTACGGCCCGTGCGCCTTCATCGACATCTACGACCCCGCCGCCGTCTTCAGCTCCATCGACCGCCACGGTCGCTACGCCTTCGGCCAGCAACCCGCCATCGCCGCGTGGAATCTCGCCCGCCTCGCCGAAGCCCTGCTCCCCATTTTGCACTCCGATCCCGAAACCGCCCTCGCCCTCGCCGAGGAAGCCATCGACTCCTTTCACCAGCGCTTCCGCCGCCACTGGCTCGCCGCCCTGCGCGGCAAACTCGGCCTCTTCACCGACGAACCCGACGACGCCACGCTGGCCGAGGACTTCCTCGCCCTCCTGCACCAGACTCGCGCCGACTACACCCGCGCCTTTCGCCAGCTCCACCCCACCACCGCTCCCAGCGACCCCGCCCTCGCTGCCTGGCACCAGCGCTGGACTGCCCGCCTCACGCGCCAACCCCAACCCGCCCCCGAGGTCACCCGCCGCATGCACGCCCACAAC
>CAYQBV010000671.1:0-1612 GCA_964415705.1 uncultured Chthoniobacter sp. | reverse complement strand
GCCTTCTGACACGCTTCGATGACCGCGTGGATCTCGTCGATCCGGCGTTTGGTGATCGTGGAACCCGATTCCGACCACGCCGCGAGCGTGCGCTTCAGCTCCTCCTTCTGGGCGGCGAGAATTTCCTCCACCTCCTGCTGGGTGAAGCCGATGGAATAGTCGGGTGCGGCCATAGCGGTTGCAGATTCACCGGTGCCCCATGCCGGGAAGGTCCATTTGATCCAGACGCGGCTGCCGGCGGCGCCCCTCCCAGTTTTCGCCGAGCGTCGGTGCCCGTGCGCAGACATGGTGGCAGATGACCGTGGGCAGATGACGGCGGTGCTCGGTGGCCCATTGCTCGGCAAACATCACGTCGTCATGCGCCGCCGTGCCGAGCGAATACGGATAGGGTTTCTGGGCGTGGGCGTGCCAGAGCTGGAAGAACCCGATGGGCACGTAGCCGCGCAGCGCATCGACATAGCGCGGGGAGAGCGGGCGATGGTGCTGCGGCGAGATGAACGCGCCGCAGGCGTGCTGCGGATCGCGGGCGCGGGTCGCGCGCAGTTCCTCGTGGCCGATCACATCGCACCGGTCCGCCCCGTAGATGCACGCGGGATCGAGGTGCGTGTGGTTGAAGAGCAGGCGGCGGAAGTTGTCGGGCAGCGCGATGTCGGCATCGAGATGCAGCCGCCAGCCGTGATACTGGAACCGGCTCAGGCCCGCGTTGATGGCCGCGCCCTTGTTGAAGGCGCGCCCGTTCTTCTTAAACAGGTCGGTCTGGACGCAGGTGGCTCCGTGCTTGTGCGCGACGGCCTGGGTGCGCCGGTCGTCGTGGCTGGTCACGACGATCATCGTGTCCAGATGCGGATGATTCAGCGCGAGGGTGGCATCGAGCAGATCGTCGAATCCGACGCACGCGGTGACGGCTTCCAGCCGGAGGGATTCCGGCCCGTGAGGCAGGGCGTAGGGGTTCATCCCTGGACGTAGCGGCCCGCGCCGGGCAGGCGAAAGCTGACTTTGAACGCGACCCGATTGCGCCGGATGTCTTCAAGCGACGAACCGAGCGCGAGGCACGCGGCGGGCGTCAGGTCGATGCCGGCGGGCTCGGGATCATTCGGCGGCGGTGCCGATGGGCCGTTATCGACCAGTTCGACCGTGATGGTTTTGCCGCCTCGCGCCACCACGACCTTGGTCAGCCACGGGAGCCCCGGCACTTTCGGAAAGGCGGAGCCGCGCGTGGACCGGCGTGCCTCGCTCACCGGCAGGGCGCAGCCCATGAGTCCGGGATGATCCTTCGTGCCTTTGCCGCTGGAGCACTCGCCATTGTCATCCGGGTCGCGAATCCCGAGCGCCGTGTCCCAGCCGAAGACGGTGGCGATGGCATCGGGCACAACGATGTCGTCGCCTTCGCGATAGACTTTGAGAAAGCGCCACTCGGGTTCCGAGGGCAGGAGCACGCGGCCCTCCGATTGCGACGGCTCTCCCACGATGGCGAGATGGATGGCGTCCCACGTTTTTGGACCGGGCTGGCCGTCAACGGTGACGCCGACTTTGGCCTGCACGGCGCGAATGGTGGCATCGAGGTTCATTTCGCGTAGCCCTCCTTTTTCGGCAGCGTGAACTCGACGGCCCC
>CAYQBV010000670.1:0-1617 GCA_964415705.1 uncultured Chthoniobacter sp. | reverse complement strand
CGGCAGCAAGCTAACGGTTTACAACACGCTCAACGTCACCACCGGCCCGGTGGAGATCGTGGACACCTCCACCCTGGCCTTGGAGCAAGCGACGCTGAAGGTCAGCCAGTTGAACATCGCTGCCGGTGGCCTGCTGAACGGCAACGGCAGCATCGCGGGTAATCTTTTCAATGCCGGCACGGTCAGCCCCGGCCAGTCGCCCGGAAAAATCCGGGTCACGGGCAACTACACGCAGACGGCCGCAGGCACGCTGCTCATCCAGTTCGCCGGCCAGAGCAGAGGCAAGTTCGACGTGCTGGCCGTGGACGGGGCGGCGAAGCTGAACGGCACGCTCCGACTCGAAGCGCTGGACAAGTTCAAGCTGCGCCGCGGCGACAACTTCAAGTTTCTGACCGCGGGCGGTGGCGTCTCCGGCGGATTCTCGCAGGTGGAGAATCCTTTCGTGACCGATACGATTTTGAATCCCGCGCTCGTCTACAGCGGGTCCAGCGTCAGCCTGCAGGTGCGGACTTTCGAGGACTTCGCCAATGACTGGAACCTCACGACGAATCAAAAATCCGTGGCCCGCGGCCTGGACAGCATCAACTACGACAAGCGCGGCGACGAGTTGACCAGCTTTGTGGACAAGCGCGCGCTCAACAACCTGCCGGGTGATTTCGACAAAATCGCGCCGGAGGAGCTGACCTCGATTTTCACCATCGGCACCGCGCTGGCCAATGTGCAGTCGCTGAATATCCAGCGGCGCAACGACGACATCCGCAGCGGTTCCGGTGGATTCAGCGCGCAGGGTCTGGCCGTCAATGGCACCAAGCCGAGCTACAGTGGTTCGATGGACTTTCACCCCGGCGTGGCCGGGCCTGGCGGCCAGGATGGCAAGGTGATGAAGAACGTGGTCCCGGAAGACCCTCGCTGGGGGGCGTTCCTCTCCGGCACGGGTGAATGGGTCAGCGTGGGCAATACCGACAATGCGCGCGGCTACGACCTGCAAAGCGGCGGCTTTACCCTCGGCCTCGATTACAAGGTGGGTCAAAACTTTGCCGTCGGCGTGATGGCGGGCTACACCGGGACGACGGCGGATCTCACCAATCGCGGGCGCGTCTGGGTCAATGGGGGCAAGCTCGGCTTCTATGCCACGACGTTTGTCGGCGGCTGGTACGCGGACGCGGCGATCACCGGCGGGTATAACAGTTACGACACGCGCCGCAGCGGGCTCAAAGGCCAGGCCCGTGGCAGCACCGAGGGCGGCGAGGTCAACGGCCTCTTCGGCACCGGTTACGACTTCAAGGCGGGGAACCTGACGGTTGGCCCGACGGCGACGTTCAACTACTCGAATGTGAGCACCGCCGGCTTTACCGAGCACGGTTCCAAGGCTCCGCTGAGCATCCGCGGCGGCACCGGCGAATCGCTGCGTTCCGCGTTGGGCCTCAAGGCGAGCTACGACTGGAAGATCGCCGGACTCCTGATCAAGCCGGAAATCCGCGCTGCCTGGCAGCGTGAATACGGCGACGCCATCTATTCATTGGACGCGACCTTTGCCAGCGGTGCGGGCAAAACGTTCCTGGTCAACGGGCCGAGGATGGGCCGGGACAGCGCCTTGCTGGGCGCGGGCTTTGCGGT
>CAYQBV010000669.1:0-1618 GCA_964415705.1 uncultured Chthoniobacter sp. | reverse complement strand
GGCTTGCTCTCCCCGAGTGGCGTGACCCACGGGCAAATATCCTAGCTCAATCAACCGCTGTTGAATGTCCCGAGCGACGATGGATTCATCCTCAACGACGAGAATTTTCGGCTTGGAAAGCGCAGGTGGCATAGTCAGCAATTTAGAAAAGCTGCAGGAGATTGGCAAGACGCTAAGCGATCGGCAGCACAAAAGGTTGCTGTGTTCAATTCTCAACCGGCAAGCGGGGCGTCTCCGCAGAAAAAATCAGCCTAAAAGCGGCTCCCGGACCAGTCTCGATGACCATCGTCCCACCGAGTTGAAGGGCGAGATCGGAGACCAGTTGATGTCCCAATGAATGCCCGCGCTTTTCATCAAAGTCAGCGGGCAAGCCGATCCCGTTATCCCTGACTCCAATCTGGAATTCTTGCGGGTTCTTCCCCTTCTGCGGCGTGATCCGAACCTCACCCGGTCGATCATTGGGAAAGGCGTGTGAGGTGCTCTAGATTTCTGGACCAAGAACCTACCGAATCGAAAATCCATGAACCTAGCAGCCCGCAAGCGATACCCCCCCGAGTTCAAAGCACAGGCCGTCGATCTCCTGAGCACTGGCAAGCCCGTCGCCCAAGTCGCCGAAGAATTCTGCATCAGCAGCAACCTGCTCTACAACTGGAGGCACAATTCGCAGGGCGCGAACTCAGTCCGGCGTGGAGTCCGGCGAGGCCTTCCTGATGCCATGCCTCCAGACGAGCTATGGGCAGGGCCAGTTCACGGCTGAGCGCATCCAGGGAATCGCCGCGCAGCAGGCGGAGGACGACCTCGGCTTTGCGCGCGGCCTGCCATCGGCGGGGAGGAGGCGGCGGTGCTCCGGCCCCGCCTGCGGCGGCTTCGGTCGGGCTACGCCCTCCCTGCGCCGCCGCAGGCGGGGCCGGAAGGGTTTCGTGTGATGGGTGGGTGTTGGGAGCGGACATTGGGTTCATGGTGTTTTCGGTTACCCTGTCCGGTGTCCAAGAAATTCGGTGGCGGCATATTGTTAACCGAGGGTACCATCGTCCATTTGAAAATATCATTTTACCGTCGCCTACTTAAATCATCGCCGAAAATTCTTATTCTCTGCTAACCTGAATTTAGTCACTTTCACCGCTAGATGTCCGATCGCTCCGTCAATCCTGATTTCACACCCGAATTTTCAGAAATAACCCCAGAATTCGTCCTCATTCCCGCTGGCTCATTCCAAATGGGCGATGCCACCGATGCCGACCGAAACGCCCCCGTTCACTCAGTCTACGTCGACGCTTTTTTCTTTGGTAAATATCTCGTCACTAAATCTCTCTGGGATCAGTGCCGAAACTGGGCCATCCACCACGGCTACCCCGATCTCCCAGAAGGCGAGGCGACGGGACCCTCGCACCCCGTCCAAATGGTCTCCTGGTTCGAAATGGCCAAATGGACCAACGCCCTCAGCGAACAACACCATCTCACCCCCGCCTACTACACCAACGAATCCCACTCCACTGTCTATCGCACAGGCGACCTCGACCTTCGCCTCGAGGATGTCGACTGGCTCGCCAATGGCTACCGCTTCCCCACCGAAGCCGAGTGGGAATATGCCTGCCGCGCCGGCGCGCCCGGTCCTTAC
>CAYQBV010000668.1:0-1620 GCA_964415705.1 uncultured Chthoniobacter sp. | reverse complement strand
GGGGACTTCATTCTGGACGGCGTGGTGGACGTGAGCGGCAATGCCTTTTACTTCGGCACCAACGGGGATGTGGCTGGAGTGACCTCGGAGTTTTCGCTGGGCCTGCTGCCAGGCAGCGCGCTAGGCGCTCCGCAGGCGGCCATCCTGCGCTCGAAGGCATCCTCGGCACCGGGGGGAGCCTATTGGACGTGGGAGCAGATGAACAGCGCGATTGGCGCGTGGACGCCTGCAATGGAACTGACGGCGGATTCGGTGAGGACGACGCTGAAGGTCAACGGCAGCAACGTGCTGACCGCCGCCGACCTGGGCGGGCTGAGCTTTGTCCGCTCGACGGGCGCGGTCTCGGCGGGGAGCTTCCGCACGAGCCATAGCAACACCGGCACGCCGCTTGGGCAGGATTCGGTGGCCCTCGGGGAGGACAGTACGGCGAGCGGGGCCAGCACGCTTGCGGGAGCGAATTCCACCGCTGCTGGCGACTACTCGGTGGCGCTGGCGAACAGCACCGGCGCGTTTGGAGCTTATTCCGCGGCGGTCGGCATGGGGAGCCAGACTTACGGGCGGTATTCGCTGGCGCTCGGCTATTCAACGGCTGCGAACGGCTGGGGCCAGACAGTGCTGGGGATGAACAACCAGGCCAGTGGCAACCCCGCGGCGACAATTCCGGCTGAAAGCGACCTCATTTTCATCGTGGGCAATGGCAATCCGCTGGCGGCGGAGCCGGCGCGTTACAATTCTAACGCCCTGACCATCCGCCTCGACGGCGGGACCGCCATCGGCACTGGTGTGACCAGCAATGCGCCCGGCCAAGTCGTGGTGGGCCGGCACAACAACACCGCCACGAATGCGAATCCGATGTTCGACAAGACCAGGGGGGTGTTCATCATCGGGGCGGGCAGCGGCGTGGCGGGCGGCCCGCAGGACGCGCCGGAGAAGCAGAACGCGATGCGCGTGCTGGAGGACGGCACGGTGCTGGTGCAGCCGCACGGCGATCTTTCGATGGGGATTTTCAAGAGCGGTCCCCGGCCCTGAGGCGCGAGCCGGCCTTTTCCCTCCAGGATCAAGCATGAGCCGCCCCGGATGAAACCCAACCGCTCCCGCTCTGCTGTCCTGCGCGGCCTGCCACTCGCCCTGCTGCTGGTTCTTGGCAGTGTGGGGCTGTGGCTGACCTTTGGCCTCTATGCGGCACCGGTTCCCGCGCGCAAACCCGCCGCTTATCCCGCGTGGTGGTTCGAGCGCGAGGTCATCCCGCCCAAGGACGCCGCCAAGGCCAGCACCACCTATCCGGGCGACTACCCGCCGCCCGCGGACTACGCCGTTCTCACGCAAGGGCAGCTCAAGCACCTCGCCACCGCCGCCTTCGATGAGTTGCAGGCACATCTGCCCGGTGGAGCCGGCCCGGCCGTCACGGAACTGGTCAAGGGCTGGTATGTCCTCGATGGCGATGCTTTCCACCTTGACGCCCAGAGCCACCGCGTGGCCCTGGCCTCGCCGCAGACCAACGACTTCGCCCCCGTGACCCACGGCCAACTCAAGGAGGTCGCCCACTACTTCTTTGACCGTCTCCAGGCCGAACTTTACTACCCTGCGGGCCAACCATACCCATGGGACGCCGCCGGTGCC
>CAYQBV010000667.1:0-1633 GCA_964415705.1 uncultured Chthoniobacter sp. | reverse complement strand
CAGGTGCGCCAGTCGATGGGGATGCCAATCAGGCGGGCACTAACCCTGACGGCGTGCAAAGCGGACTTCCCGGCAACGGCGGGACCAGCGGCGCGGCCTACACAAATGGCTTTGCCGGAGCGACGGCGACGACGCAATACACGCTCGATGCTGGCAGCGACAGCCTCTACATCCAAAACCCACCAAATAGCGGCAC
Source organism: uncultured Chthoniobacter sp. (assembly GCA_964415705.1). Lineage (GTDB taxonomy): Bacteria > Verrucomicrobiota > Verrucomicrobiia > Chthoniobacterales > Chthoniobacteraceae > Chthoniobacter. The sequence goes on along the minus strand of CAYQBV010000667.1, from coordinate 1,437 downwards.
GCAGACCAATCCACTCGCTGTGACTCTGGGAGGCGCCCCGCTGGACTTCACCGAGCTGAGCGGCTTCGACATTCCGAGTTCCGTGACCGTGACGACCTCGGGCGCGGTCGCGCAGGGTGACGGCTACTTCGTCGGCACCGTCGGCGGCACGACCGGGCTCTACCGGATCAATCTGACCACCGGCGCGGCAACTTCGCTAGGAGCGATCGGCGCTGGCTCAACCCCGCTCGCGGGCCTTGCGGTAGCCGTAGCCCCGCCGATCCTCCGGGTGGAAAATCCGATCAACACGCCTGTCGTCAGCGGGGCGAGCACGCTGCAGATCGGCAATGGGACGATCGGGGTCGGCGCGTCGGGCATCATCCGGCTGAAGAATACGGGCACCCAGACGCTCGTTTACACCAGCAGCTTCACCACGAACACTTCCTTCTTTGGCGGATCCGATGGCGCGGTCAGCATCGCAGCCGGTGGCCAGATGGACTTCACGGTTAATTTCCTCCCCACCACTACGGGCGCGCTCACGGATACCGTCACCATTACGAGCAATGATCCTACGGCCCCGGCATTCCAAGTCCTTCTCTCGGGCACGGGCATCGCGGCGCAGGAAATCGAAGTGGAAGCGCCGGTGGGCACGCCGGTGGAGAATACTGAGGGGACGCTGGCCTACGCGCCCACGCTGGTGGGCAACTCGACCACTGCACAGGTGAAAGTCAGCAACACTGGCGGCGTGCCGCTTAACTACACGACGAGCTTTGCCACGGGGACGAAGTTCAGCGTGACGGCCAACGGCAGCGGCTCCATCCCCGCCGGGCAAAACACCACGCTCACTGTGACCTACACGCCCACTGCCGGTTTGGCGGATACGGATACGCTGCGCATCACGAGCAACGACACGAGCGAGGCCGTCTTCGACATCGCTCTCACCGGCCAGGGCCTCGAGCCGCAGAGCAACGATTTCATCGTCAGCGGCCCGGGCGTAACGCGCTTCCAGCCGCTGGCCAATGACGTGCGCAGCAGCGCCGCCACCACGATCACGGCGGTGAGCGATGCAAACGTCACGATCTCCGCCGATGGGCGCACACTGCTCATTCCCAGCGGTTACACCGGCACCTTTACCTACACCTCGAGCACCAACGTAGAGATTCTCGGGTTTACCTTCGAGTATTTTGGCGGCGCGACCGTCACCGTGAACACCCGCACCGCGGCCACCGCTCCGACTAAATTCAACGGCGTGCTTACCGACTCAACCGGCGAGGTCGTCGGCTGGGCCACCGCCAGCCTCACCGCGAAGGGTGCTGGCTCCGCAAAGGTCTTCTACAAAAATGCGCTCGGCGCAGTAGTCTCCTCCACCGCGAAGCTGAAATTCCCCGCTGGGATCAACGTGCTTTCCGTCACCACCAAACTGGGCGTCTTCAATGTTGACCGCATACCGGGCAGCGT
>CAYQBV010000666.1:0-1639 GCA_964415705.1 uncultured Chthoniobacter sp. | reverse complement strand
TCGCCTTGCCATGCAAAGCGTCCAACTGCGGCTTGTAGTCGAACGAATCAACCTGACTCAAACCACCCACGAGGAAGATGTGAATCGCCCGCTTGGCCTTGGGCGGACGATGCGCCACCAGCCCCGAAGCGGCGCGGCTTTCGCCATTCAGGAGGCAGGACAAAGCGGCCGCTGTGAGGCCGGTGGCGCTGAAATCGAGAAACGCCCGGCGCGTGATTGGTGTCTGTGGGTTGCTCATTCGATGACGATGAATTCGTTGCTGTTAAAAAGCACGCGACACAACAAGGCGAGTCCGCGCCGTCGCGCGAGGGCCACGCTTTCCCTTCTCTCCGCCTCGTCCGGCGCCCGACCCAGCACGAGCCCCCAGGCCCGGTCCACTTGTGATGAGAGTGAGTCCGTGTCACTGCCCTTGTTCCCCACCAATGCAGGCGGATGCTCGCCGACGATTCGCGCAGCCAGGTGTTCCGACATCCGCAAAATGAAGGCGTTGTTCCACTGGCTCAGCGCCTGCGAAGGCGTGGTCGTCACGCTGCGCTTCGGTGTCTGCACGGAAGGGTCCGGGCAATCGAACGTATCCAGCAACGCACTCCGCTGGCCGCGCGGGCTCCAGCGATAAATGGTGCGGCGATTGAACTCGGGACCGATGGGATCGATGGGCAAATAGTAAAAGGCTGGCGGCACCTGTTCGATTTTTACGTCACGGTAGCCCGGTCCAAATGCTCTGGTGTTGAGTTGCCCTGAAACGAGGAGGAGCGAGTCACGCAAAACTTCCGCTTCCACCCGGCGCGGAGTTTGCCGCCACAGCCAGCGGTTCGAGGCATCGGCCTGCGCGCCCTCAGCCGTGGATTTGGAAGACTGCTGGTAGGTTGCCGAAGTCAGAATCAATCGATGCAGTTGCTTGAGCGACTGGCCGTGGTCGCGAAACCAGCCAGCCAGCCAGTCGAGCAACTCGGGATGGCTGGGGCGATCGCCATTGAAACCAAAATCGCCGGGCGTGTCCACGATGCCGCGTCCGAAGTGGTGATGCCAGATCCGGTTCACGATGACGCGGAGAAAGAGGCCGTTGCCAGCATCGGTGACCCAGGCGGCGAGCTGGGTGCGGCGGGCGGCATCCGTGGCCGTTCCACCCAGTCCAAAATCGGCTTTCACCCCGGACACCGCGCGCAAGCCACCAGGCGCGACCTCGGCGCTGGGACTGGCGACATCACCGCGCAAGAGCACATACGCAGGCGATGGCTTTTGGGAAATCACCGTATGAACCGCCACGGTTTTTCCGTCGGGGCCAGCCAAGGTTTTGCTCCCATGTCTGACGCCTCCCAATAAAGCAGTGAACCGGTAGTAATCCTCAGCGCTCACCGGATCGAATTTATGATCGTGGCAACGCGCGCAATTGATCGTCAGGCCCAGCAAACTTTGGCCAACCATCCCGACCAAATCCTCCATTTCATCCTGCTGCTGCATTTCCTTCATCCCCTTGGCGGCACCCGCGACTTTGTTTTCCACACCCGCCACGAGGAACCCCGTGGCCGCCCCCCCATCCAGCGTCCCGGGTTGCAGCACGTCTCCAGCAATCTGCATCCGGATGAATTTGTCGTAGGGCAGATCCTCATTCAGCGAGCGAATCACCCAATCGCGATAG
>CAYQBV010000665.1:0-1642 GCA_964415705.1 uncultured Chthoniobacter sp. | reverse complement strand
GCCATGCGCCGCGCCCTGCCTTTCCTCATCGCCTTGGCGATAGTTGAGGGGCTGCGCTCTGGATCGCGACGCCGCCCATTTGTCCGCCGCAATGGTAGCGCAAAATTTCGCTTGCCTCACCGTGCCATTGTGAACATCACTCACGCCTAACCTTAACCCGGTTGCATCCAATGAACAAAAAACTCCTCGCAATTACAGCCCTCGCTTCCGCCATCGCGGGGCAATTCGTCTGCACTTCCAACGCCCACACCATCTCGTTTGGATTTGAAAACGCCGGCCCCGGCGCCATTACGATATGGGGAGGGAGCTATCACACTCCCGCGGAAACGCCGACCAACCAAGGCCAGCTCCTGCTCACACCAACCGGCGGAGGGACACCGATCAGTGTTCCGTTCAGCCTGGCGACCGGCACGATACCCGCCGGTCTCATCGACGGAGTGACGAACTTTTACGCAGGGGGAGCGACTTTGGTGAACGCCCTCCCTGTCGACATTCTTAATGATGAAGGTCCAGTCGAATCGTGGCAGGGCGCGACCGTTACCGGCCTGAGCGCGGGCAACTACACCATTCAGTACGATCCCGCATTTGCCATTCCTTCGGTAAAATGGGAGCCGTTTGACGCCTCGATCCAAGGCGGCAGTTCTGTGTTCATCTCGGCGGCGGTCATCGGTGCTATCCCCGTTGCCACCACTCCTCCAGTGCTCACAGTACTCGTTGTGGACATCGGCGCCATCCACTCGCTACTATCTAGCGGTCTGCCGGTGGCCCTGGCGCAGCGCCAGATTCTGCTCAACGTCGCGGATAACGCCAACCGTGACCTCAATGCGCGACTCTTCCGACTGCGGTCGCAGATGGCCGAAACCGGCTCGGCTGGCCCGAAGGGCTTCACCAAGGAAACCAAGGAGCCGCCGCACATCCTCACGCCGGAGAAGCGCTGGGAGTTTTTCATCAACGGGAACTACGGCTATCGCGATGTGGATACCATCGGCTCGACAGCGGGCTTCGACACCGATTTGTTCACGGCGACCCTGGGATTGGAATATAAGCTGAAGCCGCAACTCGCCCTTGGCCTGGCCGTGACGCGCGTGGAGAGCGACAACGATCTTGGCACGCTCGGCAGCAGCGAACTCGAAGGCTACAGCTTTGCCGCGTATATCTCCTATTTCGCCAGGAATTTACGCCGACCTCCTTTACAGCCTTGGTTCCTACAACCATCAAATCCATCGCAACACCGGTTTGGGACGCACCGCCACGGCCCGCCCGGACAGCCTGACCAACAGCCTTCAATTCAACACCGGTTACAACCTCCGCCTCGGTCGGGTCATCACCGGTCCCATCGTCAGCCTCGACTGGGTCCACGGTGATATTGACGGCTACACCGAGGATCGCGGGGGCAATGCGAACGTGACCGTGAACGATCAGGACACGGACTCCCTGATCAGCCGTCTCGGCTGGCAGGTGTCAATGCCGATTCGGACCGGCTTCGGGATGGTCACCCCGCAGGTGCGCGCCAGTTGGGTGCATGAGTATCTGAACGAGAGCCAGCAGGTCGGTGCCAGCCTCGTTACTTCTCCCTACTACCTCGTGACAGGAGCGAACGTCACCAACCTCGGAGGCTTCGATACCCGCGGCAGCGCACAGT
>CAYQBV010000664.1:0-1648 GCA_964415705.1 uncultured Chthoniobacter sp. | reverse complement strand
CATTCGCCCGCGCCGTGTACTCCCGTCCGCACACGTATCATTCGCATGTCCACCCCACGCCTATCATCCACGCCTTGGTGGAAAGAACTCAACGGCCATCATTGGTTTGTCTTCTCGATGGCTTGCGCCGCCTGGTTGTTCGATTGTCTCGATCAGCAGCTCTTCATCATCGCCCGCAATCCAGCCATCGCTGATTTGATGCCGAAGGGCACGACATCCGATGTCCTTAAACAATGGGGTGGAAATGCGACGGCAATTTTCGTGGCAGGCTGGGCCACAGGCGGGCTGATCTTTGGCGCAGTGGGAGACCGCATCGGGCGGGCGCGCACACTTACCATCACGGTCTTGTTGTACTCGGTGTTCACCGGCCTCTCGGCATTCTCAACCGGGGTTTACGACTTCTGCGTTTACCGCTTCATCACTGGTCTGGGTGTGGGTGGAGTATTCGGCTTGTCCGTGGCGCTGGTCGCGGATTCTCTGCCCGACCGGGCGAGGCCGCACGCGCTGGGATTGATGCAATCACTTTCCGCGGTGGGCAATGTCACAGCCGGGGCAATCGCCATCACCGTCGGCTGGCTCCAGGTGGCAGCGATTCAGGGCGGCGGCAAACCCACATCGGATTTCTGGAAGTATCTGTTCTGGATCGGAGCGCTGCCGGCGTTCCTCTGTGTGTTTCTTCAGATGCGACTAAAGGAGCCTGAGAAATGGGTCAAGGCCCGCGAGGCTGGAAAGCTGACCGGCGCGAAGTTTGGCTCTTACTCTTCGCTCTTTGGTGAAGCTCGCTGGCGCAAGCCGGCCCTTCTGGGAATGTTGCTCTGCGTTTCGGGTGTCGTCGGACTTTGGGGCGTCGGGTTTTTCAGCCCGGAGCTGGTGGGCGACGTGATCGGAAAGGTCCTTAAGGAACAAAATATCCCGGCAGCCGAGGTGCCTGCGAGGCGATTGATGTGGACTGGCATCAACATGATCATGCAGAACATCGGCGCGTTTGCAGGCATGATGTTGTTTACCAAGCTCGCACACCAGCATGGCCGGAAACCCGTGTTTGCTGTCGCGTTCATCGCGGCGTTCATCAGCACTTACGTCACTTTCAGATACCTGAATGAACCCTGGCACATCTTTGTACTCACACCGATCATGGGATTCTGCCAGCTTGCGGTTTTTGCGGGATTCGCCATCTATTTGCCGGAACTCTTCCCCACACGGCTGCGCAGCACTGGAATAAGCTTCTGCTACAATGTCGGCCGCTTCATCGCAGCGAGCGGGCCATTCACATTGGGTATCCTGCAAGCGCATCTGGCTGCCGGGGCCGTCACCACCGAAGCCAGACTCGAAGCCTTCCGCACCGCGTGCTGCTACGTCAGCGTGGTGTTTCTCCTGGGCTTGGTCGCGCTGCTTTTCCTGCCTGAAACCAAGGGGCGGCCCATGCCGGAGGATTGAGGCGTCGGACTGGTGGATCAATTCTTGGATGTCAGTGAACAGTCGTTCCGTTCGGTTGTTCAGGTCGCGTGGCTAAACCAACGACGGATCACCGCCCACTCATCCACTTACCCACTTCTCCACCCTCCCCACCGTCTGACTCCCGGTTCACTTCGACTTGTGCTCGATCATCTGTTTGAACTCGTCCCTGCTGGCAGTGACCATGTCGAAA
>CAYQBV010000663.1:0-1651 GCA_964415705.1 uncultured Chthoniobacter sp. | reverse complement strand
TTCGCAGTTGAATCCCCATCTCCGCCAGCGTCGAGCCCGCGTGCGGCGAGCCGATCGTCACCACCCGCCGGAAGCGCCCGCGGCTCAGATTGTCCCCATTGCGAAACGCCGGGAAGCCGAGCGTCGAGATATTCGCGCCGCCCGCGAGCTGGCTCTGCGAACACAGCATCCGCAGCAGCACGCCGCCCTGGCTGTGGCCCACCGCATCGTAGCGGGTCCACGCCCAATTGCTCAGCACCGGTGCCTTTTCGACTTGTGTGCGCAATTCCCCGTCGAGCGTGCTCGCCAGCTTTTTCAAGGAATCGGTCGTATTGAGATTGTCCGCCAACCCGTAGCCCACCGGCAGGAGAAAATTCCCGCGATCCGCAAAGGCGGTTGTATATGCTGAACCCCACTCCTTTTCTTTGACGTTGTAGCCATGCACCAGCGCCAGCGGGGGCTTGCGCACTCCGAAACGAAATACCGACACTCTTTTCGTGAGTCCCAACTCGCGAACCTCCAGGTCGGCAATCACGGGCGCATGGCTGAAAAGAAAAGTCGTGTTGAGTTTTTCGGGGTCCACCGGACCGAGCACCGCATAGGCCGTTGGCTGGGCAGGCGTCAGTCGGGCGGTCGGCTTTAGCTGGACGAATCCGCCATCCACCATTCTCAGGAGCGCGCCGAGCCCTCCAGGCCCGGAGTAAGTCCCATACCCCACCGATTTGACTGAAAGTTCATAGGTGATGCCCTCAGCCGGGAGAGAGTTTGCCGGTGCGGTGATCTTGAACAGCAGCGGGGTGACTCCATCCGCCACCAAGCCCCCATTCGGAGCAGAAACGAAAAAGCCCGGATCATTGGTCGGCACTACTTCGCCTGGGAGAACCGATTGTGGCGACAAGCCCGCCAGAGCCGACCCCTTCACCCGCAGCGCCTCGTCGATGCCGGTCGTGGGCACGGGGTTTTCGACCACGCTGGCCTCCACGCGGTGCATCGTCACCGTGATCGCCGGCGGACTGGTCCGCGTGTCCACCTCCGTATTCCCCGAATCCGCCGTGACCGTGGCCGCGCGCAGCATGCCGGCCAGCATGAGGAGCGGCCCGAGGATGGCGAAAAAACGGAGCGGCTTCATAAGGCGGATGGTTTCCTATGGTCTCTCACGATTTCGCGAAAGCTGCGAGAGCTGCACGGAGAGAATCCGGTGCGTGCGCAAGAAGCGGTTCAGTTCCTCGGCGTGGGGCTCCGGTGCGGCCAGCGGGATGCGGAAAAAGCCAAATTGCATGATGTGTTTTCCTCAAAAAAAATTCGCCCACCTCCCGCTCCCCTCCCCCTCCCACCGGGCTTCGTCCCTCAGCCCCCGCCTCCTCCGCTTCCCCCAAAGGCTCGTTCTGGTGCTGGCTGTTCATAAGCTCAGGAAAAGATGACTCCTACCTGCGGACGGTACGGAACCCGATGTAGTAGCCCGTGTAGCCCGGGCCGTAGGGGAAGCGAAAGGCAACGCGGCAGCCGTCGGCGACGTCGCCCCAGCGCCCGCCGCGAGACACGCGGTCCGAGCCGGACACCGGCCCGCGAGGATCCGTTAGACTCTCGGGCGTGCCGTAGTAGCTGCTGGAATACCAATCCCAGGTCCACTCCCAGAGATTGCCCGCCATGTCAAAAAGTCCGTACGCGTTGG
>CAYQBV010000662.1:0-1654 GCA_964415705.1 uncultured Chthoniobacter sp. | reverse complement strand
TTTCGCGGCCGCCGCGTATTCGGCGAAACGTTCGGCAATCTTCGCCTGCGCAGCGTCGCCGGCGTGGAGGATGATGCGGTAGCGGAAAGTCACACTCTGGCCGGCCGGAAGTTTGAAATCACCGGTGCCGGCGGGTTGGGTCTTATTCATGTCGTGCTCGCAAAAGGGATTCGCCGCGAAGAGCCCGTAGTCGCGCGCGTGCCAGCGCGTGGGATGCCGGGGATTTTGCGGATGATCGAAAATCGCGATGCCCACCATCCGGCCATCCACCGGTCCCGCATAGTCCACCCACGCGGCCTTTTTTCCCCAGACCTTTCCGTCCACATCGCCCGCGGAGTTCACGATTTTTCCCGCGCCCGGCTTCTTGTCGGCGCCGACCAACCGCATGGATTCCGCGATGCGCAGGGCCATGGTGCCCTCCTTGGTGTCACCAAAGGTCACGTCCTTTTCACCCGCGGTCAGCGTCATCGTGAAGTCGATGATCCGCGCAGGGCCATCCTGCACGCGAAAGGTCTGCACGCTGGTCACCGGCACGCTTCCATCAGCCGCCACCCAGCGGAGCTGGGCGCGGATCACGCCCTCCTTTTCGCCACCTTTGACCTCGAGGAATTTTCCGTGCTCGATCCTCCCCGAAGGATGCTTCGTCTTCTGCCCCGGTGCCGCCTCGGTCCAAAAATCCACGCCATTCACCGACCCGTGCGAGAACCACAGCGAGCGGTGATGCGGATGATCGCGCTCCTCGCCCGGCGTGTCCTTCATCGGCCAGTCGCGCGTCATCCGCGCACCGCCGGGTCCGATCAGCGGGTGGAAGTAAACGTGTGGTGCGCCGGTGAAGCAGTATTCGGTGAAAAGCTGGCCGCCGATCTCGACGCGCACTTTGTCCGGGCTCTCTATCATTTCCACGGCTGCCCTGGCCGGCAGCGTGACCGCGAGCAAAGCTGAGCAGATGAGGGCGGGAAAGTGCATCGGCGGCGACACTACGCGGCCCCCCGCGGAGGCTCAAGAAAACACGTGCCTGCGCTTCCACGCAGAGCGGCTCTTGGAAGTGACCCTTATATCTCCACCCCGCGCCGCTCGGCGCGCGAGCGGAGCGCCGCCGCAAAAATCCCGTGGCTCGCCACCGCTTCGTCCGGTGTCGCGCAGCCGAAGCGGTCGCCCAGCAGACCCTCGCGCTCGGCTACGAACGAGGCCCACATTTGCAGAAAACAATCGCTGAAGCCGGCCTCGAAAATCCCGCCCGTGATGACCGGGAACGCGCTCGCCGCGTGGCCCACATCGTAGCGCTCCCAGACCTGCTCCCGACGCCGCTCGAAGATCCGCACGGTCTTTGGCTCCTTTGTCGAAAAGCGCACGCCTCGTTCCGTGCCAAGCACCTCGATGAACCACGTATTCATCTCGTGCGGCGCGAGCCGCTTCGTCGAAAGGTGCAGCGGAACCTCCGCGCCGGCGATCTCCGTTTCGCAGTGAAGTTGCGCGTTGTCCCACGTATCGCACGCCGCCCTGCCGCCCTTTCCGTCCGGCCGCTCGCCGTAGATCTTCTGGAGCTGCGCGTAGACCCGCTTTGGCCGCCAGCCCAGCCGCAGCGGTAAATGCGCCGCATGCATCCCGAGGTCGCCCATCACGCCGATCTCGCCGCAAAACTTGTTCTGCCGCT
>CAYQBV010000661.1:0-1655 GCA_964415705.1 uncultured Chthoniobacter sp. | reverse complement strand
GGTAAGCACGGCACCACGGAATAACGGAGCGCCTGGGTGCGCCCAACAATTGCCGAGCGCCCGATTTCCTCGCTGTCGAATTCCAGGCGCAGGCGCTCGGCGGCATAGCTCACCGCGGCTTCCAGAACGCCGTCCGTGCGTTGCAGGGCATGCTCGATTACGGTGGCACAGGTGGGGCAGTCCATGCCATCGATGCGCAGGTTCTCGTGGCGAAACCGGTTTCCAATCTTGGCTCCAGCCGCTTGCGCCAGTTCGCGCACCCGACTCACGCTGAATCGCTGTGGGCCGTAATGCAGGCAAAGGCTGGCGCTGCCGTCGTCGTGGACCAGGTGCACCACTTCCAACCCTTCGGCCTGCAGCAATCTAGTCAGCCGCCCCACGCAGGCGTCGCGCTCATCCGCGACATCCGGCAAGACCAGGGGCAAATCCAGTTTAAGTTTCTCGGTCATGATGATGAATGGTTTGGTTGGGCTTCCCGAAATGCCATCAGCGGTAGTCTGACAATTTATGAAGGACAAAGGTCGCGATATCCGGTGGCATTTCCGTGGACAGCGACCCGAACAAATCGATTATGCGATTGGCGTCAAACGCACCATCCTCAAACAACAGCGGCGTTTGCGTTTTCCCGGCAAAAGGGTTTCCTTCATCCACCGCATAGTGACGGTATCCCTTTTCCTCGTCCCAGGTAATCGACCGCTCATCGCGATACTTGTCATACGCCAGTTGAAAGGCGACCGTGTGGTCCTTATCGTCGAACCAGACCACCAGGTCAAGGTCGTGGCAGAAAAACCGGCGACGCTTTCTTTCGCCGGGCACCTGCTTGTTCGAAGGAAGCTCTGTCAGCATGATTTTGTCGCTCTCACGTGTTATCAAAGCGCCTCGGGATTCCGTTCAGCGGCGCAGCGTTCGGCATTCCTATCGCTCCAATGTCAGCTTGGCGATACTGCCGGCCGCTTCGGGCACATGGGTAAAATCGACGTCGCGGCGCTGGTGGATGAATGCCTTGATCACTTTCATGCCGATTCTCCTTCGTTCGTTTAGTGGCCTGAGAACGCTCACTCGAAACGGAAATTGATGTGAGTACCCTCGGCGGTCACGCAATGTCCCGCTGGGGAACCCTGTGACCGCCATGTTGCGAAGCATCGCAACATGGCGCCATTCGCGGCGCGCAACTCAGGCTGTGCCGAATACACGTAGTGGTCAGTATCGGCACCCGAAAAAATCTGATCGTAATGCCTGCTTGGATAGTATCGCCGTCGCAGTTCCGCCAGATTCTGATTGCGGTTTATGACAAACCCTCTGGATTCAAAACGCGCGCCCCCAAACTCCAGGACCATCACCGGCTCCTCCGGCCCCTCGTGCCGGAACATGCCGACCCTTAGGTCCCGATCGCTGTCTTCTGGAACAAGACTGTGCGTGTGCCCGGCGCAACCGACAAGCGCGAAAGCTGCGAGACAGGCCGATGCTGCAACCATGGTTTTCATCATGTTTCCTTTGCGTTTCAATCAGACCGGTAGCCGCCTGCACTCCCGTCTTTCAGCCGCTCGACCATGAGCGGCGCTGTGCCCCGGTTCGCTTGACCTCCCGACCTCGCTGGCGCCAGTTGTGCTCGCGCCTTGCAGCAGGGGCTGCTGTTCAAGCTGTACGGCGACTGC
>CAYQBV010000660.1:0-1658 GCA_964415705.1 uncultured Chthoniobacter sp. | reverse complement strand
TCTATAACAATCTCATGTTCTCCGCTTGCAATTTCAAATTCGTAAAGTTGTTGGCGTACAAGGTCGCGCATGGCTTCGTCCACGCTGAGGGCGTCGCCGGGCTGGGGCTTCGCGCCTTTGCGGAGCATGGCGGCTTTGTCTTTGGAAAGCAGGGTGCGCTCGTAAAAGAGAGAGCCGATTTGGCGGTCGAGCTGGCGGACGCTCCAGCCGCCGCGCAGGGCTTCGTCCTCGTAGAAACGGCGGGCGTTTTCGTCCTTCACGGTGAGGAGTTTCACGTAATGCGACCACGGGAGCGGAAAGCGGGCGGCGAGGGTGCGGAGGAATTCGACCCAGTCGCGAGTGGTGAATTCTTCAGACGGTGTGTGAAAATCCCGCGCTTGGGATTTGTTCAACGCTGTCGAGCCAATCGGCAGGGATTCTCCCGACGCTGTGGGGAGAATCGTGTGGTTCGCAGATTCGGCAGACAGCGTCTGCCAAATGTCCGCTGTGAGGAGGTCGGGAGATTTGGCAGACAGTGTCTGCCAAATCTTTTCTGCTGGGTTGGCAAGGTAGAACCAACGCATGTGCTGAAGATTTCGCCGTGAGAACCCCCACCCATGCCGCTCCGTGAGGTCACGCGAAAGTCGCTCCAGCAATTCCTCCCCATACTCCGCCCGCCGCTTCCCGCCTTGCTCAAACTCCACGATGCGCCGCCCGAGTTGATTCGCTACGCTCACCCTTCGGGCTGCCTGCGGCAGTCTATCTCCGCCTTCGCTTCGATTCCCAATACGTCGCGGTCATGAAGCAGTTCGCGACGCGAACGACGGCGCGGCGGGACTCCTCCAGCAGCGCACCGATGCCGGTGAGCAGCGTCGGGTAGGCAACGGGCTTGGTTTTGGCTGCGAGCTTTTTCATGGAGTTATGATGAAGGCAGCGTGCGGGGCGGACAAGGCGCGATGCGGCGTGTGACAAACTTCTGACAATTCCTGCACACCTTGCTGACAAACTGAAACCAGCCCTGCACAATCCTCCCACTGTGAAAGCAAAACTCCCTTCCTCTCTGGCCGTGTTGCTCGCTTATGCACTCGCCAACGGTCTTCTTCTCTCGCAGCCCCAAAATGACACCGTCCCTGATTCCCAAGTTGCTCCGTCACCCGCCGAGTTGGCTAGGCACGTTGAAAATATTGCGGACTGGGACAGCGATCGGAATACCGCTTTAAACGCGCTCCGCGATGCAGATACCAAAATCGTCGTCCCGCTCTTAATTGATCGGATTAAGAGCAACAACGAGTCTGGTCGTGGCTTAAAAGAAGGGATGAGACACCGTGCCCTCAACAACGGATTTATGGTATGGGAATGTTTACCAGCCGAAAGTCAGCGTCTTGCTGACCTGTTGGTCAAGCACCGGGCTACTCAGGCGGCTTCGCTGGTGCAGTCGGCGCTCGATCTGGCGATGAAAGAAGATGACAATCACCGCAGCCAGAACCTCACTCGCGCCTTGGCATTGGACGTCTATCAACTTTCGGGAAAGACGCCTGATTACTGGGACATGGAAGAAAAGAAAATCCGCCCGTTCCAGCCACGGAGCTCCGAAGAGGAAGCCATGCGCGATATCGTCCGACCTGACCTGATTCCCACGCATGGCCTGACCGCCGCCTTCTCAATCCATGGCAAGGGCA
>CAYQBV010000659.1:0-1661 GCA_964415705.1 uncultured Chthoniobacter sp. | reverse complement strand
TGAGGTTCCCTCTGTATTTCGTCTTCCAAGGGGTGGTTCTCATCCTACCAGTTTTTTCTGGTGTTGTTCGCTGAGCCAGTCGTTCATGAACTGGGTTGGCGATTTGTATCCGAGCGTGGAGTGGCGGCGTCTTCGGTTGTAGAAGGGTTCGATGTAGTCGAAGACGTCGGCCTTGGCTTGGTCCCGGGTGGCGTAGCGCGTGGCGTACACGCGCTCGTTTTTCAGGCTGTTGAAGAAACTTTCGGTGGGCGCGTTGTCCCAGCAGTTTCCTTTTCGGCTCATGGAGCAGGTCATTCCATACCCGGCCAGCTCGCGCTGGAACGCGTGGCTGGCGTATTGGCTGCCGCGGTCGGAGTGGTGCAGGACGCCGTTGGCGGGCCGGCGGCGGAACCACGCCATTCGCAGCGCGTCGGTCACGAGGTCTGCCGTCATCCGCGGCTTGATCGACCAGCCGATCACTTCGCGGTTGAAGAGGTCGATCACGACCGCCAGATAGAGCCAGCCCTCGTCGGTCCACAGGTAGGTGAGGTCCGAGGTCCACACCTGGTTGGGCGCGGCGGGGTTGAAGCGGCGATTGAGTAGGTTGTCGGCGACGGGCAGGGCGTGCCTGGAGTCCGTCGTGGCTTTGTAGCGCCGCTTGTGCCGCGCGCGGATGCCGTTCTCGCGCATCAGCCGCTCGACGCGCGCTTTGGAGGCCGCCATGCCTCGGCTTCGCAGTTCCTCGACCATGCGTGGGCTGCCATACGCGCCTTTGAATTGGGCGTGAATGGCGCGGATCAGCATCAGCAGTTGCGCGTCCGTCAGGCGCTTTCGCTCCGGCCGGCCCCCGCGCGCCCAGGCGCGGTAACCGCTGAGGCTCACCTCCAGCACGGCACCCATCTCGTCCAGTTCAAACTCGTGGCGGTGCGCATCCATCCAGGCGTACTTCACAGCGCATCCGTGGCAAAGTACGCCGCCGCTTTTTTTAGGATTTCAGTCGCCCGCTTGAGCCGCGCGTTCTCCGCCCGCAACCGCGAGAGTTCCATCTGCTCCGGCGTGACCGGCTTGGCCCCTGCCCCGTTGAGCTTGCCGGCCGCCGCCGCCTTCACCCAATTACGCAGCGTCTGACCGCTCAGCCCCAATTCCCTGGCCACCGCCCCCACCGTGGAGCCTTCCTTCACCCGCCCGACCGCCAGGGACTTAAATTCCGCCGTGTATTCCTGCCTCGGTACTCGCATCCTTCCATCCTCCAAAGTGAACGTCCATTCTACGTTACCCTTGGAAGGCGAATTTCCGGGGGAAGCTCATTGAGATTCTGTGTATGGAACTTCAACGTCGAATGCAGGATTCAAAGTCGCCTTAAGACTATCCAGCAGCCGTCCTTACAGATCCTTGCTATCCCAGCGGCAACTTCCTGATTTCTTCAACCAACTTCTTACAGTTCTCGAAGCGGTCGTTGGGGTCTTTGGCTATACATTTATAGGCGAATTCGTCGATTTCCGGGGCGATGCCGGGTTCGATTTCGCTTAGCTTGGGGGGCATTTCGGTGATTTGCCGGGTGAGAATGTCGCCGTCGCGGAAGGCTACTTTTCCGGTGAGCATTTCGTAGAGGACCAGGCCTAGGGCGTAGATGTCGGCGCGGTGGTCGACATCATTATTACTGTCGTCATCGTCACCGCTGC
>CAYQBV010000658.1:0-1664 GCA_964415705.1 uncultured Chthoniobacter sp. | reverse complement strand
TCGGGCCAGACGTCCTTGACGTTCTTGCGGTAGGTCAGCGCGCCGATGCGCTGCTGCCAGAGCTGGCTCAGTAGGCTGTGCGTGGCCCCCTCTCTGTCGAACACGATGACGAATCGGTGCAGTTGCGCGTCCTGACTCAATTCGGCCGGCGTGGGTTGCTGCGGCACGCTGTCCAGCAGTTCGGGCACGATGTCGTCGAGCAGGGTCTGCGCCAGTCCTTCGGTGACGGTCTTGGAGACGACGAAGTAGGGCCGGCCCACGGCGTCGTTGACCCAGTAGTCCGTCGTCCCGCGCAGGCACAGTCGTTCGCGCGAGACGTAACGCCGCGGCAGCTGCGCCACCTCACCGTGGTAGACCCGCACATGGCCATCGACATACAGGTAGCCGGCCTCCTCGGGGTCGCCTTGCATCCAGCTCCTGCTGAGCTCCTTCATCCACTCTGCGGGCTTGCCGGTGCTGGCCAGCACGCCGATCTTCTCGCGCAAGGTGCGCACTTCGGGCACCCGGTCCAGCCCGATGACTTTGCCGAATTCGCCCGGCGGGATGTGGCGCAGACCTTCCGGGCGGCGAATGCGGCCCAGGGCCATGAACCCCAAGACCAAGAGGATGTGCAGCGCGCTGTAGAAGCCCCGCGGCAGATCCATGTACTTGCCCAGCCCGCTGAGCAGCCCGTTGGCACACAGGGCCGGCAGGCCCGTGAGCAGGCCGGCGAGTTGAACGTCGCGGCCCGGCTCGAACCGGGTCGTCGCGCAATGGGCCAATCCAATGGCCGCTGCAATGCGCTCGTCGGCGCGCGTGCAGGCCGTGCCCATGCCGTCGGCGGCCTGTGCGTCCTCACGGCTGCGTTCGGATTTGGTGCTGCCGGCGAGCGCGGCGACTGTGCCGCCGTCGGCCTGCGAGCCCACCGACTCGGCGTACTGCGGCAGTTCCGGAATCGCCTGTCGTTTGAGCGCCTTGCGCAGCGTCGACTCCTTGATTCCTGCACGCCTGGCCACTTCCGAAGGGCGCAGGCCCTCGGCCAGCAAGCTGGCGCAGTGCGCGTTCATCTGCGCGTTCATGACTGGCGGCCTTGCCGCAGGCGCGTTGCGAAAAAATGCTGCTGAACCTTCGTTGCGGTATCGGGCGGTCCAATTCATCAGCGTTCGGTGCGGAATCAGCAGTGGCGCCCCTTGCAGGTCAACCGCCCGGACGTGGCCGTTTTCCATCAGGCTGGCCAATGCAAAGCGCCGACTCTTGAAGTCGTCCTGAGGGTGTGAAAAGTAGTTGTCTCCCCCAACGAAATAGATCACCTGACCGTCGCGTTCGAGAATGCTCAGCGACTCACCAATGCGTTGCGCGCCAACTGGGAAGCCGGGGATCAGAGATTGCTTGAACACGGCTGGCTCGGTGTGGGAGTTGGACCCCCAACCTTACGCCGAACGGGCAATCACCGTCGAGACGAAGATGCCATCCGCGTTTCCTGAAACTCAACACCGTTGTGGATCGAGATCAGGATCTCTGAAGTTATAGGCACCTCGAACCTCATAGCTCCAGACCAGCCCGCATGCACCCAAAAAACACCACCGCAGAAAACAGACCACGCCCGCCGCTGTGCGAGACACACGCCGATGTCGCGCTTGCATCCATGCACGACATCAAGAAGCCCCCTCATTCTAGCGAAGCTT
>CAYQBV010000657.1:0-1677 GCA_964415705.1 uncultured Chthoniobacter sp. | reverse complement strand
CGTACAAATTGTGGAGCTCGCAGGGCAGGCGGGCGAAGAATTTCTCCTGCAGGTCGTAGGTGAGGGCTTCCCCGCTGCAGATGACGTGGCGCAGGGAAGTGCAGGTGCTTGAAGCGGGTTCAGCGAGAAAAGCGCGTAGCATGGAGGGGACGAAATGGATGACCGTGACTTTTTCCTCGTTGATGATCCGTACGAGGTAGGCCGGGTCCTGGTGACCGCCCGGACGGGCCGCCACCAGCCGGGCCCCGGCGAGCAGGGGCCAGAAGAACTCCCAGACCGAAACGTCGAAACTGAAGGGTGTTTTTTGGAGCACGGTATCCGCGGAAGAAAGAACGTACCGGTCCTGCATCCAGCGCAGCCGGTTGCAGATTCCCCGGTGGGAATTCAACGCACCCTTGGGCCGGCCGGTGGAGCCGGAGGTGTAGATCATGTAAGCAAGGTTGGCCGAAGTCGTGCGATCTTCGGGAGGCGTTGGGTCATAAGCGGCCATGGAGGACCACTCCGTGTCGAGGCAGATCAGGCGGGTGGAGTTCGGCGGGAGGACCCGTTTCACCGGTTCCTGCGTGAGGAGCAGTTGCACCCCGGAGTCGGCGAGCATGAAGTCGATCCGCTCGGCCGGATACTCCGGATCAATCGGCACGTAGGCGCCGCCGGCTTTGAGGATGCCGAGCAAGCCGACCACCATCTCGATCGACCGGAAGGCACTGACTCCCACCAGCGTGTCCGGTCCGACTCCCAGATCGCTCAACCGGCGGGCGAGCTGATTGGCTTTTTGGTCGAGTTCGCGGTGGGTGAGTGTGGCGTCGCCAAATTTCAGCGCAATCGCGTCGGGGGTGAGCGCGGATTGTCGGGTGATAAGCTGATGCAGCCGTTCGTCCGCCGGATAGGAAACCTGCGTCTGGTTCCAAGCGGCAGGAGGCTGGCCGGCCGATAGGACCTTGGTTTCTGCTGAGGAGGTAGGATCAGAAATCATCGCAGCGTGGTGCGGCTGAGGCCTGCGGCCAGAGGTTGGGTTGCAGTTGCTGATGGGCCACGATGTTTCCAGCGCAGAAAAGTGCGTTCAATCAAGTAGTACGAGGCGGCTGCGATCAAGAGCGATAGTACCACGCGGACGCTCTCCGCGGCCCAAAGGGGCAGGCCGGCAGCCATCAGGCGCTCGGTCTTCAGAAATTTCACGGTCGCGACATGCCAGATATAAAGGGAGTAGGAAATTTTCCCCAACCAAACGAGCGGTGGCCAGCGGAGGACGATTCCCCAAATCGCTTCCGGCCCTCGCAGTACGGAATAGAGGAGGCCGGCGGCGGCCAGACTGACGAGGGTGAATTCGATGCTGCCGGGTAGAGCAGTGCCAAAGCGAACTGTATGGAAAAGAAACGCGATAGCGGCTACGCAGCCGGTTGCGAGCAGCGTGAAACCCGATGAATGAGCCCGCGAAGCATCGAGCGGAATCGGCGTGGACGCCTGTTGCAGGCGGAGGAGCGCTACGATCACGCCGACAAAGACGCTGTCGAAGTGCGTGTCCGTGCCGAGGTAGGTGCGCAGCCACACGGCCCCATCGGCCCAGAGCACAGCGCGCCATCCGGCGGAGGCGAGCACGATGCCGACCGCAATCATCGTGAGTGTTTTCAGGAGCACGGCCTTCTGTTCCGGCTTGGAAAAACGCCGGGCCAATCCGGC
>CAYQBV010000656.1:0-1678 GCA_964415705.1 uncultured Chthoniobacter sp. | reverse complement strand
TCCTAAGTCTGGCGCGTCTGCCAATTTCGCCACCCCGGCGTTTCTGTATGAGAAGGGATTAACTCGATTTGTATGAGGGCAATGCCGTGAATCGAATGGCCAAAGCACATGGCGCGCAGTTTATCGGCGTCCGGGATTCGCGCAATCGAAGAGTGCCGGGCCTCTACGTTCGCAACGGGCGCTACGACGTGCCGCTTTGGGTGAACGCCGCGCAGTTCGCGGACGATTTGCGCTTTCTTTGCCGATACAGGCGCCCGGGAGCAGGAGGCGCTAACAGCCTGTTGAAATACTCGGGTAGTGCGCGGAAATCAGCCCGTCCCGGCTGACCCGGAAAACGGGCGTCCCGCCCGTCAAGCCGCGCCAGCGCTTGATTCGCAGGCCGGAGGCCCGCCTGCCGTGACAGGCCGGATGCCCGTCTTTCGCCGCGGCGCTGGGGTTTTTCAACAGGCTGCTAAAGGTCCGGTGGGATGACGCGGACAGCCCGGCACTGGTGCTGTGGATGGAGGCACCTCCGCGACTCGCGTCGGGAGTTGTCCGCGGACGATTGCGGGCCGCGCCAGCGCTTCTTCGATCAAGCGATCGGCGAACCGCGAACGCATCTTCATTGCCAACCTCTCGAAAGGTCGGCTTGGTGCCGCCGAAAGAGAAGCCGACCCCCGCAAAATCCGCCAGAGCCGCATCCCTTTTCTTTCCGTGCAGCTCTCGTTATTCCTCTGGACCGAACGCCCCACTCACCGCTGTCACTTTTCTAAAAGCCCATGCTGGCGCGCGCGGATGCGGTTGGAAAAGTCGGGCGCATCCAGGGCCGTGCGGGCGCGTTCGTTGATGAGCGAGCGGGCTTTCAGTTCGGAAAACGTGAGCCCGCCGTCAACGAGTTGGCCGCGCTCGAAAAGCATTTCGTCGCCTTGGCCATTGAGGAGGATGCGCCAGTCCCACGGGGCACGCCGGGCCGGGTCGTGCTGGGTGCGGATGGCGGTGGTGCAATTCGTGGTGACGGCGTTGTACCAGCGCGGGTGGTCGCGCAGGGTGTTCATGGCGGCGAGGTATTCGAGAAAGCGGGCGCGCGCCTGCCCGGGCGTGGCGGTGGTGCGGTAAAGGAAGACGTCTTCGCCGTGGCGGTAGTTGGTGCGGACGCGGAGCACGTCGCGCTCCTCGGCGCAGACGTAGATGAGTTCGTACTGCCGGTAGAGGCCGCCGATGGCGGAGTAGCTCTCGCCGGCTTCCTTCCGCGTCTCGATGGAAAAGCAGACGGGGGGCGCATCGGCGAACTGGAAGCTGGCGATGGGATGCGCCATCCACGGTGAGCCCCAGTAGTTGATCGCGAGGTCGATGCCGGTGAGCTGCGAGAGCCGCACGGTGCGCGTCTCCCAGCGCGCGGTGTAGTCGGTCTCGGTGCGGTAGTCGCAGTTCCGGACGTTGTGCAGCGTGACGGTGTCGCCCGCGATTTCCGCCCACGCGGTTTGCGCCACATCGGGCTGCCAGGGGCGGTCGTTGCTGGGCTGGAGCGTGAGCCACCAGGCGAGCACGAGAGCGCAACTCGCGAAGACCGCGCCGAGCTTTCGTCCCACGCCGCGGATGAAAACAACCGCCGCCAGCACGGCGAGCGCGAACCCCCCCGCGACCGCGCCCCGCAGCACCGGGAAGCCGTAGGAGAGCGCGCCGCCGGCCCACGCCGCAC
>CAYQBV010000655.1:0-1685 GCA_964415705.1 uncultured Chthoniobacter sp. | reverse complement strand
CGAGATCTGAATTCCTGAAACCGGCGATGGCGGCGCCCAGTTTGTAGCCGAATCCACCGTGTCGGGAAATCTCCCGCGTCAATCCATCGGGGCTGCGAAGTCCATCCTGCTGGAGGCTGTGGAGCGGCTGCCCGACGAGCCGATTCTGCACTACAATCTCGCCTGCTACGAGTGCCAACTTGGGGATTTGGAAGTCGCCAAGGCGCGGCTCGCGCATGCCTTCAAGCTCGCTCCAAAGTGCCGACTGATGGCGCTGGACGACGACGACCTGGCGCCGCTGTGGGATTCGCTGGCAGGGTAGCGTCCGTGACATCTGGGCCATACTCGGGCCATGTGTAATCACTACCGCACCTCGCCGCGCGTCGTGGAGCGGACGGTCGCCACCGTCCCCGGCGTCACCGTTCCCCTCGCGCTACCGAAATTTTCCGAGCACATCTACCCGAAATACGTCGCGCCCATCGTCATTCAGACGGGGCGCACGCGCATCTTCACCGCGAAGGCGTGGGGCATCCCCGTTGCCGTGAAGGGCGTGAAAGGCCAGCGCATCCTCAAACCCGTGACCAACGCCCGCAATGACAAGCTCACGGGCTTTACCTGGCGGCACGCCGTCCGCGAGCGTCGCTGCCTCATTCCTGCTCTACCGGCTACTTCGAGCCCGGCCTCGGCCCGCCCGGAGCGAGGGGCGAGATCCTTTTCACGGTGAAAGAGCGCCCGGCTTTTTTCTTCGCCGGTCTGTGGGAAGATGACGCTTTCACGATGGTCACCACCGACCCCAATGAGTTTGTCGCGCAGTTTCACGACCGCATGCCCGTGGTGCTTGAGGATGCCGACGCTCTCGCATGGCTGGGCGCGGAACCGCTCGCCGACTCCGATCTCCGGCACCTCTGCCGCGGGTTGCCCGCCGACGCCCTGCGGCATGAGGCCCTGCCGCCGAAGCTGAAAATCACGCGGCCAGCAAAGACGCCGAAGGCAACCGGCCACGGCGACACCCCAACGCTGCTTTAGTCCACGGGTTCGAGCGTGCGGGCTAGCGGCCCTGCTCGATAACGGCACCACGAAGCGCACGTCCCGGATCGGTCGTGAATTAAAGACGATGATCGTGGTTGCAGAGCGGCATTTTCGCGCGACGAGGGAGAGCTGCGCGCGCCGCGGAGTCGATGCTCGCCGTGCGCCGCTCACAATCCGATGATCCGTCATCGTCGCCGGTATCGACCACCTTGCGCCATGCCGCAACGCGCTTCTCCGGGTCTTGATGTGCAAGAGTTCGCGGGCCTGCGCTTCATTTGTAGGGCGCATCGAGATGTCCTCAAATGACGACAAATTCTTCACTACTTGGGCGCCGCCCATGACGTTGTAGGCGCCTCACAAATCCGCCCCTCGGTCGTCCGGCAAAGCGGCCCAGCGGTCAGCGTGGTGGTGCCATGGCGGATCAAAAAGATGCGGGTGTTCATGAATGAAGGTTGCGCCGTTGCGTGGTGCGGGTGGGAGGATGCACGGCAGCGCTAACGAGCCTCGCCGGGGTAAGAGCGGTTTATTCATGAAGAAACAGGAGCAATCCGGAACCGAAAAAGTGGCGGAGAAGTGGCGGAGCACTACCAACATCCGTTTGCAAAATTCTTCATAAGTCCCTCTGGCTGAGGGAGCCGGCAATCGGATTCGAACCGATGACCTGCTGATTACAAATC
>CAYQBV010000654.1:0-1687 GCA_964415705.1 uncultured Chthoniobacter sp. | reverse complement strand
GGGTGCGCGCCGTGAGGATCAACGAGGCGCTCGTCGGAAAGCTCTAAGAGCCTAGCGGCGGGAGGGCGCGCCGGTTCCCATCTTCGAGTTCGTCTGCGGTCGCTGCAGCCACGAGTTCGAGCGGCTGGTCGGCAGCGCCGCGACCAAGGTGTGCTGCCCGTCGTGCGGCGGTCGCAAGGTGGTGAAGAAGTTCTCGTCGAAGAATTCAGGACCATTAACCTCCCCTTTGAGAAGCGTATCGAGGTTCAGAACAGTGGCTCTTCGGTCAGCAGCAAAGACAGACGGGCGCGGTTTGCAGAGGGAGTGGATGCTCATAAATCGTCTGGCTTTGGAGAGTGATCGTGTGATGCAGCGCCGCAAACGCTCGGGCCGGAGTTGCGTATCCCGTTTAGCGAAGCGTGCAGTGGGCGTCGATTTATTGCGCCGCCGGCGTTTTGTCGATGCTGATGGAGTAAGCAGCTACGCGCAGAACTGCGCCATCACGTCCTCCGGCGCGGTGAATTTCAAAACCTGGAACGGCTCGCGCCGCTGTTCGGCGGCAAAATCGGCGAGCGCGGCTTCCCGCTAGGCGTCGGTGGGAATGTGGAGGGGCCGGTTCATGCGGCGTTCTGTTGCTGCGTCCGCTTCCGCGCGGCCAAGGCGAGGGTCAGCGGACTCGGCGGCTCAACCACGCTGAACTGCGCCCCAGCCTTGTGCCGGCGGCGGAGGCGGAAGGCGGCTTCGGCGGCGGTCAGCCGGTGTTTCAGCGAATCCTCCCACTCGCGTTCCATGTCGCGCTCATCAATCGTCGGGGCCGTCGGGTCGAAGTTGCGCACGGCCTTGGCCAGCAGCTTGGCGAGATCCACTTCCTCCACTTCCTGCTCGATGAGCTGGCCGTCGAGGCCGAGCTGCGCGCTGTCCAGCTTCGCGCCAAAGTCGGCGTCCATCAGCTCGTCGATCGTGTTCCGCGTGGTGAAGGTGTAGATGGTCACGTCCTCGCGGGAATTGAGCCGCCAGACGCGGTGGATGAATTGCTCGTTCTCGTCCAGCGCCCAGCTTTTCGAGGGCAAAAACAGATGCTTCGCGCACTCGAAGCTGTGCCCCTTCCCCATCGCCTTCAGCCCGGCCACGATCACCGCATACGCGCCGGCCTTGTAGTGCGCGGCCAGCACGCCGCGGCGCTTCGCGCCCACGCTGCCGTCGAGCAGCACGCTGGAGACGCCGGCCTCCGCCAGTCGCGCCTGGAGCGCGCTGTTGAAGGGCTCAAACGGCGACCCGATGATGACCTACTTGCCCTGCGCAGGTTGGAGCGCGGGTATCAGGCCAGCCTTTGCTTTGGCGGGAGCCCCGAAGACCCGAGTGAGAAACTCGCGGACGGGTGCAATATTCTGTTCGCCACCGAAGCCGTGACCCGCGCCGTTTACGGGACTGAAGGTCACGTCAGCTTTCCCGGCCTTGAGCGCGTCGTTCAGGAGTTCGCTTTGGTTGAAAGGCACCAATTCGTCCCGCGTGCCGTGCATGATCAGGAAGGGCGGCGGTGCTTCGCTGCGTCCGACATAAGTGATGGGATTCGCCTTCGCGGTGGCCTCCTTGTTTTCCTGAATCGGGCCGCCGATGAGCTGGCTCTCGGGCGATTTCGCCTCGTCGTGGGCGATGTTGCTGCGGAACTTATTCATCTGGAGAAAATCGGTCGGGCCGAACCAATCCA
>CAYQBV010000653.1:0-1691 GCA_964415705.1 uncultured Chthoniobacter sp. | reverse complement strand
GGCGATGGAACTTCCACGGTGACCGTGAATAATCCGGGCACAAGATTGAACTTTGGCAGCGTGAGCCAGACGCTCGCCTCCCTCACCATCGGGGCCGGGGCAACCGTGACCTTTACGAGCGGGCCGCAAAATTTCACGAAGGACGACAGCAGCACGCAGAACCTCAGTGGCTTCCTGAACTACGCGACGCTAACGACGAACGCCGGCGTGCTCAACGTGAACGGGGTCATCGGCAACGGAACCTCCACGGTGGCGGTGAACAACGTGGGCACGAAGTTGAAGTTTGGCAGCGTGAGCCAGACGCTCGCGGCGCTGAGCATCGGGGCGGGGGCAACGGTGATTTTCACGAGCGGGACGGCCTCGGGTTCTTTCAGTGGGGGAGAAGACGGCAAAGCCCTCAACCTTGGCGGTGAGCCGGCCGCCGTGGTGCCGGAACCCGGTACTTTCGGCCTGCTCGTGGTCGGTGCGCTCGGCGTGCTGCGGCGGGGGCGGGCACCGCGCGGGCGGGGGAAAGGTTGATGCGTGCGGGGATTGGTGGATAGATAACAGCCGCGGAGGATTTCCGCGGATTCACCATGCACATCGACGTCGTTCTTCACCCCGCGGAAATCGCCACCGTCCTGCCGGCGCGCAATCTTTCCGCGACGACGTGCGTCGTCTTCGATGTGCTGCGGGCGACATCCTCGATGATCACGGCGCTGGCCCACGGGGCGACGGAAATTTACCCGGTGCGGACGATCGAGGAGGCGATGGCGCTGAAAGCGCGGATGTCCGGGGCGCTGCTCGGCGGGGAGAGGAATGGCGATTTGATCGAGGGGTTCGACGTGGGGAATTCGCCGCTGGAATATACGGAGCGGGTGAACGGGCGGAGGATCGTCACGACGACGACGAACGGCACGATTGCGCTCCGGGCGTGTGACGGCGCGGAGCGGGTGCTGGTGGGCGCGATGCTGAATATCGACGCGGTGGCGAAGGTGCTGTCGCTCGCCGAGAGCGCTGCCGCCGAGGCCCGCGCGATTAAGAAATCCGAGGCGCTGATGATTTCCGCCACGGTTTATGATCGGCAGGTGACGGAACTGCGCTGGCGTTCCGGCAATCGTGACTATCACGCGTGGAGCAACATTGATTTCAATTACCTCGCAGGACAGGGTGAAATCGAAACCGAGGACTGCGTGTATTTCCTAATCATGGGTCTCGGCAACGAAACGCGGGAATCCGTGGCAGAGTGGAATCGCTTTTCGCCCGAATGGGAGCGCTTGGCCGCGGCTAAAGGTTTGGCTGGCCAATGGGCAACCAAGGCCGTGCCCGACTTGGCGAAGTTTCCCGCCGAACGCTCCGCCTATCTTCTCTCAGGCGAGGCACCCGCTGACGCCAGCCTCGCCGCACTGGATGCGCTCCATCGGTACTTTGACGCCAATCGCCTCCGGTTAATCGCGGACTTCGCGAAGCGTGAAGAGGAACGCACCGCCCGCGAGCTACGGAACAGGGAACATCCGCCCACGCCGCAAGATACGGTCATCAATTTCTGGCCGAAGAAAAGCCGCAACTATCCGACCGGTAAATGAAACGCCTTCCTCTCATGCGCGCTGTGCTCACCCTGCTTGTCGGGTTCGTGGTTCTCACCACCGCCGCGGCGCAGACTTCCACCGATCCCAACGAAGGCTCCCGCCTGACTTATGACAGCCTCCTTG
>CAYQBV010000652.1:0-1702 GCA_964415705.1 uncultured Chthoniobacter sp. | reverse complement strand
CGAGTTGGTAGCACTGAAAGGAGGCCGGTATGCGGCTGCGGCTTAACTCACGGAATGGGCATAAGCCAGCGCCCACGAAACCGTCGCCCATGAACTGGCGACCGCAGGCGGCGGAGAACCTGATCGGGCAGGCCCGTGCGGTGTGCGCCGCCCAGGTCGCGAAGGCGCGGCGGTTGCGCGACACCCGGACGGCCTCGTGCAAGCTCCTGCTCTACGGCCCACCCGGCGTCGGCAAGACGACCGTGGCGGAGCTGGTCGCCGGGGAACTGACTGGCACGGCACTCGGTGTGGAGAGCTACAACGGCAAGGAAGTGACCGTCGATGCCGTGCGCGGCTGGATGGAGACGCTGCCTTATGGGTCGCTGTTCTCGAACTGGTCGGTGAAAATCATCAACGAGTTGGACCGCTGTAGCCGTGACGCCCAAGACATCCTCCTGACGTATCTGGACAAGTTGCCGCCGGGCAAGGCGTTGATTGGCACGAGTAACCTGCAGCTTGATCTGCTAACGGAGCGGTTCCACACCCGGTTTCAGTCGATCAAGCTGACGGCACCGGGCACGGAGGAAATCGCGGAGTTCCTGCGGGCGCACTGGAAAGTGCCGCGCGAAGTGGCCCTGCGCATTGCGGTCGGCAGCGGCGGCTGCGTGCGGGCGGCGATGGCCGATCTGGAGACGTGGATCGACGTGGAAGGAGGCGGGTTGCTGTGAGCACGACAGATGTCCGCTGCCGGCATTGCGGGCGGCCCAGCGAGGACGGCTCGGGCGTGTGCGCCCGCTGTTATCAGACCTATGAAGTGGCTTAGCACCTATCGAGGCTACGAGATCCGCCACAGCACCGTGCGCGACGGCGATGGCTTCGCCCGCTACGACGCCGAGATCAAAGTGGACGGCCAGTGGCAGTTCGCCAGCAGCGAGGCTCTGGACGACGACACCGTGGAACGCGACCTCGACGCCTTCATCGGGAAGATCGAAGCGGCGGCGACTCATCTTTCGCGCCAACCGCAGGCTGACGCGCCATTTGGAGATCACAAATGGTGTTCACAAAAATTGGACACACGCGGCCCGCGCGGACGAGGCAAGGGACGCAACCTTAACTCACCTTATGCCTGAACAAGAACATACCCTGCCACCGGATGCCGCGACCGCGGCAGACCATCGCAATCCACGCCGTCGTAACAACGGCGCATCAACCAACGGCGACGCGCCTGACCTCGGCGTGATCGTCACCCCGCAGCCGCACCACGCGCTCGATGACCTCGTGCTCCACGCGGACGTGCGCGACGACATCGCCGCCGGACTGCGTGCCATCCAGCGCCGCGGCGACCTCGAAGCCATCTGGAACATAAGCCGGCTCCAGCCGCAAGACGGCCGCTGCATCCTCAACTTCCACGGCCCTCCGGGGACGGGCAAGACGCGCGCCGCGCTCGGCGTGGCGCTGCGGCTCGGCCAGCCGCTCTACCAAGTGGATTACAGCGCGGTGATCTCGAAATACTTGGGCGACACCGCCAAGCACATCGCCGCTTGCTTCAAGCGCGCGAGCGAACTCGGCGCGGTGCTGTTCTTCGACGAAGCAGACTCGCTGCTCTCGCGGCGCGTGAACATCGGGGAGAGCTGCGCCACCAGTATCAATCAGAACCGCAACGTACTCATGCAGGAACTCGACCGGTTCAACGGCGTGGTGATCGTCACGACGAACCTGTTCG
>CAYQBV010000651.1:0-1705 GCA_964415705.1 uncultured Chthoniobacter sp. | reverse complement strand
AGGCCGCCATGGCCGCTGATCCGCGTCTCAACGTGCTGAAAAGCCTCTACAAAAAACACCAGGAACTCCGAGCCGCCAGCGAACCTGAACCGAGTCGATAGCCGTCTTTTCTCGCGATTCGATGAAAATAGTTGTTGAAACCATCCGCGCTGCGAAGAAGGTGCCGCGTTAAAAATCCTCCAACACCAACCATGAAGTTCTCACGCCTCCCGATCGCCGCCTTGCTTGCTGCTTTCACCCTGTTCGCATTCACCCCCAGTTCGCTGGCCCGCGGCGATAAAGAGGTCAATTCCATCCTCAAGAAGATTTACGCGGAATCTCAAGATGGCGATGCCGAGGACATTTATGAAGTCCTCAGCGAAGAGATCCTGAAGAAACTCGGCACGGATGTGAATTCCAAGGAGGGGAAGAAGCTGGCCAAAAAGGTCATCAAGGCGCTCAAAAAAGATAAGAGCAAACTCGCCAGAGGAATCAGCAATGAGGATCTCGATAAGGTCTTGAAGAAAACGACAAAGAAAGTCGATCAAGAGGCAGCGAAGAATAAAGGGAACGTCACGGTCCCGGAGAGCAGCACCCAGAACGGGTAGCCGCAAATTCGGCGGGGAAATCCATCCGAGGGGTGGAGTGCAAACTTTGTCCTTCGGGAGGAGAAAAAAGGACTCCCGAGCGCCCGCCGATCAACGAAGGCGAAGCCGGCCGGAAAAATCGCCGGCGCCCCCATTTGCGGCGGAAAACGCGCTTGCCCGCATCCATTTCCGTGGCCAACTTCGCACCATGCGACTCCTGCTAACCAGCCTCGCGGCGCTCTCCCTCCTCACGGCCACTGCCCCGGCGCAGTCCACCTCCACGAACCCGCTGGACAAACCCGCCCAGCCTTCCGGCTCGCGCCGCTCCTTTCCGCGCACCCAGCCCGCCGAGCCCCCGCTTGGCAGCACCGGCGGGCGTGAGCTGGAAGCCACCTCCACCCCCAAAGTCGGCTTCGAAACCTGGGTCGCCCGCGAGAAAACCTACTACCGCGACGCCACCGAACAGAACCAGTTGTGGGTCCAATTCTACCGCGTGGAAAAACCCGCCGCCCTGAACCCCGGCGGCCTCGGCCCCAAAGTCGCCGACGCCGTCCCCCGCCCGCAGAGACCCTGGGGGATGTCGCGCGTCGATAGCCGCACCCTGGCGCAGCTCCTTTACAAGTTCGTGGAGTGGTCCGACGTGGCCGACAAGAACCGCGTGCAGGTCGTGGACAAGGAGATCGGAAAACTGGAAGGCCGCAACCAGACCCTCTGGTTTCACCGGGAAAAAGAAGTCGGCCCCCCCAAGTCGTGGCTCGTCGTCATCGACGACTACAACGACGGGCAGCGCTACCGGCTCAGCGCCGCCGACGTAGCGGCACTTCTCGAACTCCTCGACAAGCTCCCCGCCCTCGACGACCAGCTCCTCAACCGCAGCGCCCCCAGGCCCCCCCAGCTTGCCACCGCCCAACCCCGCGGCGGAAGAGTTGTTCAAATAGCCGGGCCGCACCCCGATTTCTCCCGACCCCGCCGCTCGCGCGCTGGCGGTGAGATGGCCGCCTCGTGGACAAACTATGTTTCCTCGGCCGGCGGGTGAGTATGGAGGCCGAGATCAAGGTCGTCGTGCGTCCAATGGGAGACGGAGTCTCGCGGGGACCAGCGTTCCCAAAGCGCTGCGCTAACTTTGGGAACGAGAGGAA
>CAYQBV010000650.1:0-1705 GCA_964415705.1 uncultured Chthoniobacter sp. | reverse complement strand
GCCGGAGTGCTGCCAACCCCGCAGCAGATTCGCGGTTGGTTTGAGGCGAACGGATTTCAGCAGGTGCCCGCAGAGCGGATCGACAACGACTACATCAAGACGACGACGTGGTGGCATCCCGATGCGGAACTGCTCGTCACCGATGCCAAGCCCAAGAACTTTGTCCGCGACGCCGGCGGAGAAATCGTCCCGATCGACCTCATCACCCAGCGCGTCGCGCCCGGCAGTCCCATCGACCGCGTGCTGCGCTGGGATTTCTGAACGCGCATCTTCATGCGGCGTCTTCCAGCGTGCGCTCAGCCAGCCAGCTTTGGGCTTCCTCCACGGCCTGACGCATGTTCACGCCGTCGAAGCCGAGGGCGTTGTTCGCCGAGGCCCGCGCGATTTCCGCCGCGGTGCCCGCCGGCACGCGGAGCCGGGTGCGGAGATAGGCGGCGGCATCGAGGATGCCCGGCCCGTCCACCGCTAGGCATTTGAAGCGGCTTTCCAGCCGCCGGTTGTCCGCGCCGCGCACCGCCGCGTAATCGTTCGTGGTCGCGAGGATGAGATGCGTCGGCGGGAGGTAGTCGAGCAGGCTCAGGATTTCGTTGCGGGCCTGCGGGCTGGCGCAGTCGAATTCGTCCACGCGCTTGACCGTCCACTTCGAGAACAGATTTCCGTAGCAGGCACGCTCCCGCCACTGGCGCACGAGATCGACGGAAAGGCTCTGCCCGTTGACTTGTTCGATGGCGTGGGGCGAGCCACCCGTTTCCAGCGCGAAGAGGTCGGACAGATGGCTTTTGCCCACGCCCGGCGGGCCGTAGAGCAGCGCCGCGCGCAGTTGCTTCCGGCGGAGCAGGAGGCGCAGCATTTCGAGGACGCGCAGGCAGTCGCCGATGAGTGGGAGTTTGAGGTCAATCATGGGTTTGTGGTTTGATGGTTTCGAGAAGTCTGGCGTCATCAGCGGCGACACGCTGGAATCGCGCGGTGGCGACGGCCTTGCCGGTCCGGGGAGTTGCCGAGGAAGCGCCGGCCTTGGAAAAATCCGTTGCTCCCATCGCCAGCCATGGCGATAATGGCCCGCAACCCGCTGAGATCATTAAAGCCAATGAAAACCCACAGCTACCAACTCAAACAGGGGCAGCTCGTAGAGATCCAGTTGCCGCCCGCCGTATCGGCCAAGATGCGCGAACAGCTCTCCAAGAGGTTCAAGCGGAATGGGGAGGACCGGGCGTTGGAGAAGATGAAGCAGCGCTTCAAACAGGCTCCGAAGCCCAAATCGCTGCAGCCTGCCTAGGCACAAAGCCGCTTTACGTTGAGCCTTGGGGACAGGAGCTGTCCGAGAAATTTGCGCGCGCGCTCAAGGTCACGCTGCCGGCCGGGGTAACGGTCGAAGCCGCGGAAAGCCATCTTTTGATTTACCGGCCGGAAATCGTGCGGCCGATTCTCGACAGCGATGCCGCATTTTACCGCCGCGCGGGCGAGGCTGACGCTGCGGCGATCGCGCGCCTCTCCGCCGCCGGAGAAAACGGTGAGTTGCTCGGCTATGGTTCGCGCAACTTCCTCGATCCGAAAGGCGCCCGCGTGCTCGTGACTACGGAAACCGGTGTGGGCTACATGTGGTTTATCTCCAAACCCGAGCTCGCCGAAATCTTTGCCGCCGAGCGTGCGCAGGACATCCAAGATTACACCGGCCTGCCTGTGAACATCCAGATCACCTACCGAT
>CAYQBV010000649.1:0-1712 GCA_964415705.1 uncultured Chthoniobacter sp. | reverse complement strand
TTAGGTTTGAAGGTTACGATAGAGGGTTTGAGTGTTCCGGGTAGGAGGGAGGTAATGAGGTTGCGGAAAATGTATGGGACAAAACTCAACAGCACGAATGGATGGTGGCCGGGGGTTTTGCGGTTTGCGAAACACAAACGCATATACAATCTGAGATCTCTGCGAAATTCCCCAAGGCACGTGGGAGTGAGGGATCGAAGAGCGCATGAGCAAAAACGAGCGGCAGATGAACTTCGTGGATGAGCTGGCGAACCGGGAGAACCGGGGCAACCGCACGGCGCGGTTCCTCGGGAAGCTGGAGGGCGTGGTGGACTTCACGCCCATCGAGGCGGCGCTGCGCGAAGCCTACACGGCCACGCGCGGGCGCGACCCGCACGACCCGCTGGTCATGTTCAAGATGACGTTGCTGCAGCACTTTTACGACCTGAGCGATCCGGAGTGCGAGGCGCAGGTGGCCGACCGGCGCAGCTTCCGCGAGTTCTGCGGGCTGGGGCTGGCGGACCGCGTGCCGGATGAGACGGCGCTGGTGCGCTTCCGCGCGCGGCTGGTGGCGCGCGGGCTGCACACGGGGCTGCTCGGACTGGTGAATGAGCAACTCGAAGCGCGCGGGCTGATGGTCAAAAGCGTCACGCTCGTGGATGCGACCATCGTGGAGAGCGCCCGGCGCAAACCGACCAAGGCCGAGCGGGCCGAAGGCACCCAGGGCGATTCCGAGGCGGGCTATGCGACCAAGGGCGGCAAGGCGTATTACGGGTTCAAGGCACACGTCGCCGCCGACGGGGAACACACGCTCATCCGCACCGCGGAACTGACTGCGGCCAACGTGCATGACAGCCGCAAATTCAAGGACGTGTGTCCTGCGGACACCGAGATGGCCATCGCCGACAAAGCCTACTACAGCGCAGAGCACGAGGCATGGCTGGCCGCCCGCGGCATCCACAGCGGGCTGATGGAGCCCGCGCGCCGCAACCGCCCGCTCAGTGACGAGCAGCAGGAAGTCAACGGCTGGCTGGCCGCCACGCGCGCCGGCATCGAGAAAATCTTCGGCCACTGGAAACGCGTGCTCGGCTGGCGGCGGATGCGCTACCTTGGCAGAGCCAAAGGCACCCTCGAACTCCAACTCAAGAGCGTGGCCTGGAACCTCAAACGGCTGGTGACGCTGTGCGCGGCATGAAAACCGCCCGCCACACCCCCTTGAACGCCCTCGCCGGGCAGTTGGCGTCGGGTTCTTGCCATTCCTCCGGCTGTTCCCACCTTGCTTGCGCCGCCCTTCGCCCGCAAATCTGAACCGCTTAGCTTTCATGCCTGCCCTGTCATGCCCAAACCCGCTTTTCGCAGAGGTCTCAAACTGAGTGCCGCCGAATCGATATAACTCCAATGCAAACGATACTTCCGCCCCCCCTTCTGCGAAATTTGCTCGCCGCGTTCATGGCCGGTTCCGTGACCGCTGCCGCGTTCGCGGCGGAACCTGTTCCCGCCAGCGACACCTCCGGTGCAAGTGGCGACGCGGTGAAAAAGAAGGCTTCTGCAAATGCCACGATCACGGTCGTGCCCGGCGGGCTGCCGATCATTTTTACCGCACCGCGCGGCGGACACGCAGCGATCCCCGGCGTGCCGGAGCGCAAGGGCGATGGGGCAACCAGATTTAATCCGCGAGCCGATTCGAACACGGATATCCTCACCGAGAAGCTGGCCGACGCCCTAGAGCAGAA
>CAYQBV010000648.1:0-1712 GCA_964415705.1 uncultured Chthoniobacter sp. | reverse complement strand
AACTTCTCCGCGGCGGCCTTGAGGCTGCGCGTTTCGACGTAGAATTGCCTGACCGCGGCCCAGTCCATTAGCGGCCTCCCTTCGCGGCGCGGCGCTCGGCGAGTTCCTGGCGCGCACGCAGATCGGCCTGGTAGGCGTCCCATCCGGCCTGCGACCACGCATAGCCGGGGTAGGTGTTGTTCCAGGTGAAGAGCGGCCACCGGTAGGTTTTCGGTTCGCGGAGCAGGGCGACGAGATGGACGCCGGTGCCCTCGTCGATTTCCCCGGCGAGCATCGTCAGCTCGTGCGTGCGCGAGATGCTCTGCTCGAAGCCGGGAAGATCGCTGCCGTAGCCGCAGGTCAGCCGCCACCAGCGCTGGTCGCCGTAGTAGCCAACCCAGATGCGCATATCGATGCCGTTGAGCAGCAGCCGCAGTCCGGGGCGGCGGCGCTCGACGGGGATGCCGGCGGCCTTGATGGGCGGCTCGATGATGTGAAGCAGCCGCAGGCGGATGCTCTCCAGTTCGGTGTCGTTGAGGCGTTTGATCATGGGGCGCTTTGCGATGGGACGGTGTGCCGGTAGAAATCGGTGGCCGCCTTGCTGACGAAGACGCCGGAGAACCAGTCCTTGAGGTGCAGGCCGGAGAGCGTGCGCAGGCGGGAGAGCGCCACATAAGCCTGGCCGGGTTCCCGGGCTGCCCGCACGTCGATGTAGGCGCTGTCGAGGGTGAGTCCCTGCGCTTTGTGAATGGTGACCGAAAATGAGAGCCGTAACGGGAATTGCCGGAAGGTGGCGCTGCGCTTGTCGCGACTGTCGTAGGTCCAAGTGAAGGGCTCGACCGAGAATTGCCGGTCATCGGATTCAACGGCGACGCGGCCCGGCGAGAAGTCGGTGATGATGCCGGTCTGACCGTTGACGAAGCCGCCCTCGCCGCTGTTGACGGTGAACATGACGCGGGCGCCGCGCTTGAGTTCGAGCTGCTGCGGGGTGAGCAGATTCTTGATGAGGAATTCCTGTTGGTGCTCGGGGCCGCTCAACGCGGCCTCGAAGACCTGCGGTTCGCTGTCGATTTCGCCAAGGCGATAGGCGTTCCATTTGTCCACCTGCGCGTTGTGCGTGAAGAGCCGCGTGAGATTGGCGTCGGGGAATTTTGCGACGCGTGAACGCAGCAGCCGGGCGTTATGGCCGGTGACGCGACCGAAGCGGAATTCAGAGAGCGCGCCGACGAACGCGGCGTCTTCCTGCCGATGCACTTTGGTGAGATGGACGACCTCGAAGGCCGCGTCCTGCCACGCCCGCGCAAGGAACACCCAGTCATAGGGTGCCGCCGGATTTTTGCGCACGGGCGGGAGCTGCAAAAGGTCCCCCGTGGCCACAACCTGGATGCCGCCGAAGGGCGCACTGCACCGGCGCAGCCTGCGGCAGAGGAAGTCCAGAAAATCCAGCGTGCGCCCCGAGAGCATCGAGATTTCGTCGATGACGAGCAACTCGCACGCACGCACCCGGTCGAAGCCCGCGCGCACGCTGAAGCGTTTGTCCTCCATCAGGTGGTCGAGATAGTCCCCGTCGCTCTGCCCCTCCTGCGGCCCGAGCATCATGCCGCTCCAGCGGTGCAGCGTGAGGCCGCCAATGTTGAGCGCGGCGATGCCCGTGGAGGCCGTGATCGTGACGGCGTTGCCGCGCTCCTCGATGAGGCCGCGCAGCAGCGTGCTTTTTCCCGTGCCGGCCATGC
>CAYQBV010000647.1:0-1715 GCA_964415705.1 uncultured Chthoniobacter sp. | reverse complement strand
CTGGCGATCCGCTACCCCGGCACGGGCGATACGGCCTACGCGGGGATGACGGAGTGCCAGGTGCTGGATGACAATTACGAAAAGGTGAAGGGGAAGATCGATCCGCGGCAGGCGCACGGCAGCGCGTATGGCATGGTCGCCGCGGCGCGCGGGTATCAGCACGCGATCGGGGAGTGGAATTTTCAGGAGGTCACGGTCAAGGGCTCGACCCTCCGCGTGGAGCTGAACGGCACGGTGATTCTCGATGCCGATCTTTCCAAGGTGGACATGGCGACCGTGATGGCCAAGAGCCCGCACCCCGGCAAGGACCGCACGAGCGGGTTCTTTGGCTTCGCCGGACACAGCGATCCGGTCGCCTTCCGCAATATCTCGATCAAAAAACTCTAACCCCACACCATCATGAACCAGCCCGACGCTACCTCCCTCAACCGCCGCCTCTTTCTCTCCCGCTCCGCCGCGGCGCTCGCCGCCAGCTCGGTCGCGGGCTTTCCCGCGATCAGCCGCGGCGCGGAAAATAACAAGCTGCTGAAAATCGCGCTCGTGGGTTGCGGCGGACGCGGCTCCGGGGCCGCCGGCCAGGCGATGAACGCCGATGAAAACGTCCAGCTCGTGGCCATGGGCGACGCTTTCTCCGACCGGCTCGAATCCGCCTACAACAACCTCAAGACCACCGAGCCCGAGAAGGTCCAGATCGAGGACAAGAACAAGTTCGTGGGCCTCGATGCCATCGACAAAATCTGCGCGATGAAAGAGGTGGATGTCGTGCTGCTGGCCACGCCGCCCGCCTTCCGCCCCGAGCATCTGCAAAAGTGCGTGGAAGCCGGGAAGCACACCTTTTGTGAAAAGCCCTGCGCCACCGATGCGCCCGGCGTGAAGCGTTTCCTCGAAGCCACGGCCGCCGCCAAGCAAAAGGGGCTCGGGCTGCTCTCCGGCTTCTGCTACCGCTTCGCCAATGGCGAGCGCGAGTTATTCAAGCGCATCCACGCTGGCGAAATCGGCGACGTGCGCGCGGTCTATGGCGCCTACATGGGTGGCTCGCCGTGGGCGCCAAAAGCGCGCAAGGAAAGCTGGGGCGATCTCGAATACCAGATGCGCAACTGGATCTATCAGACGTGGCTCTCCGGTGATCACCTCGTGGAGCAGGCCATTCACAGCGTGGATAAGATGATGTGGGCGTTTCAGGACGCCACCCCCGTGCGCGCGTGGTCCGTCGCCGGGCGGCAGCAGCGCGTGGAGGAGGAATTCGGCAACGTCTTCGACCACTTCGGCGTCGTCTATGAGTTTGAAGGCGGGCGCATGGGCACCCTCTTCTGCCGCCAGCAGCAGGGCGTGTGGGCCGACAGCAGCGAGCGCATCTTTGGCACCAAAGGCACCGGCCAGATCGTCGCCTTCCGCAGCCAGAGCTACAAAACTCTCGACGGCACCGCGTGGAAATACACCGGCGAAAAGAGCGACATGTATCAGAACGAGCACAACGCCTTCTTCGCCTCCCTCCGCGCCGGCAAGCCGCTGAACATGGGCGAGCAGCTCGCGCACTCCACCATGGTCGGCATCCTCGGGCGCATGGCTGGCTACACCGGGCAGCCGGCGGCTGCCGACGGTCGCGTTGCGCAGGATGTTCAAACCCTCGGCGTACGCCGCCATGAGGCCGTATTCGATGCCGTTGTGGACCATCTTGAC
Source organism: uncultured Chthoniobacter sp. (assembly GCA_964415705.1). Lineage (GTDB taxonomy): Bacteria > Verrucomicrobiota > Verrucomicrobiia > Chthoniobacterales > Chthoniobacteraceae > Chthoniobacter. Next base: position 35 of record CAYQBV010000647.1, on the reverse strand, counting down.
GAAGTGGCCGGCACCGTGCGGGCCGCAGTGCAGGA
>CAYQBV010000646.1:0-1722 GCA_964415705.1 uncultured Chthoniobacter sp. | reverse complement strand
TACGGCCTGAACCGCCACGACGAAAACGAAGCCCGCGACGTGGCCAAGCGTCACGGAGCCGACAGCAAATCCATCGGTGTCACCAAGCGGCTGCTCCAGGGCAACCCCGCCTTCGACGCCGTCCGCAAATTCGACGCCGCACTCCACGTCTGGAACCGCACGCAAACCCTGCCGTGGAATGACGACGGCACCCGCCTGCTCCCGACGCTCCAGTACGACGCCTACATGACCCACATGCGCCACGCCCGCACCGACCGCGAGCGGCTGGTGCGCCTGTTCCTCGACAACTACGACGCCTTCGTCCAGAGCGACCGCGCAGCGCTCGGCACCATGTTCCGCGCGTCCGATTACGCCGACCGCTACGCCGTCGCGCAGCGGTTCACCTTTGCGCTCGAAGTGCAGCCCGTCCCCGACGGCAAGGACTTCCGCGTAACCGTGAGCAAGGGCGACATGCTCGACCTGCAAAAGAACGTGGACGCCCGCATCGCCGCCGCCGAGGACAAGGCACGGCTCGATCTTTTCCACCGGCTGGCCGCGCCGCTCCACGAGATCGCGACCAAGCTCGGCGACGGCAAAGACCTGACGCTGCGCACGACCAACCCGCTCGCCGAAAACCTCCGCGAGATCCTCGATCTCATCCCGCGCCTGAACATCACCGGCGATGCCGAGATCATGCGCTTCCACGCCGCCGCCCTCGACAAGCTGGCGCACATCACGCCGGAGACGATGAAGGGGAATGACCTGGTGCGCTCCGTGGCCGCCCGGCAGGCGCAGAGCATCCTCGACGAGATGAGCGACTTCATGGGGCCAGCGCCCGCCACGCTCGCCGCCGCCGCCTGATTTCAAATCCACCAACCCACAACCCACAACCATGAAAGCATCCGCGTTCCATCGTCTCCTCGTCACCGCCTTCAACCAATCGCTCGGCGTTGCCGCCGAAAGCTCGCCCGGTGTCGGCAAGACCTCCATCGTCACCGCCGCCGCGGCCGAGGCGGGGCAGGAACTCATCATCGAGCATCCATCCATTGCCGACCCCACCGATTACAAAGGGCTGCCGGTGATGCAGAAGGACGGCACGGCGAAGTTCGCGCCCATCGGGCTGATCGCCCGGCTGCTCAAGATCACCAAACGCACCATCGTTTGCGCCGATGATTTCGGGCAGGCCGCGCACGCCACGCAGGCCGCGTTCATGCAGCTCGTCCACGGCGGCCGGCTCAACGACGTGCAGCTCCGCACCGACCTTATCACCTGGGTGCTGCTGACCAACGGCACCGGCGACCGCGCGGCCGTCAACGCCCTGCTGGAGCCGGTGAAGAGCCGCTTCCACACCCTCGTCCGCCTGGAGTGCGACGTGAATGACTGGTGCCAGTGGGCCTACGCCAGCGGGAAGATCGCGCCGGAGATCATCGCCTTCATCCGCTTCAAGCCGGACCTGCTGAACAAGTTCGAGCCTTCGCGCGACTTCAAGAACTGTCCGTCGCCGCGCACCGTGCATCACGCCAGCGACCTCTTCCTCGCGGGCCTGACCGACAAGGACGTGATCGCCGGGGCCGTGGGCGAAGGGTGGGCCTTGGACTTCCTCAGCTTCCTCCGGGTGTATCAGGACTTGCCGAGCCTCGACGGCATCCTGCTCGAACCGACCAACGCCAAGGTGCCGACGACGATCGGCGCGCGGTGGGCCGTGAGCACCGGGCTGGTGAAACGCGCGAGCAAGGAAAACCT
>CAYQBV010000645.1:0-1728 GCA_964415705.1 uncultured Chthoniobacter sp. | reverse complement strand
TCACCAGCTCGCGCATCTTCGCCACCGCATCGGGCGCGTCGGCGAACTGGTCGAACTTTTCAAAGAAAGTTTCCAGTTTCATGCCTTGGCTTCCTCGGCGTCGTTGTTGTCCCACATGTCGCGGTAGGCCGCGATGTAGTCGGCGGTAGCGGTGGGGTTGAAGGTAAAATAGTAGCGGCAGAGGGTGCGAAACAGAGAGAGACCTTCCGGTATGCAGGCACAGTTCAGGAGGCGGTCGAGTAGGTGTTCAATCTGCCGCTGATCCCGGGATCGGCTCTGGATAATTGATTGGACGCTGGGTGCGCAGGTGGCAGCCATCTGCCGATGCAGCGCCTGCAAGGAGGCGGCCAGCTCTCGAATACCGTCAAAGTCTGGGTTGACGGCAGGCTGGGTTGGCGTCCGGCGTCGGTTCGCGGGCGGGCGGAGGGAGTGCGTTTTAGGAGGCATGGCCGGTTTCCTTTCCCAGTTTTTTGAGGAAGGCTTCCATTTCCTGCTTCTTCGGCATTTCCACGGCGTAGCGGGAGACGAAGAGCTTGTTCGGCAGATCACCGAGGGCGAACTCGACGAGGGCTTCGTTCTTGCGGGTGCAGAGGAGAATCCCGATGGGCGGTTGGTCGCCGGGGGTCATCTCGTGCTTCTTGTAGTAGGCGACGTAGGTGTTGAGTTGGCCGAGGTGCTCGTGGGTGAAGGCGGCGGTCTTGAGCTCCACCAAGACGTGGCACTTGAGGACCCGGTGGTAGAAGACGAGATCCACAAAGAAATACTCGTCGCCGATCAGGAGTCGTTTTTGCCGGGCCTCGAAGCAGAAGCCGTGGCCCATCTCCAGAAGGAATTCCTGGAGGCGGTCCAGCAGGGCATCCTCCAGATCCGACTCGCCCATGGCATCCTGCGCCCGGAGCCCGAGGAACTCGAAGACGTAGGGATCGCGGATGATCTGGGCGGGCTGGAGGGTCTCGGCCTTGGCGTGCGCTTTGGCGGAGAGCTTGGCTTTGTTTTTCGAGAGGCCACTGCGCTCGTAGTAGAGGCTATCAATCTGGCGGCGCAGCTCGCGGACGGACCAGTTGCCGCGAATGCATTCCAGCTCATAGAAGCGGCGCTGGGTGTCGTCGGTGAGTTGGATCAGCTCGGACAGGTGGGTGAAGGAGAGGCGGTGGATCAATTCGGGAGACACTGCCTCCCGAATTGGAGATTCGGCAGTCACTGACTCCCGAATTGAGGATGGCAGGAGATGAGCCAGTGGGAGCATGGCGGTGAACCCGGAGGCTTCGATGGATTTGGCAGTCACTGACTGCCAAATCTGGGGATACACTTGGTAGAGCTGCCGGTAGCGACGAAGTTCACGGGGTGTGACCTGTGGCAAACCGTGAGCCGCGAGACGCTGAGAAAGGGTGGTCATGAGGTTCTCCCCATAAGCCGCGCGATCGGCACCGTTCTGCTCAAACTCGACGATGCGGTGTCCGATAAACCAGTTCCGCAGCGTGAGGCCTACGTTGACGGCCCTGGTGGCGAAGTCCTGGGCTTGGCGGTGGATCTGGGCAATCGAAGCAACCAGCGACTCGAAATCGCCGGCCAACTCCGGTGAGCGGCGGGGCTTCTTGCGTGCTGCGATGGCTTTATCCGGAGTTTTCTTTTTCATCGCGCCAAGGCCTCCATAAGCTGCGCCTTCAACTGGCCGCGGGTGGCGGCGATCTGGGCGAGGAGCTTTTCGTATTCGGGCAGGAGGTGGTC
>CAYQBV010000644.1:0-1738 GCA_964415705.1 uncultured Chthoniobacter sp. | reverse complement strand
TGGTCACGCGCGGCGCCATGGGTCTCACCGTGCAGTGTGCGCGCTGCCACGATCACAAATTTGATCCCGTCTCGATCGAGGACTACTACGCGCTCTACGGCGTTTTCCATGCGTCAGCCGACCGGCTCGTGCCGCTGGCCCCGGTCAACGATCCGACGCTGGTGAAACGGCGCGCGAAATTTGCGGAGCGGATGAAAATGCACCGGGAAGATGCGGCCGGGCGCCTCCGGGCGAGGGTGGGCGACTATCTTGCGGCCCAGCTCGAACTGAAAAAGTATCCCGAGGAAGGCTTCGATCAGATTCTCGGGGCGGACGACATCAACCCGGCGTCGGTGCGGCGGTGGCGCGACTTTCTACACGTTGCGAAGGAATCTACGCGCTCGATTTTCGGACCATGGATTGCCATCGCCAAGATCGATCCGGCGCAATTTGCCACGGAAGTGCCTCCCGCGCTTGCCGTTCTGCTTGGCGAAGGGAAACTGAACCCGCTGGTTGCATCGGCTTTTGCCACGCCTCCCGAGTCGCCAGCCGACGCCGCGGCACGCTACACGAAACTCTTTGTTGAGGCCGCCAAACAGGACGCGGCGGGAGCCCCGGAGCTGCGGGCATTTCTGGATGATCCGCATTCGCCGGTCGCCGTGCCGGACACGGGAATCACCAACAATGATCAGTTTTTCCCGTTCAAGGCGATCGAGGAGCTGTGGAAGCTTCAGAGCGACGTGGAGCGCCGGATGATCGAACTCGGTATGCCATCCGCCCTCGTGCTCGTGGACGGGGCTCCCGAGCCCAATCCCCGTGTTTTCAGGCGGGGGAGTCCGTCGCGTCCGGGCGACGAAGTGCCGCGCCGGATGCCCGAAGTGCTGGGTGGAAGCGACGACGCCCCATTCAAGGAGGGGAGTGGCAGGCTCGAACTGGCGAAAGCCGTGGCGAGCAGGACGAATCCGCTGACCGCGCGCGTGATGGTGAATCGGATCTGGCAGCATCATTTCGGCAGGGGGCTCGTGAAGACGCCGAGCGATTTCGGTCTGCGCGCCGAGGCGCCGAGTCACCCGGAATTGTTGGACTGGCTGGCCCTGCGATTTGTCGAAAGCGGATGGAGCGTGAAGGCCATCCATCGCCTCATCCTTTCGAGCGCGGTCTATCGGCAGGGGTCGTCGGGAAAGCCCCAGAATGACCGCGATCCCGAGAACCGCCTGCTCGCGTCGTTCCCGTCGCGACGGATGGATTTCGAGCAACTCCGCGACGGAATGCTGGCGGTGACCGGGGATCTGGAGCTCACCACGACTGGGCCCGCGGGTTCGATCACCGACCCGGCAAACAAGCGCCGGACGGTCTACGCGTTCATCGATCGGCAGTTCCTTCCCGGCGTCTTGCGGACATTCGATTTCGCGAATCCCGATATGCATGTCGCGGTGCGTCACGAGACCGCCGTGCCCCAGCAGGCGCTCTTTTTTTTAAACGGATCGTTTTCCGCGGCGCGCGCGCGGGCCCTGGTTCAGCGGGTTGCGGATGGCGATTTCACCGCGCGGATTCAGCGCCTCTTTTCGGTGATCTTCCAGCGACCGGCGACGGAATCGGAAGTCGCGGCCGCGACCGAATTTCTTCGAGCGGCGGAAGGTGGTTCGGGGAAGCCTGCGCAGCCGGCGCAATCGCCGTGGCTTTACGGCACGGGCGCCTACGATGCGGCGGCGAAGCGGCTCACGAGCTTCACCCCGCTCCCTTATTTCACCGGCAACGC
>CAYQBV010000643.1:0-1749 GCA_964415705.1 uncultured Chthoniobacter sp. | reverse complement strand
CCAGCCAGCGTCATGACCCCGCCCCCCTGTTTCGTCAGCCCACCGCCGCTGCCGCTGATCGGGCCGCCGTAGGTGAAACTCGTGGTGTCACCCACAGTCAGGATGGCGCTGCCCAAAACGGTGCCGCCACCAACCGCGCTGCCGCCGGTGAGGGTCGCAATCGTTTGGTTGAACCCATTGAGGTTCAGCGCTCCTCCGAGGTTATTGACCGCGTTCACCGAACCGCTGGCGGGCAGCACATTGGCGGCACCCATCCTGAGCGTGCCACCGGTAATGGTGGTCAGTCCCGTATAGGTTCCAGCGCCGCCCAGGATCAACGTGCCGCCACCTTGTTTTTCGAGGGTGCCCTTGCCACTGATGCTCCCGGAGTTCGTCAGGGTGGCTCCCGAGGCATAGTTAAAAATCAGCGCGCCATTGTTCACGATGTTACCGGCCACCGCACCGTTCTCTCCGCCCATCCCGGAGCCAAGTTGGAGCGTGCCCGCCGCGATCGAGGTGACTCCGGTATAAGTGCTGACGCCCGTCAAAATCAGCGCGCCCGACCCGGCTTTGGTTAGCGCGCTGACGATGGCTCCGGCGTTGAAATTCTGGATCACCGAACCCAGAGTCAAGGTGCTGCCGGCATCAGCCCGGATCACCATTTCCCCCCCGCTCGATGTGGTCTGCAAAGTGCCGCCGCTGAAGCTGCCACCGCTGGAAAGCAATCCATTCACGCTGAGGATGTTGGCCGCGACGATGGTAAAGCCGCTGGTCCCGAGCTTCAGGGTGTTGACCACTGCGGTCGTTTGGCCGGTGATGGCTCCAGAAATAAAGACATCCTTGGTGGCATCATTGACCCCGAGGGTCACCCCGGTGGCGATGGCAGCGGGGGCGTTGGCGTCAGTGCCATAACTCAACGCCCGCAAGAATCCGGCAGCGTCATAAGCCGCATAGTTTGCCCCGCTAAAAAATATCCCGGGACTCAGCAGCGCACCGGTGGGTGTGGCCACACCTCCGAGGTTCGTCAGGACGACCTTGTTCGTTGTGCCATTGGTCCCGCCGCTGGCGTTGAAATTAACTGCCGTCCCGGCCACGCGGGCAGCCATGTTGGAAAAGGCCAGACTTACGGTGGCGCTGCCGGTCCGCGTGGAGGTTACGTTGGCCTCCCCAGCACTGACGGTCAGGAGCCCCATGCTTTGCGCCGTGGCTCCCAATGACCGGCTGAAGTTGAAGGTGCCATTGCCGCCGAAGGTCAAAGGAGCGCCAGACGCCAGGATGCCGGTGCCGCTGAGCGTCACGGCGCCGGCATTGATGGTGGTCGCGCCGGTATAGGTGTTCGCGCCTGTGAGGGTCAGAGTGGCGGCGGAGTTCAGCGTCACCGTGGCTCCGGTGCCCGCAATGATGCCGGCGAACGTGCTGTTCGTAGCGCTGGTGTAATTGAGATTGCCGGTCACTCGGGAGGCGGCTCCGGCCGCGGCGAGAGCGCCTCCGGTGACATTCAGGCCCGCGGGGGCGGTCAGGTTTCCCGCGGCACCGATGGTGAGGGTGCCGCTGCTGGAAGTAACTACACCCGTCGCACTCCCCGACCCATTCCATTTTCCCCCGGCGAATCCCACCGTCCCGGCAATCGCCCCCCCGCTCAGGTTGATCGTCCCGGTGCCCGCCACGGTCACGCTGCCGTTATAGGTACCGGCCCCGGACACCGTGCCCGTCACGGCGAGGTTCCCATTCAGTGTCCCTGCACTGGACAACGTGCCCGCCACGGTCACG
>CAYQBV010000642.1:0-1753 GCA_964415705.1 uncultured Chthoniobacter sp. | reverse complement strand
CCGGCCAATGATGTGACGCTGGCCGGCGGCAATGTCCAACTGACGATGACGGGCACGAACACGCTGGCCAGCCTGATCTTCGAGGACGGTGGCGAGGGTGTCGCCAACGCCGTGGTCAACACCGCGACCAACCTGATCCTCTCCAAGACTACCGCGCAAGGCAGCGCCATCACCTCCGCCAACGACAATATCGGCGGTGGCATCCCCACCGTGGCTGGCACCCTACTCACCCTGCAGGACGGCGCGACCATCACCACCTCTGGCGAGGCTCCAGTGTCGTTGAGCATTACCGCTCCCCTGACCTTCACGGGGGCGACCTCGCCGCTGATCAAGGCCGGGTCCGGCTCGCTGCTCATCACCGGCACGAACACCTATGCGAACGGCGTCAACCTCAATGCGGGCACGATCATCCTCAGTTCCACGGCCAACGCCGGGATCGGTACGGGCACGCTGACCATCGCCGATGGCACGGCGCTCATGGGCGGCGCGGCCGTTTCGATCAACAATCTCGTCAACGTGGCGAACAACGCCAGCTTCACCTTCGGCACGCTCGACGCCACCAACGCCCGCGCCACAGCGTCAAACAACGTGACCCTGACCAACATCGTGACCCTCGGCACGGGGGCGCACACCATGAATGTGAATGGGTTGCTCATGACCGGCACGATTAGCGGCCAGTTGACCGGCGGCACAAACTTCACCAAAGGCGGACCGGGGACGCTGATCCTCAACAACGCCACGAATAACTTCGGCGGCACCATCACAATCAGCGGCGGCACCCTTCAGCACAACCTGGCGGGCTCGATCCCCACGGGACGCATCATGACCGTGGCCTCCGGTGCAGCGTTTAACATCAACGCCATCAGCCAGTCGATCGACAGCCTCAACGGGGCCGGTTCGGTGATCAACCCCAGTGCCGCTGCCGTCCTGACCATCAACGGCGCGACCAATGGCTCCTTCTCCGGCGTGCTCGCCGCCACGACCGCCGCAAACCTCAGCGTGGTCAAGAACGGGGTTAACTCCCAGATCTTCAGCGGGGCCAACGTGTATGGCGGCGCCACCACGGTCACCGCGGGAACCTTGGTCGCGGCCAATGCGGCAGCGCTTGGCACCATCGCGGCGGGGACCACGGTGGCGAGCGGCGCGAGCCTCGATGTGCAGGCGAATATCGGCACCGAAGCCATCGGCGTGCAGGGCACGGGCGACGGCAGCAACGGGGCGCTGGTCACCGGGTCCGGCACGGGCACAGTCGGTGGCACGGTCACCCTCGCGGCCAATACCAGCATCGGCGGCGCCGGCACGCTGAACATCAACGGGGTGGTCGCAGCGGGCGCCTTCACCGTGGACAAAGTGGGCGCGGGCACGACGAACTTCGGGACCACCAGCACGCTGACCAGCATGGGCACGCTGAACGCCACGGCGGGCACCACGAACGTGAACAGCGCCATCGGCACCGGCACCTCCGTGGTGGCAGTGACGGGGACGACCTCGGTGAAATTTGGCAGCGTGAGCCAGACGCTTGGCTCGCTGAGCATCGGAGCGGGATCGACGGTGACCTTCACCAGCGGCCTAGCCTCCTTCAGCGGCGGCGGAGGCAGTGGCAAAGCACCGGGCTTGAGCGGTGGGGGTTCTGTGGTGCCCGAGCCGGGCACACTCGGCCTGCTGCTCGTCGGCGCGCTCGGCGTGCTGAACCGCCGCCGCCGTCAGGCGTGAGGCACGGAAAGTAGCTTGGACTTTAGTCCAACTGCCCCGT
>CAYQBV010000641.1:0-1756 GCA_964415705.1 uncultured Chthoniobacter sp. | reverse complement strand
CCTCCGGAATGCGCTGGCAGCCGGCCAGCAGCACGAGGTCAGTGAAACTGTCGCGGGTGCCCGAAGTCGGCGGCGGGCCGATCACGCGGATCGGCCAATCGGGTAGGTTGGCGGCAATATCGCGCCAACGGCGATGCGGGTTCGGCACCAATCGTTCATCGCGCGGTACCTCCTTAGCAACGGCAAGCCAGAACTGCGCAAGCGTAATGTTCGGCTGCGGCAATTCGCGTCGCAGCGCCGCCACGATACCATCATGGCCGATCGGGATTTCCAAGATCTCGTTCACGCCCAGACGGTTGCAGAGGAGGAACTCGCCCATCGTTATCCGGCGCGACGCGCTCTGGATGTCGGTATGTCGAAGCGAGGCGCCGCGGCAGAACTCGTTGAAGCCGTGTACGGTGCCGGTGCTGCGGATCACGGGCGCGGCCGCAAGGCGCGGGCCAACGGCAGCAGCCACCGCGCTCGTAAAGGGATGAACGGTCGAACTGCCGGTAGTAAGCACCTCGCCGCGTGACTGTGCCGCTGCTGGCGACGCGCTTCCTAGCGCTAGCGCCGAGACGCTAACAAAAACGAACCGGGACCAATTGCATTTCCCGTTCTTTAGGGGTGCGATTCAACGTTGTGGGGAGTAAGCTTGGGCCTCGGTAATCGAGGGGATCGGCTCCATGGCGACGGTGAAACTCAGCGACGAGGCGCTTTTGGCTTTTTTTCAATCCCATCCGCATTTTCGCGACAGGTTGGCGTCGATCGTGGGCGCGGTGGGGAACCTGGACGGCGACCTCGGGGAAGCGGACGCGGCCGAAGAGCGGCTGATCGAGGAGATGCGGCTTTTCGGGCGCGAGGCGTTGCAAGGTTGGGCGGACAAACGGGTGGAGGCGACGGAGCGGGACGTTCGCGGCCAGGCTGGCATGCAGCGTCAGGGTAAAAAAAACTCTGCTGGCACACGAAATTCGGCGATATCGCGGTCGTAGAGCCGCAATACAGGCTCGGCAACAATCGCGTGCGCCCCTTTGTTCTGGGTGCGAAAGTCAGTCCGCGCGGCTGTTCGCGGCCTTTGCAGCGGGCGATCGTGGATTTTGCGGCGGACGATCCGTTCGCCCGGGTGGTGTTGAAATTGCGTGAGCATTACGGCTTTGCGATTGGTGAAAGCACGATCCAGCGGGTCGCTCTGGGCCATGCGCGGACGATGTTCGAAACCAACCAGCCTGCGCAGGCATTTCCCACAGCGCCGGGCCGGCACAAGCAGATCGTCGCCCAGATCGATGGCGGCATGATCCCGGTCATGGCGCCGGACACGAGGCAAAAGGACAAGCGCAAGGGGAAAACTCTGTCGTGGCGCGAGGCGAGGATTTCGCTCGCGCATGCCAAGGGCAGTCGCACGCCAGTTTATGGCGGCGGGATAGAGGGCGGCGTGGAGGCAGCGGGGCAGCGGCTTTTCGCCTGCGCGGTCCGGGCGGGCTTCGGGACGGATTCGCGCGTGCACGCGGTGGGCGACGGCGCGCCGTGGATCGTGGGCCAGATCGAGGAACGGTTCGGCGCACAAGGCAGCTATTTGATTGATTTCTATCATGTTTGTGAGTATTTGAGCGCGGCTTCGAAGACAATCGCGCCAGACGCCGCGGCGGGGAAAACCTGGATGGAGGCGCAAAAGGACGCGCTGAAGACCGGGCGCGCCGCGGCGGTTCTCAGCGCCCTGCTGCCGCACCGCGAAGCGCCCGAGGTAAGCGACGACCAGGCCCCGGTCCGCATATGTCAT
>CAYQBV010000640.1:0-1757 GCA_964415705.1 uncultured Chthoniobacter sp. | reverse complement strand
ACGCGGTTCGTAGTCCCTCCCGGCGTCTAATCAGTAATTGTGGAGTATGGATGGAGCCGGGAGCGGCCCTTGGGTGGTGGATGGCGTCGCTCCGCCGAGGCGGCGGAGCGACGCCATCCACCTTTGCTCCTGGGCTCTTCCCACCGCCCGTTAGGCTTACTTCGCCGCCAGTTCCCCGCGCAGCCACGTCTTCAGGTAGCGCAGCGGATGGGCGTCGGCGTCGGCGGCGAGGTAGGTGACCAGCAGTTCGCGCCCACGTGGACTGGCCTTGATCACCGGGAGCAGATCGGCGCGGTAACGTTCGTCGGCGAGTTGCCAGAAGATGTCGCCGAGGCGGTTGGCGGCGCTGGTGCGGAGCGCGCCGGCTTTGGGGTCGTCGTACTGCTCGATGGTCAGCGCGAGCGCGGCTTTCCAGTCGCGCATCCGCAGCCGCACCGCCGCGCGGCAGTCGAGGATGTCCGCCGCGTAGCGCCCTTGCGGGAAGGCGCGGTCGTAGACCGCGAGCGCCGCGAGCACGCGCTTCGCCTCGAACGGCTCCTGCGAGGTGGACGAAAGCTCGTAGCCGCCCTCCCAGCGCGCGCCCTGCGGCCAGGACACGTATTTTTTCAGCACCACCTCCTTGGAGCTTTGGAAGACCGCCCGCGCGTGCAGCAGCAGCGCGGCCTCGCGCTTTTTGCTCTGCGGATATTTTTCCAAAAACGCCGCCACCTGCCGGGCGAGCAGCGGGTAGTCGCGCGTGCGGTAGGTGTCGGCCTCGCCACTCTTGTCCGTGCTCTTGAGTTTCACGAAAATAAAGTGGTTCGCCACGACTGCGAGTTTCAGGAACTCGCAGTAGTCCGCCACGGGTTTCACCGCCGGGTCGGCGAGCGCGACGGTGAGGGCCGCCGTCAGGGCCTCGTCGCCTTTCTCGCCCTTGGCGTTGTCCTCGGAAGACCCGCCCCCAATGGCCGACTCTCGGAGAAAGCGAAAGCGCAGCTCCACGTAGCGCTCGCGGACTTTGGCCCCGGGATCGGGCTCCGCGAAAAAGAGCGCGAGATCGTCGAGCAGATTCACCCAGCGCAGATCGTTCCAGGCGACGAAACTCTGGCGGGCCTCGCGGCGCAGAGCTTCCACGCGGGCCTGCAAATTCGCCACATCCGCCTCGCCGGCGCTTTTTTCCAGAGCCTCGATTTGCGTGATGAACTCACGCACCGGGCCTCCAAAGGCTCCTTCCTCCTGAGCCACCTCGAACGCTTCGGTGCCGGGCAGGTCTTCGCCTGCCGGATGGCGGGAGGCGTTTTCCTCCGCGGGGTTTTCATCTTCCTTCGCGGGCTTTTTCGGCGCGGAAAAATCCCAAGCCACCGCGTAGCGCCGGGCTTCGACCGAGTCGGGACATTCCGTGCGCAGGCGGTCGTAAAGCTTGCGCGCGGTCTCGCGCCAATTCCGCGCCACCGCGCGCTGGAAGGTGAAGGGCGAGACATCCGCGATCAGCGGCATGGCGCGCAGCGCCAGCCAGAGCGCCTGCGCGGCGGTGGGGGTGCCGGGCTGGGCGTCAGAGGCTTCCAACCACCACTTGAAGGCGTGGCGCAGCTCGTCGCGGTTTTCGAGATCGAGTTGGAAGTTTCCCATGGCGCCGACGAAGGGCGCGCTCGCCACGCGGCGGACATTGGCCTGGGCCCCAAAGCTCGAGAAGGTCTTGCTCCGCGTCTCCGCGGTATCGAGCGGCGCGGTACGCAGCTTGCCGCGCTGAAAAGCGAGATCGCGCGCGCGTTGCCGGC
>CAYQBV010000639.1:0-1763 GCA_964415705.1 uncultured Chthoniobacter sp. | reverse complement strand
CGTTGTTGTTAGTTCAGCGACGAGTTCGGGCTTTTCGGTCCAGAGGTTTTTCGTTTCGCCGAGATCGGTGGCGAGGTCGTAGAGCTGGCCGGTTTCCGCGACGCCCGGCGCGCCCGCGAAGCCGCCGCCGTTTTGTCCGAAGATGATTTTCCACGCGCCCTTTCGCAGCGCGGGCAGGCCGCTGGAGGCGTGGCTGATGGCGAATTCACGCACCGGTTTGTCGCCGCCTTTGAGCAACGGCATGAGGCTCACGCTGTCTTCGCCCGCGTTGTCGGGCAGCTTCGCGCCGAGCGTTTCGGCGAGCGTGGCCATGAGGTCGGTCTGCTGCACGAGCGCGTCGCAGCGCGTGTCCGCCTTCACGACGCCGGGCCAGCGCACGATGAACGGCACGCGATGCCCGCCTTCCCACGCATCGGCTTTGTAGCCACGCAGCGGGCCGCTGGGGAAATGGCCTTTCGCCTCGAGTTCCTTCGCGCCGATGTAGGGCGCGCAGCCGTTGTCGCTGGTGAAAATGACGAGCGTCTTTTCCGCCGCGCCGCTTTTCTCCAGCGCAGCGAGCACGCGGCCCACGGTGGCGTCGGTCTGCATCACGAAGTCCGCGTAATCGTTCAGCCCGCTCTTGCCGCGCCATTCCTCCGTCGTCGCGATGGGCGTGTGCGGCGCGGTGAGCGGGAGGTAGAGAAAGAACGGCTCGGGCTGCTTCGCGGACTTCTCGATGAACGCGCACGCACGGTCGCCAAGCGCGGGCAGGATGCCTTCGAGCTTCCAGCCCGCGAGCGCCGGGCCGGGCAGGCTGGCCTGATTTTTCGCCAGCGCCGCAGCCGGCAGGAACTCGCCCGGAATGCCGACGGTGCGGTCGTTCTCGATGAAACAATACGGCGGCCAATTCGGGACATCGGTGCCAAAGTATTCATCGAACCCGCGCGCCGTCGGCCCGCCGCCGATGGGCTTGGCAAAATACTCGCGCCACGCTGCGCGGTGCTCGTCCGTCGCATTTGCCGCCGTCGCCCCGCTTCCGCCGCCAAAGAATTTTCGCTGTTCCGCCGGCACGTTCCAATCCCAGCCGAGATGCCATTTTCCCACCATGCCCGTGCGGTAGCCGTGCTGCTTGAGCAGGCTCGCGAGCGTGACCCGGTCGGGCGCGATGAGCGGCTTTTCGAGATAGCCCACGATGCCCGCCTGCAAGCGCGTCCTCCAATGATACCGCCCGGTGAGCAGCGCGTAGCGCGTGGGCGAGCACACGCCGCTCGACGTGTGCGCGTCCGTGAACCGCATCCCGCTTTTCGCGAACGCGTCGATATGCGGCGTGGGAATTTTCCCGCGCTCCGGGTTGTAGCAGCGCACGTCGCCGTAGCCGAGATCGTCGGCGAGGATGAGGAGGACGTTGGGTTTCTCCGCCGCGCTGGCCGAGAGGATTGCGCAGAGCGCAAAAAGCAGCGCAGTGATGGCGCGGTGGAGTTTTGTCCTCATGGCGTCATTTACTTGCTGTCGAGGTAGCCTTCGGCCAGCAATTCCCCCAAGCGAACAATGCCCGCCGTGGTGATGACCAGCTTCTCTTTCTGCGGAGGAAGTTCGAAGGCCTTGAGGTGAATGAATGCAGGGTCGGCGGCGACGAGGGCGGCCAGGTTTGCGGTGACATCAATGCGGTTGAGTCCCTTTTCGTCGGTGGGCGGTTGTTGGCTGACATACCATCTCAGCGACGGAAGCGCCAAGTCCTCGCGGCTTTTGGCGACGGTGGATTGCAGCCATTTGGCCGCGCCGCT
>CAYQBV010000638.1:0-1766 GCA_964415705.1 uncultured Chthoniobacter sp. | reverse complement strand
TTTTTTGTCGCTATGTATGTCCGCTATGAAGCGGTGTTAAGTTCGCAGATCGAAGGCACGCAAAGCACCTTGGAAGACTTGTTGAAATTCGAGTCCGAAGGCGACGACAAAACCAAAGACGTGGCAGAGGTGGTCAATTACGTCAGCGCCATGAATCACGGACTCGCCCGTCTGACCGATCTGCCGTTGAGCTTGCGGCTCATCCGCGAAATTCATGCCGAACTCCTCCGCGATGGCCGGGGTTCGCGGTTTGAAGCCGGAGTTTTCCGCCACAGCCAAAACTGGATTGGGCCGCAAGGCTGCACCATTATGACTGCCGCCTTCGTGCCCCCGCCACCGCACGAACTGCTGCCCGCGCTCGGTGAGTTTGAGAAATTTCTCCATTCCGAAGCCCCCATGCCCACCTTGCTGCAATGCGGTTTGGCCCACGCGCAGTTCGAGACCATTCACCCGTTTCTCGATGGCAATGGCCGCGTCGGTCGCCTGCTCATCACGTTTTTGCTTTGCCAGCGTGGCGTGCTGCACAAGCCGCTGCTTTACTTGAGCCATTATTTCAAGCAGCACCGTGCCGAGTATTACGACCGCCTCATGGCTGTCCGCATCAGCGGGCATTGGGAGGAATGGCTCAAATTCTTTCTCCGGGGCGTGCTTGAAGTCAGCACCGCCGCCACCCGCACCGCCCGTCAGATTCTGGCCCTGCGGGAATCCTCCCGGCAAACCATCGTCGCCTCGCTCAACAATTCCACGGCGGGCTTGCAATTGCTCGATTTCCTTTTTGAAAGTCCTTTGATTTCCATCAAGGCCGTCGAAACCCGGCTCGATTGCTCCTACGTCAAAGCCAATAATCTCGTGCTCCAATTTGAGAAACTCGGTTTGCTGGAGGAAACCACCGGTTGGCAGCGCAACCGCCGCTTTCGCTTCAAAGCCTACCTCGACCTGTTCGACACAGGGACGCCTGCCGACCAGACCCCCGCGCCACCCAAACCATGACCAATCTCGACAAACTAAAAGACCTCCTTGCCGAGCTGTTCATGCTCGATCAGGCCGACCTCGACTTTGGCATCTACCGCGTGATGAACGCCAAGCGCGTCGAGGTCACCCGGTTTCTTGAGCAAGACTTGTTGCCTCAAGTGCGTACAACGCTCGCCACAGTGGATACTGGTGACCGCGCCGGGCTGGAAACCGAACTCGCCCAGGCCATCGCCGCCGCCCGTGCCGCCGGTTTCAGCACCGCGCAGGCCGAGCAATCGCCCAAGGTCGCAGACCTTCGCGCCCAGCTCGCCGCCACCGTGGACGTGTCCGCGCTGGAAAACGAAGTCCTGTCCGATCTCGCCAATTTCTTCCGCCGCTATTATCAGAGCGGTGATTTTCTCGCGTTACGACGCTACAAGGCGGGCGTGTATGCCATTCCCTACGAAGGCGAGGAAGTGAAGCTGCATTGGGCCAACGCCGACCAATACTACATCAAGACCAGCGAATTTCTGCGCGACTACACCTTCAAGCTGGCCGACGGCAAACGGGTTCATTTCAAACTCGTGGAGGCCGACACCGAGGCGGACAACAAAAAAGCCGCCAGCGGTCAGGAACGCCGCTTCATCCTCTGCGCCGCCGATCCGTTGGTGGAAATCGGCGGCGAACTCGTCATCCGGTTTGAATACCGGCCCGACGCGGACAAGCGCAAGCAGGCCGAGTTAAACACGCTCGCCGCTCAACAAATCTTCGCCACGACGAACGCAGCGAGCGTTTCTCCCTCTCCGCCCTCGGAG
>CAYQBV010000637.1:0-1767 GCA_964415705.1 uncultured Chthoniobacter sp. | reverse complement strand
TCGCCTGCCGTCACATCGCCGCCGGTGCCATTGTCCGTCAGCGACAGCATGGTCTCGGCGGCAAACATCGCCCGGTAGTAGAGCTTCACCGTCGTCACCGGATCGTTGGCCGCAAGCATCGTCGCGGTGACGGTCAGGGGACCGGGCGCTGGCTGCGGAACCTTTCTCGCCACCGAGGCAAAGACCGGACCGGCGCGGATGCCGGCGGCATTGGGAGCGCCGGGCGTGGGAGTCGAGAAGTAACTCCACGCCGGAGGCACATTGGTATCGCTGGTCGTCGCAACGTCCAGCGTGATGACCGGCTTGCCTGCGGCGTCGGTAGCCCAATCCATGAACATGGGGCGGGCAGAATTGAGAATCATGAGCTGACCGCGCTGCGCCATTCCGGGATTATCGACCCATTTCTGCACGAGCGAGGCGATATTCCACGTGACACTGGGCACCTGCCCGCGCACCGCGTTGAACGACGCCGCAGGCGGGTGAGTCGCGTAGTAATCCACCAGGTCACGACCAGTGAAGGCCGCCGCCACCGTGTCAATTCCATGCCGGGCATCCGGCACCGGAAAAACGCCGAGCAACGAATTCACCGTCGGCGACCCGATGAGCGTCGAGCTGACGGTGCCGCGCCACGCAAGGGTCGCGGAAGTCACCACAGCCCCCACGGGGAGCTGCCCCAGCCGGCTCGAAAAATCGAACCACAAATAGGCCTGGCTGTTGGCGCCGCCGATGCCGAGATCGAGATTGTCCGAATTGGCGTTCTCGCTCGAGGCCTGCCTGCCCGTGATGTAGACGTTCGCGTAGTTGCCCGGCTGACTCCACGCCGGGGTGAGGTTGACGCTGCCGGCGGCACCCGGCTGGCCGAGTCCGAACGATTCGTTCTCGAACTGCTGCGGGTAAGCCGGAGCAAAGCCGCTGACCACCGTCACTCCATCCGGAGCCACCAGCGCCAGATAGCCACCATCCGCCGAGAGTTGGAAATCCGTGTGCAACCGGCCCGCCGGATCAATGCGATTCTTTCCTGAGGCGAATACAACCAGATAGGCTCCGGGATTCAGCGTCACTGCGGGAAAGGTCCATTTGTTCAAGTTCCCCGGGTTGTCCGTGAGATGGTAGCCCGCCAGCGAGATCGGTGAGACATCCGGATTATGGATTTCAATCCAGTCTGAAAACACGCCGTCTTCGTCCGCGAGAAACGAGCCGTTGGCGGCCATGAATTCGGAGATTCGCGGCGCACCAAACGCGCCGTTGCCGGACACCAGAGCCAGGCAAAGTGACAGCCATCGCCAGGCAGAAAACAGACTCAGTTTATACATCGTGATTCGGTTAAATTGATAGTTCGGAGAAGGATGCTCGTCCGGTGGAATCGCGAGAAAGTAAGGGACTTCTCAGTTTAGGGCAAATTCTAGTTCGCCATCCCCGACTCGTCGGTCAGGCATGACTCGTGGGAATCCGGGTTTTGAGCATGCCGCTCCCGCTCCGCTCCCAGCTTTAGTGAATCACTTGCACCGTGCCCGAGTAATCCACTGAGAACTCGCGACCAGCCGCTGGCAGGCTGACCTGAACGACTTTGCCGCCGGGCCACAGAACGGAGATGCGCTGCCCAAGCCCGGCTACCGGCACGACCACGACAGCGGCATCCTGAGACCAATAGCCCGAACCGGCGCGCACCTCATACGCCTGTCCGCCGCCCTGAGGCGCATGGAGCCGGATGACCGCCCCAACGCCCCGCGCACTTTGGCGATCTCGAACGTCAGCTCACGATGGGCT
>CAYQBV010000636.1:0-1768 GCA_964415705.1 uncultured Chthoniobacter sp. | reverse complement strand
TTTCAAATTCTCGCCCAGTTCCATCACCAAGATGTTTCGCTCGATGGACGGCGCATTTCCTCCCGGCCCAACGTCAGCTCGCGACCGGCCGAGACCCTGACATCCGTGATGTGCAGTGGCTGGTACCCTGGAGTCGTGGCGACGAGCACGTACGTGCCGGCCGCGATCTTAGCCGTAACGATGCAGTGGCAAAAGTGTCACCGATGGTGAAGTGATTGGGGTTGAATGAAAAAGAACCAATCGAAGGGCAACGGCCCGCTTCACCAAACGGTGACAGAGGAAGTGAAGTTCGAGAGTGCCGGGCGGTCTATCAAAATCGAGTTCACCGACCAGCAGCTCAGTCCGCACGCGGGCACCGCGACGTTCTGGTCGTTCGTGCAATCGAGCGGATGGGCGGAGGTGCTGAAACGTGCGCTTCCGCATCCGGAGCCCAGATCGAACAATTCCCTGACGCCGCTGAGCAAGGCACTCGGTTTTATGCAGGGTCTATTGTGTGGGGCCAAGAAGCTCACGCACGTGGCGTACTTGCGCAGAGATCCAATGGTGCCGGCGATGCTCGGCATCAAGCGAGTGGCCAGCCAGTCGACGCTTTCGCGTTTCTTTCAGGGCTTCACCGGCCCAGGCGTCAACCTCGCCTGTTTCCAGCCGCTTTTCACCTGGTGCATGCGACGATTGCCCAGCCGCCCCGGGGGCTACGCGCTGGATCTGGATTCGACCCGGTTGCTGCACGAAGATGGTCACCAAGAAGGCGTGAAAGTGGGCTATACCCGTCTGGGAACCAAGCCGTGCCTGCACCCGTTGCTCGCGATTTTCAGTGAAGTGCGTGTGGTGGCCGGTTTTTGGCTGCGCTCCGGCGACACGGCCTGCGCCAACAACGTCGCCGGCTTTTTCCAAGACTTGTGGCGTAACCTGCCCAAGCACGTACGCCTGCGCGTGGTGCGTGCTGACTCGGGCTTTTGCCAGGCCGCCCTGCTGGCGTTGTGGGAAGAATTGCATCTGCGCTTTATTGTCGCCGCCCGGCTGACCAGTCCGGTGAAGAGTCTACTTCGCCGGCAGGAGTGCTGGCAGACGACCGGGATCGACGGCACCGAAGTGGCCGAACTCACCCAGGAAGATCCTGATCTGCCCGCCACCGCCCGACTCATCGGCATCCGTCACCGCGTGCAGGACAAAACCACCCGCTCCGGTGGCAAGCTGCTGATCGATTGCCCTGGCTACCTTTTTCAGGTCCTCGTTACCAATCTGCCTGTATCCACCTCCCCGCTGGACGTCTGGCGTGACTACAACGGTCGTGCCGCGTGCGAAAACGTGATCAAGGAACTCGACCAAGGCTATGGCCTGCCAGACCTAGCCTGCGAAGAGTTTTGGGCGACCGAGGCAGCGCTGAGCTTGGGAGTGCTCACGCATAACCTCATTGTGCTGTTCGAGCGCAAGCTGGGATGGCTCCAGGCGGTCACTCTTGGCAGCCTACGCTATTGGCTCTTCGTGACCGCCGGCGTCATCAGTCGCGCCCAGGGCGTCCTCACCATTAGACTTGCCGTACACCCTCGCGAACGCGACTGGTGGCGCTTGCTCTGGACCAAGCTGACCACCTCGATTCCCAACTGCGATGCAGTCGGAAACAGACCGTCGTTCACCCAGTGAAAATCCGCGCAAAATCCGCTCACTTAACTCAAAATCCCGATTCCGACTGCATCGTTACGGCTTAGCCAACCATGCAGTCGATCGGGTCGCATCGAGGCGATCTGACGGCACGCACCAAATCGGC
>CAYQBV010000635.1:0-1774 GCA_964415705.1 uncultured Chthoniobacter sp. | reverse complement strand
ACCACAAAGGAACCGTCCGCGCCGGTGAAAACGGCGACGTGCTCATCCCGGTCACGCTCCCCCAAGGCCGCTCCACGCTCACGCTGGAATACCAATGGTGATCCTCAGGGCGCTGCCTCCGCGTCCTTCGCGACCTTGGCGTGAGGCTTCCTCTTCGTTTCCTCCTCGTTCCGAAGTTGCGCTTCGGAACGCACCCCGCAGCGCAGTTGCCCTGCGGAGGGTCGGTGCCATCACCAGTAGCCCGTTGCCGGCACTTGCCGCGCGAAGCTCAGCTTCGCCCACAAGGCATTGCCGAGCGGAACTTCGGAGCGAGGCAAATGCCCCGGCGACTTTGGGCTGAAGCCCAAGCTACTTTCTCCCCGCGCCGCCGGGCGGATGCGCCAGCGTGCTCGGTCGGCGCAGGCGCAGCGCCACTGCCCCGGCCCGCACGGCGGCGGCCAAAGTAGCTTGGACTTTAGTCCAACGACCGCGGGCTTGCGCCCGCAAGCAGCGGGCGGGAACGGAGCATCACGGGGCCACTTTGGGCTGAAGCCCAAGCTACTTTGCTCCACCCAATGACGTGCGGCCTCCGCGTGCGTTCACCATTGCGCAGGTGACCCGCGCCTGATGATCGGGCCCGGCTGGCAGGGGACGGCGGCATGCCAAAACGCCGAAGGTGTTTCCTCGTTCAGCCCAGCGAGGAGGCGGAGGGGAAAAGGGAGGCTGGTAGGTGGGCGAGATGGTTGGCGCGAGGAACGAGTGCCGACCGTGGGAAGCGCGACAAAGGGAGGGGACAGCCCGGAAAGGGGTTGCATCGTGGAACGCTTCCGGCGTTGGAGAGGTGGGCGTGGAAGTGCGGTTCGCCGCGAGCGTGGACACACGGACAAAGGACGACACGAAGCACGCGGGCATTACCTTGACCGATGCCGCGGCGCTCACGGAGAGTCGTGAGCGGCATGAAAACTTTCATAAAAGTCGCCTTCGCTGTTCTCGCGCTCGCGCCGCTCCTGCGCGCCGACGATGACCTCGGCGAGATGTGGGGCACGGCGGCGGAAGAGGCGAAGTATTACCCCATCGTGAACATCCCCATCCCGTCCACGGTGCCGATGCGTCCGGGCGGGCTGGAGGTCTTGCCGGATGGACGGCTCGCGGTCGGCACGCGGCGGGGCGACATCTATCTCGTGAAGGGCGCGTTCGATTCGCCGCCGAAGCCGGAGTATCACCTCTTCGCCAGCGGGCAGGACGAAATTTTCGCGCTCTCTTGGAAGGATGGCGCGATGACGGCCACGACTTGGGGCGAGGTCACGCGCATCACGGACACCGACGGCGATGGAGTCGCCGACAACTACGACACGCTCTCGAACAACTGGGGCTACGCTGAGGGACACGAGTTCGCCTTTGGCTCCAAGCCCGACGCTGAGGGCAATATCTACGTCTCGCTCGGGCTCAGCGGCTCCTACGAGTCGCACAATCTTTTCCGTGGCTGGGCGGTGAAAGTGACGCCGCAGGGAAAGATGATTCCCATTTGCAGCGGGCTGCGCAGCCCCGGCGGCACGGGTGCCAACGCCGAGGGCGCGATGTTTGTCATCGAAAGCCAGGGCCCGTGGAATGGCTGCTGTTCGCTGAAGCACATCAAGCCCGGTGCATTCCTCGGCCACCCCGCGAGCTACAACTGGTATTCCTACGTCCCCGGCATGAAAGCGCCCGCGCTGGAGCCTGTCAGTGGCTCGCGCATGGGTGTGGAAAAGAAGCGCGTGAAAGAACTCGTCCCGCCTGCGGTGAAGTTTCCCTACAT
>CAYQBV010000634.1:0-1776 GCA_964415705.1 uncultured Chthoniobacter sp. | reverse complement strand
CCGGCGTGCTGAGTCTGGCCGGCGGCGGGGGGATCACGGTCAGCGGGGCCAGTGGCAATGTGACGCTCGGCAGCAACGCCACGGAGCTGAGCGCCGGCGGGACGATTGTCCTGCGGAACGCGAATGGCGATTTCGCCGCCGGGACGATCACGGGAAACTTGGCGGGCAACGCGACGTCGGCGACGAGTGCGCTCTCGGCGGTGAGCGCCCTGTCGGCGACGAGCGCGCTGACGGCTTTGACGGCGGTGAGCGCGACGAATTTTACCGGGGCCTTGGCTGGCGATGTGAGTGGGACGCAGGGAGCCACGGTCGTGACGAAAATCGGAGGCTTTGCGCCAACGAGTACGTTTTCCTTCGATACCGTGGTGAAGCGCGATGGCAATGGCGACTTCGAGGCCGGGACGATCACGGCGCAGGGCTTTGTGGGCGATGGCGAATTGCTGACCGGGGTGAGGGGAACATTCACCTGGCAGTCGGTGACAGGGACGGCACAAAATGCCGTGGTCAATACTGGCTACCTCGTCACGAATGCCGCGCCGGTGACGGTCACTCTCCCAGCGATCGCGAACACCGGAGACATCGTGCGGGTGACCGGGGTCGGCGCGGGTGGCTGGGCGTTGGTGCCGAATACCGGGCAGAGCGTGGTGGGATTCGGTGCGGGACTGGGGCCGACCGGGCTGCAGGGTGGCGGTGCCGGCGTGCAGTTCCTCGGTTTCAACCAATGGCAGGTGCTGGCCGACGCCCAACTCGCGGCTGGCTCAGTGCAGGCGAGTCATATCGCCGCCGGTGCCGTGGGCGGCGCGCAGCTCGCGCCGAATGCCGTGCAGGCGGGGACGATCGCGGCGGGTGCGGTGGAAAATTCCAAGCTGGCGAACGCGGGCTTTACGCTGAACACCGGAGCCGGTCTGGCGGGCGGAGGTGCCGTGGACCTCGGCGGCACGCTGACTCTGAGCATTCCTGACGCCGGGGTGACGAGCCCGAAGCTGGCGGATGATGCCGTTTCCACCGTCAAGATCGCCGCCGGTGCGGTCACCAACGCGAAGCTGGCCAATTCCGCGATTACGATCAACGCCGGGGCCGGCCTGACCGGCACGAGCGCGGTCAGCCTCGGTGGAAACGTGACCCTGAGCATTCCCAATGGCGGGGTAACCGCCGCGCAACTGGCCCCCGGTGCGGCGGCGGCAAACTATGCGGCGGACGGGCAGAGCTTCGGGCTGATCAACGGGATCCCCGTTAACCAGTGGCTCGGCACCGCTGGTACGCCGACGTTTGCCGGGCAGACGATTTTGAATACCGGGACCGGCTCCAACAAGCCGGGGCTGATCCTTGACCGGGGCATCGTCCCAAAGGGTCGGGTCACCTTTCAAAAGACGGCCGGTAACGCGGTCTGGAGCGGGCTGGTGATGAGCATCAACGCCGACTGGAGCGATACGGCGGGCTATGTCTATGACGACGGTGGGAGATCGGTTTCGATCCTCCAGATGGAATACGAGTATCTCGACACGAGCGGGCATTTGCTCAACGAGATCAACTGGACGGTCAATGGATACCGGGTGCTGGCCCTGACTTCGGATGTTGCGAGCACCTCCCGCTCCACGATCGGCCTCGCAGGGGTTGTGTCGATCGATTTTCCCGTTGCCAACCCGGCTGGACTCGATGACGAAGCCGGGCGCCTTTTCCGTGCGACGGCTGCGCGGGATAACAGCGACATCCAGGCGTGGATCGGGAATTACTCGAGCACGGCCTTGGGCAGCGGGTTGCATCTGGCGAGCCGGA
>CAYQBV010000633.1:0-1780 GCA_964415705.1 uncultured Chthoniobacter sp. | reverse complement strand
CCGCAACGCCCGGTCGCTGTTCTCCGGGAAGGCACTGGCCTTTGCCGGCAAGCGGCTCGCCCTGCCCACTCCCCTCCCCTTCTCCGGGGTGAAGCTGGAGAGCCGTCGAGGGACGACCCGCTATTCCAGCCGCATTGATCCAGCGCCCCTGCTGCTCGCGGCGAAAACGGAGCTTGGCGACGTCCCGGAGCGACGGGAGCAATTCAAGATTTTCTGCCTGGCTCTTCTCTGCGGGTTGCGGAAGCGAGAGATCGACACCCTGCTCTGGCGATCCGTCGATTTCGAAAAGGCCGTGATCCGTATTGAGCGCACCGAGTACTTTCAGCCGAAGAGCGAGGATAGCGCCGCGGAGATCGACGTGGCCCCGGAACTGGTGGAACTTTTACGGGGCCTCAAAGCCAAGGCCAAGGCCAAGGGCGAGTTCGTGATCGAGTCGAAGAATCCGCCTCGCTATGACACCAGCCGCGCCAACTACCGGGCAGAGCACGAATTTCAGGGCCTCTACGCCTGGCTGGCCGGCAAAGGAGTGTCGGTCGGAAAAAAGCTCCACGAACTGCGCAAGGAGTGCGGAGCCGTGATCGCCAACAGCATGGGGATATTCGCCGCCTCCCGCGCCCTGCGGCATTCCGACATCCGCATCACCTCCCAGTATTACGCGGACAAGAAGGTCAGGATCACCACGGGCTTGGATTCGATTCTGTCGCTTTAGGCGTGAGGAAACGAGTGCGGGGTTCCGGGAAAACGGCGGGGGAGCCAATCCCACTCCTTAGTGCGTACCGACAGAGAACTCAGCCCATCGGTCGCTGCTCAGACGTTGCCGGTGCTCGTGGGCCGTAATGCGTGTTGATCACTCCGTCCCAAGGGCAGGTCTTTTCGAGCGCCCATCCGTGGGACCGCGGATGTCCGACCCCCGTGGTAAAATTGACGCATGAATACCAAGCACCTCACCATCGCCGGCCCCTACACCCACGAAAACCTCAGCATCTTCCTGCTCCTCGGGGCCGATGCCCTCGACGGCACCAGCTTCATCCCGCTCGATGATGCCCTCGAACAAAAATGCGTCACGGTCCACGAGACCGGCAATGTCGGGCAGTTGGAGGTAGAAAACCTCTCCGAACATTTCGATCTCTACATCCAGGCCGGCGACGTCGTGAAGGGCGGGCGGCAGGATCGCACCTTGGGCGTGGATTTTGTCCTCCCGGCGAAATCCGGGCGGGTGCCGATTCCGTCGTTCTGCGTCGAGAGCGGTCGCTGGCACCGGCGGGCCGCGGAGGAGGCCGGATCGTTCTCCAGCTCAAAATCCTATCTTTCCTCCAAGAAGCTGCGCATGGCCGCGAAGATGAGCAAAAGCCAGGGTGAGGTCTGGGACCATGTCGCCGAGACGCAGCAGCACCTGAGCAAAAGCCTCGGCAAATCGCTGCATGCCGCCGCCTCGCCCACGAGCTACCAGCTTTCCGTCGAGGACGAGGATCTGCAGAAGCGGAAGGAGCAGTATCGCGCCGCCCTGGCGAAGATCATCGAGGAAAAGCCCGATGCCGTGGGCTACGCCTTCGCGATCAACGGCGAAATCAACACCGCCGACGCCTACGGCTCCGGGATTCTGTTCAGGAAACTCTGGAGCAAGCTCCTCGATGCCGCCGCGCTGGAGGCCATCGCGGAGTCGCACCGGAAATCCGAAAAGGAGGTGCCGCCGGTGACCGCGGATTCGATCCGGCAGTGGTTCAGCGAGGCGGAGCAGAGCCAGGTTTCCGACCGGCAGGAAGTCCCGCCGCGGGTGCGC
>CAYQBV010000632.1:0-1782 GCA_964415705.1 uncultured Chthoniobacter sp. | reverse complement strand
CATCGGCATCGAATACGGCGGTGGCTTTGGGCATGCCCGCCGCGCGGCGTCAACGTGTGGCTCTCACGCAGAATACCCCGCCGCGGCTTTCGGTCGCCTACTCACCGCGGCGGGGCGCCGTTTCTTTGGCTGCCCGCTTTTCAGCGGACACCCTGGACGCCCCGGTGGTCCCTGAACCCGGCACGGCTGCGGCATCCCCTCTTCGATTTGGGACGCCGCGGTTCTGGCCGGCAGCTTTTGCTGTGGTGCGCCGCCCGACTGGACGGGCGGCGCGCTCACGGGCCTCGCAACACGGAAACCCACATTGTTGTTCGAGTTCGTCGGCGTGTTGTTGTTGCGGATCGAGGAGCGCAGATTGTTCTCGGTGTTGTTCCAGTTGCCACCGCGGATCGCGCGATTCTCGGACGTTTTTTGCGCCGGGGCACCCGCGCGCAGTGTTACCGCGAGAGCACCGCGCGGCGCAAGCCCCAGCTCTGCGCGTGCGCCGTGTGCGCGATCCACGCCCGCACCGATTGCGTCACCGCCGCCACCGGCATCCTCCCGCGCTGCGCCTCGTGGCGCATCCACCGGTAGCGTCGGGCAAAGCGCCGCACCCCCGCCGCGCGCACCCGCACCCGCCCGTCCGCCCGCACCACAAAGCCGCAGAAATCCACGCCATCCGCGCAGCGCAGCGCCCGGTATTTGTCGGGATGAATCTCCAGCCGCAGCCCGCGCAGATATTCCCTCGCCGCTTCGCCGAGGGCGCGCACCCCGGCGCGGCTCGCGCCGAAAAACAGAAAATCATCCACGTAGCGCACGTAGCCTTTCACCCGCAGCTCCTGCTTCACGAAATGGTCGAAGCCATCGAGATACACATTGGCGAAAAACTGGCTCGTCAGGTTGCCGATGGGCAGACCGTGTGGACAGGGGACCGCGTCGAAGAGTTCGCCGCCTGCGGGCCAGCGCAGCGGTGCCCGTTCGGTGTGGCTGGCCAGGATCGCATCCACCAGCCCGAGCACCTGCGGGTCGCCGATCACCCGCGCCACCCGCTCGCGCAGGATGCCGTGGTCGATGCTCGGGAAATACCGCCGGATGTCGCACTTCATCGCCCAGGGAAAACGCCGCGCAAACTCCAGCGCCCGGCGCATCCCCGCGTGCGTGCCCTTCCCCTTGCGGCAGGCGTAGCTGTCTTCGATAAAGCGCGGCTCGAAGAATGGCTCGATGACCCGCACCAGCGCGTGATGCACCACCCGGTCGCGGAACGGCGCGGCTGCGACCACGCGCTCCTTGGGGTCCGTGATCGTGAAATAGAAATACGCGCCGGGCCGGTAACTGCCCTCGCGCAGCTCCCGCTCCAGTCGCACGACCTGTCCCTCCCAATCGGCAAAGAACCGCGCGCCCGCTTGCTTCCCGCGCTTGCCCAGGAGTGCCTCGCGCGCTGCCGCCGCGAGGTTCTCGAAAGAGCAGAGCCGCTCCCAAAGATGTTTGTGGCGTTTCATGCAGAGGCTGAAAGTAGCTTGGACTTTAGTCCAAAGTCCCGCCGCCACTTTGGACTAAAGTCCAAGCTACTTTGCCGCCTGCTTCAGCCAGCCGCCAACCATCCTTCCGCACTCCTCCACCAAGCGGCAACTGAAGGCAAACTGCTGCGTGCTCACGAGATTCCGGTCCTTGCAGACGCGCACCAGCCACCGCACCGACTCGATCCGCCGGTTCGCTTTGGCCAGCAGTTCCGCCTTGGCGGGACCGCGGGCGTAGGTCGCCTCGGCCAGCACTTCCATGACCTCCAGCACGGCATCCGCCAGC
>CAYQBV010000631.1:0-1786 GCA_964415705.1 uncultured Chthoniobacter sp. | reverse complement strand
ACGAGCAGCAACTCCCAATCGCTGAAGGATTGGTCAAAAAGGCTGTCCAGCGCCTCGCGCATGAATTGCAGGCTGTCATGGAAAATCATGACTATTGAGACAACGGGGGCGACCATGATTACCGCCTAGTCCTTTCCCGCGACGCGCATGGCATGTGGCAAGCGAATGCGAAGGATATCGATGGTAGCCAGGCCATTCTCTGGATGCTTGGCATCGGCGTCCTGGAGATAGAGTCGCGTGCCGTGTCTGACCCAGGTACCGGTGAATTTCCGGCCCGATTGGTCGGCTGCCGCGAAAATCGGGCCGCCGGGAGCACCCACGTGGATCTCTGCACGCTGGCCACGCGGCAAGGACCAAGCGGCCTCGACACCGCCAATCACCGTCAAGCGCCGGTAGCCCGGCTTAATCCAGACCTCCGGGACCGTCGCCCGGAGGACTCCGAGTTGGCGGCCAGTCACGGCACGCCAGGCCCGCAAGGCTGAAAGCCATCCTCTTTGCACCTGCCAATGGGCCAAGTCCCTCGCTTCGTCAAGAATCGAGGTCAAATTACGGAGCGTGCGAAGCAGCCCTGGCCAACGCACTGCCCAAAGGCCAGAGGGTGGCAGGTGCACATGGGGGCCTGGAACGGGCTTTGCGGGAGACTTCGTGCTCAAGTAAGAGCGGACGTTGCTCAGGTGTTCGTGATGGCAACGGATCGCCTTGGAGGGATTCAGCACTTCAAAGCCGGCGCGTTGAAGGATATGGGCAAGCGCGTTGTCACAAGCAGGGGTCCCCTGCGGGAAATCTGCGTGAATCTCCGGGCGGCCCTGCACTACCCATACATCCTGGCTCCAGGACGATTTATCGCGAACGGAACGCCCATCGGCCTGCACATCCCAACGCGAAAGAGCGAGGCACACTGGCCGGCCCGCGCAGTGGAGTGCAAACCGGATGCTTGGATCGAATCGAATGTCCGAATTGGCGATCACGTTTATTTCGCCGGGATCGCACAGCGCAAACAACTCCCTGAAACTTGGACGCCCGGTTGGATTGACGATGCTGGAAAACAATCCACTATCCCGGTTTGCCTCACGACACCGACTCAACTCGGACTGGCGCGCCGGGTCTTCACTTTCATGCAGCGGCTGAATCAGTTTCATCCGGACAACCTCGCCCTCACGCGGGCCACGGCCAGGGTCGCCTCTGGACTTCGTGGTGATGGCGCCTGAGCATCCTGAAGAAAGAACAGGGTCTGGTCCTTAGCCCAAGGCCCGGTGTGTTGTGCACCGACCGGGCCGGAATTTGCAAACAAGGGCCCGTCCGGCGCTCCCAGGTGTACTTCAACCCGGCCGCTTTGATTCGCAGTCCACTGGACTTCGACGATGAAAGATTCAAGTCTTCGCCGGACCAGGGTTACTGCGGGCACGATCTTGAGCCTGCCGGTGCGCCCGTTGCCCAGTCGCCGCCAAATCCGCTGCAGGGCCACACGGCACCAGCACTTCATCCATCCAATCTCAGCCGCTGCCGCCAGCCGGGTTCGCTGAAGCAGCGGGTAGCGGAATGGCCACGAGGCCTTGCGCCAGGCGCGCCAAAGCTGGCGATCTACAACGCCCTGCGCCAAGAAGTATTCACGGATCCAGTCATATAGACGCGCCTGGGCCTCGCCGTGGCTACCGTCGGCACGAACACCGAAGGTAAAGGAACCGGGGTGAATGCGATAGCGATACCAGCACTGACTGGAGACATGAAACGGAAAGCGCAAAGCCAACTTGATCTGGCGTTTAGTTATTTTAATAAATATTATCCA
>CAYQBV010000630.1:0-1787 GCA_964415705.1 uncultured Chthoniobacter sp. | reverse complement strand
GGCGGCGTCAAGCACATAGATGGAGACGCTATCGACAACGAGACCGGCCGTAGTTTCTTGCAAGAGGAACTTCTGCAACGCGGTAAACATGGCGGTCCGGTCGTGGCTGGCCGTGAGCTCGCGACCGATGGCACTCAGCGTTTCGACCACTAACCGAGACTCGTCCAGGGACGCAGTACTCTTGGCCACGGTCTTTTCCAGCGCGCGCTCGGACTCTCTCAGGTCCTCTACCAACTTTGCCTGGGCCTTTGTCGACACGTTGGATTCTTGAATATATCGATCGATCATCGCAATGGTCAGCAGGACCAACCCCAGAGCCGAACCAAACAGCAATCCACCCGTGCTGAACTCTTTCAGCGACGTCATGCCAGCCACGGCAGTACCCGCCGCACCCAGCGCAATGGCCGCAAGGAAAAAATAGGCGCTACGTTCCCGCTTCACGGCACCAAGCGCACCGACAGCCAGAACCAGCGCCACTGCGACGGCGACCAGCAACAAGGCAAACCGGGCGAAGATTTCGGCCGAAATCACCAGCAAGATCGGGGACAGCAGGAAAAAGCCGGCAATAAACATCAGCGGTCGGTCGAACTTCGGAATGACATTCCTGGTGCTCAGCATGTGCCGGATGAAGAACAGCATGGTGGCGGCACAGACCAGCAAACCGGCCGCGGTCAAATCATTCGACCGCAGCGCCGAATCCGGGGATAGAAATTGTGCGGTCAGTCCATTGTGTGCGGCAAGAGTAAGCGTCACGCCGCCAACGAGGGCGACATACAAAAGATAGATCGGATCGCGTCGAAACACGGCGAAGAACAGCAG
The DNA here is from genome assembly GCA_964415705.1 of uncultured Chthoniobacter sp. Classification (GTDB taxonomy): domain Bacteria; phylum Verrucomicrobiota; class Verrucomicrobiia; order Chthoniobacterales; family Chthoniobacteraceae; genus Chthoniobacter. The sequence continues at coordinate 968 of CAYQBV010000630.1, read as the reverse complement.
GCTGAACAGGGTCATTGCAGTCGCCGTGCCGAAAAACCATGCCTGGCCGATACTTTGTTTGCCGCCCTGGGAATGAAACGCCTGCGGGGTCCAGAGCAGGACTGGAAGCAGCTGGGAAGACGTGGCTTTCACGCGCAGGAAATACACCTGCTCGGCGTGCGCTGGCAGGGTCACCGAAATGACAAAATTCTGGCTGGGAGAGGACCGCGTCACGGCGATGGCGGTGCCGCCCGGCTCGGCGATGCCGCGCACATTCTGGATTACCGATTGGTAAGCGTCGACACTGGACAGGCTGGGGTTGGCAATCTCGATCATCCGCTCAAGGGGGGAATCAGTGCCGTTGCGCAAGGTCAGGCGCAACCACCAGGCCGATCCGGTGTCGCCAAAGCTCAATGCTTCCGCCGCAGAGGTCCTGGGCTTGAAGAGCGAGGCCAAACGAGTGGTCTGAACCTCAGCCACCGTCAGAGCCAGGCCGGGGTCGTGAAGGGCGACGGCGTATTCCGCCAGGGAAACCGGCGCCTGGTCAATTCGGCTGGCATCCAGCACCTTGTCCTTAGCAAAGGCGCTGGCCGCCAGAAGGTTCAATCCGCACAGGAGCGCGCACAGAAGCGCCACGAAAAAATGGAGACTCCCATGGCGCGTTCGGGAAGGTGGTGCGTGGGTACTCATGCGATGTCTCATTTCTCGTGGCAGTAAAGAATATTTGTTCGGCGCATGGCGGATCGGCAAAGTCTAGGGAAATGCTGAATAAGTCACCGCAAAATGCAGCGACGAACTGAAATCGAGACGATATCGTGACGGAAATGCCATTTTCATCGGATAGTAGCCCATTTCCGGGGCTGGATGCGGGGGATTTTCCCTCAGGGATTTTCCCTTATCGCGCGCATGCCGGACGCACCCCTCCTGTCAGAGGTCGTGGTGCATCTCCAGGCCGCGACTTTTCTCCTGATTCCTGGTCGAGGGCGGTG
>CAYQBV010000629.1:0-1796 GCA_964415705.1 uncultured Chthoniobacter sp. | reverse complement strand
GGTGAGGCTATTCGTCGCCGATACCGGGCCGCTGCTGCATCTCCATCAAATCGGGCCACGAGGACACGCCACCTCCGCGGGCGGGGCGCCCGCGCCACGCCGCCGCCTGTCATGGCGCAGTTCCGTCTTCAAAAAACTGCGGCGCGAGTCAGGATTGTTGCATGGCTTGGCGCATCGACGAAAACATTCTCCGCGGTGAGATCGACAACCGCACGCGCGGGCGCGTGACCGGGCGCGTGTGGCTCGCGGGTGTCGAGCAGCCGCTGGTGCTCGAGCTGCGCGGCGACTGTCATCCCGATCTCGCGGGCTGTTTCCTCACGTTTGAAAATCCGCGTCCCGTCCCGCTGACCACGCGGCCGCCCGCGCTGGTCCAGCGCGGCGCGGCGGGCGACATCACCGCCGCGCGCAAAGTCCGGGTCTTTGACATCCCCTTTGAGGAAGCCTACGCGATGCTCCAGGCCGGCGGGACGCCGCCCGAGCACCTGGGCAACTGCCTTTACCTCGAATGGCATAGCGATCTCGGCGGCCGCATGGTCATCGAGAGCGCCGACTACCGCCTGCAAGCCTCCGAGCCCGCGTGGCGTTTCACGGCGGAGGAACTCGCCGAGCGCGCGCGCCTCCGGGCCGAGGAGGGTGACGACTCCTTTGCCGTGGAGCTGCGTGCCGAGGACGCGGAGCCGTGGGACGAATTCCGCCACGAGCAGATGCTCCGGGAAAGCGACGCGCTCACGGAAAAGTACGGGCGGCTGCTCGAGAAATATCACGAGCACCCGGCCAGCGAACGCATCATCGCGCGCGAGATGGGTTGGACGTGGCTCGAGGAGGCGCTCGACGCGCAGGAGCGCGGCGACCTGCCACCGGAGAGCGACCACGCCGATCTGCTCGATGACCTCCCCGAAGAAGAACCGCCCGACCCCGCGCGCGAAGGCATCGACTGGGTGCATGACGGCGAGGAGCGCTACGTCCACCCGCTTCAAAAGAGGGCCAAGGACGCGCTCTACGCGCTGACCGGCGAACTCAAGGCGCGCGGGCAGTTTCCGCAGTGCGAGGACGAAGACCTCGGTGCCTTTGTGGGGCACTGCATGATGCTGAGCGCGAAACTCGCCGGCGCGCTCGGCTCCATCGCGCGCGGCGGCTACCAGCCCGAGGCCGGCTTCACCATCGCGCTGCTCAAGCGCGCCCTCGAAATCCTGCACGACGCCCTCACCGCCGCCGAGGCCCTCGCGGCCAAACCCGCCCTGCTTCCCGCCGCCAGCCTCGCGACCCACCGCGCCGCGCTTTTCGCCACCCGCGAAGACATCCTCGCCCTCATCGCCCGCCTGCGGGGGTAAGGTGGCCGCATTGGCTGTCGGGCCCACTGCGGCGCAGGACAAGGCGAGGGTAGGTTTGCCCAAAATCCGGCCAGCAGATTCCGCAGGATGCGCGACGGGTACGTCGTCGTTCTGCCGCTTGGATCCGAACAAGGTTCCACCACGGCAACTCGGCGGGATTCGCTTCCCACTTAAGAAAAAGACAATGATCAGGATTTTGCATCGTGAGCCGACCGCGCACCCATTTCATGAATCGTAACTTCCTCCTCGGCCTGCTCGCCGCGCTCGCCCTGGCGACGCGCGTCGGGGCGGAGAACTTCCAGGGCTCCACGCATCCGCTCGAATACGACGCTGCGCCCATTCGCTACAGCGCCAGCGCGCCGGATGATCCCGTGGCGCGGCTCGCGAAGCGCATCCAGGCCGGCGAGGTTAAGCTCTCGTGGGACGACAAATTTGGCTACCTCCCCGGCCTCCTCGACGTGCTCC
>CAYQBV010000628.1:0-1799 GCA_964415705.1 uncultured Chthoniobacter sp. | reverse complement strand
GTATTATTATGCGTGAAGTTTCCTTCATGGGGGCCACGCGGATTCTTTCATACCCCCCATGAAGTTTTCTTCCTACCCCCTTGGCGGTTATCCACAGAAAAGTGCCCCGCAAGACTGCTCACCTGCCGCTTCAATAGGCGCATGCTTGCCGGGTTGGCGTAGGCATATTTTCCGGTGACGCGGATCGTCCGCTCGTTGTGGTTCTCGATGGTGATGGTGATGTAGCCTTTGGTTTTGAGCGAGGTGATGTGCGTGGAAATCTGCCGCGTGCTCATCCCGAAAAACTGCGCGAAATAGCCGTTCGAGGCAAAACAAGCCCGTTCGTTGTCGAGGCTGTGGATTTCCACGAAGAGAACCTTTTCCATGAGGGACAGTTCCTCGGAAAGCCAAATCTCCCGATCAATCCAGATGCCTTTGAAATCGCGCTCCGTTCGTTCCATCGTTCCATCATACCCCGCGCAGACGGAATCGCGAAATGCCGCGCTGTGGAAAACGCCCTACTCTTCCGTGAAGTATTCCGGAGTGATGTCCCGCGCGCCGTGCAAAAGGCGAATCAACTGCACTCCGTCCTCCAATGGCCGATAGAAAATCAGGTAGTTTCCAACTGGAAAGCTGCGAAGATTGGGGGCCAACTCCTCCACCCTGCGCCCCATTCGAGGCGTTGAGGCGATGACCGTCAACGTGGCATCGAGGTGATCGATAAGCCGGTCGGCGGCGTTCAAATCACGCACCGCGATGTAGCTCCAAATCTCGTCGTAATCGCTCCGCGATGCGCGCGTGCGCAGGATGCGGGGCATGGTCAATGGGACGCCTGCTGCGCGGCGAGACGCGCCCGACCTTCCCTCTTCACGTCCTCGGCGGTGAATTCGACGAAGTCCCCGCGGTCGGCCTGCTCAATCCCGACCTGCACCTTGGCGCGCAATTCATCGAGCTTGGCGCGACGAATCGCCTCCCGCACCCGAAAATCCGAAAGGGCTTCCGCGACGACTTCGCTTTCCGAAAGATAGCGGCCAGACTTCACCACTTCCTCCAGAAAATGCTGGTCTTCGTCCTTGAGCGAGATGGCGACGGTGGTCATGTGGTACATTTTAGCAAAGCGACGCCCGGCTGGCAAGGAGCGCGAAGCGGCCATGGTCCCTCTTCCGCAAACTTCGGCACCGCCCCGCGTCTCCGCTGGGGGTGTAAAAGTCTTTCTGTAAAATGCTCTGCCTTCGCTCAACCCAACTCCCCCGCGGGAGCGGCTGCGCGAAGGCGAGCGTAGCGAGCCGAAACGCAGCCGCTCCCGCGGGGGAGTTGCCGCCTTCATTGTCTGGTAGAGGGCGGGCCACATGGGTTCGGGTTGGGGTGTCTCGAAAACACCAAACCAAAACCACACATGACCCGCCTCAATCATCCTCAACTCCTCCAATCCGTGCGGCAACTCCTCAATGACGAAGGTTCCGACGGCTTGGCCGAGGGCCTCCGCCTGCTCGTCAACGAAGCCATGCAGGCCGAGCGCTCCCATGTGCTCAAGGCCCAGCCTTTCGAGCGCACCGACGCCCGTCTCGGCCACGCCAACGGCTTCAAACCCAAGACGCTCAAGACCCGCCTCGGCGACATCACTTTTGCCGTCCCGCAGGTCCGCGGCGACGTCGAGTTCTACCCCTCGGCTCTCGAAAAGGGCATGCGCAGTGAGCAGGCCCTCAAGCTCGCGCTCGCCGAACCGAGCGGAGCGAGATAGCCAAAGGGCGGAGCCTTTGCCCGAAGGGCAGTGCCGGAGGGCACTGGCAAATGGATGTCCAAGGCGTCTCCACCCGGAA
>CAYQBV010000627.1:0-1806 GCA_964415705.1 uncultured Chthoniobacter sp. | reverse complement strand
GAGTTTCAACCGCGGGCCGTTTGACCGTGCCATGCCTGCCGTTTTCGCCAAGGCGAAGCGCAGCGCGTTGGAGGCGGGCACATTCTCCCTTTGTCCCGCTGTGGCGGGGATGGTAGCTTGCGCCCCATGAATCTGACGCTGCCCGATATTCCGATTACCCGGCAAATGGGGGATGCGCAGTTGCGGCTGGAGCTGGCCTGCGCGCTGTATGCGCGGGGCAAGGTGACGAAAGTGAGCGGAGCGGAACTGGCGGGCGTGGATTTCTTCAGCTTCCAGAAGGCTCTGGGTGACCGCCGCATCAGCACCTACACGGTGGAGGATCTCCACGGTGAGCTGGATGCGATGGGCCGGCTTTTCGGGGAAAGTGGAGCGGCCTCGCGCCAGGACTGAGGTGCTGGTCGTCTCGGACACTTCCGTGCTGCTGAACCTCTGCCGGGTGTCTGCGGAGGGGCTGCTGCCAGAGCTTTTTCAGGAGGTGTGGATCCCGCCCGCCGTGGCGGCGGAGTTTTCACGCCTGGCGGAAAGTCGGCCGCGCTTTCACGGTCTCATGCTCCCGCGCTGGGTGCGGATTTCGCCTCCCGTCCGGGTGGCGGCGGAAGTCGGCGCGTGTCCAGACCTGGATGCCGGTGAGTCCGAAGCGCTGTCGCTCGCGCTGGAGTGGCACGCCGATGCGGTGCTGATCGACGAGGCTGCCGGACGGCGGGCAGCGGGCGTTCTCAAGGTTCCCTTTGTCGGGATCGCTGGCGTGCTCCTGCGCGCCCAAAAGAGTGGGTTGATTCCGGCGGTGCGTCCGGTGCTGGCGCGACTGCGTGAGGAAGCGGGGTTCTGGCTGCATCCGGAGTTCGAGGCCGAAGTCCTGCGGCTGGCCGGCGAAGCTTGAGCGAAACAGCAATGCCCGACGTTTTCACTCCCGCGAAGCGGAGCGCGGTGATGGCTGCGATCCGGGGAAAGGGGAACAAGGACACGGAACTGCGGATGATGGCGCTGTTGCGCGCGCACGGGATCACCGGATGGCGGCGCGGAGTGGCGCTTTTCGGGAAGCCGGATTTCGTCTTCCGCCGCGAGCGCGTCGCGCTGTTTGTGGACGGCTGCTTCTGGCACGGCTGCCCGCGCCACGCGACGACGCCCGCGAACAACCACGCCTTTTGGAAAGCCAAGCTGGGGCGTAACGCGGCGCGAGACCGGGAGGTGAAGCGCGAGTTGCGCAAGGCGGGCTGGCGCGTGGTGCGCGTGTGGGAGTGCGCGCTCGCGCGGTCGAGAGCGCGGGCCACGCTGGGGCGCATCGACAGGGCGCTCGCGGCGGGCGGTAATTTTCCTTTGTCACCGCGCGGCTTCGTTTCGCGAGCGGGAGCAAGCCACGGCTGAAACTTTGTTACCTCGGTGCAACCAACGCTTGCGCCTCCCGCCATTCCTTATGCCCGCCATTCCTCCGCAGCCCGTCGATGCCATATTGGATGTCTGCCTCGGTGATCTCCACCTTTGGGTGAGCGGACCAATACCCGTATCCGTAATGCTCGCGATACGCCTGCCGGGCACGGGCGAGTCGTTGTTCCCGAGCGGCGTCGGCACTTAGAGGCAGGGCTTTCATGGGTGCATGACTATTCGCGGCACGGCTCCGGGCAAGGCGCGCTACTCCGAACACGCCTCGACTTGCGCGAGGACGGTACGGAAAGGCGTCGCCGTGTAGCGGCCGAACTCGGGACGCTTCGTGAGTTTCGCGCGGACGGTGGCGGGGCTGGTCAGGCCGCAGAGGTAGCGGGTGAGCTGGCGCGGGGTGGAAAGGGAGGGGATTTCCTCGAAGATGAG
>CAYQBV010000626.1:0-1811 GCA_964415705.1 uncultured Chthoniobacter sp. | reverse complement strand
CAGGGAACGCGCTGTGGGCCAAACGTTTTGGTGGCAGCAACGTGCAGAGTCTCCCGGAGATCGCGCTGGATGCGCCGGGCAACATTTACGTGGCTGGCGGTTTTCAAAGCACGGCCAGCTTTGACAGCCTGGCCCTGCCGAGTGCGGGAGGAACTGATGTTCTTGTCGCGAAGCTATCGTCAGTGCCGGCCGCCAGCTACTATGCGACCTGGGCTGGCGCGCGCGGTCTCACCGGCGTCCGCGCTGGAATGGGCGACAACTTCGATAGCGATGGCCTGACCAACTTCGAGGAGATGGCCTTTGGCACGGACCCGGCGGCGATAAACGCCGGAGTCATTACGTTGAACGGGTTAAGCATCACTCAGCATGGCAAGCCGACCACATGGTTGCAGAATACGGCCAGCGGCGTGGATTACCGGGTGATCTTCGGACGGCGGAAGGATCACACGGCGGCAGGATTGACCTACACGGTGCAGTTCAGCACGGATCTGGTGACCTGGCAGAGCAGCGCCGTGGTCCCAACCGTGGTGGCGGGCGATGCCGAAATCGAAGCGGTGACGGTGCCATTTCCCGCCCCGATCAACGGCCGCAAGATACGCTCGTTCCGGGTGCTGGTGAGCAGCCCATGAGGCCACATCCGTGAGCCGCTTCCCGACAATCCTCCTGGCCCTCCTGGCGGTAACGCTGGCTACCTCCCGCGCGTCGGTCATCTACAGCGGACTCCAGAATCTCGGCATCCCCACGGACGCGTCGGGCATCTACCTCGACCTGGACACCGGTATCACCGGCACGGATGACTTTTCGCCGCCGGACAAGTGGGACATCAATCCCTACTTCGGCGGCTCCGGGGTGGCGAACAGCCCCGCTTTCCAACCTGTGCGAGCCGAGGCGGGAGCGAATGCTCCGATCCTTGGTTTGGCGGTGGGCATGACGATCGATGTGGCGCGGCTTTTCTCCAGCGGCGATGGCAGCTCGCTGGACCACCTTGGCACGCGTTTCACGGCCGGGCAGGAGGGCTATCTCGGGTTTAAGTTCACCACCAATGGCGGCACCATTCCCTACTACGGCTGGATGCGCGTGGTCTTCACCGCGAACGCGGCGGGTGCAGTGATCAAGGATTGGGCCTACGAAAATAGCGGGGCTGCCATCGTCACGGCGCGCGTGATCCAGAGCGCGGCGGTGGGCGGTGCGCAGGTCGTCACGCTCTCCCCCGGCGTCGGCGAATCTTTTACTCTCGGCTCCCCGCTGACCAATGCTGGCGGAGATATCAACAGCCTCCTGAAGACCGGTCCTGGCATTGCCATCCTGAGCGCCGCCAGCAGCCATACCGGTGGCACGACCGTGAGTGGCGGCGTGCTCGAAGTGTACGTCGATAGCGTCCTCGGAGCGGCGACGGGCGGAGTCACAATCAGCAACGGCGCGACCCTGCGAGCCGGCAACACGTTCACGAACAACCGCGCCGTCACGCTCGGCACAGGCGGGGGCAAGATCGACACCAACGGCAACACCGTGGCCTTCGCCTCCGTGACCGGCTCCTCTTTGACCAAGGTCGGCAGCGGCACACTGATCCTCAGGGGTGCGCAGAGCTACAACGCGCTCACGGCCAGCGCCGGGACGACCAATATCAACAGCGTCCTCGGCACCGCCCCCGGCCTCGCGGCGGTAACCGTGAGTCCGGGTGCCACGGCAATATTCGGCAACGTGAGCCAGACGCTGGCCGCGCTGACGATCGGGGCCGGGGCAACCGTGACCTTCACCAGCGGCCCGCAAAATTTTACGAAGATCGACGGCGGCACGCAGACCCTCACCGG
>CAYQBV010000625.1:0-1821 GCA_964415705.1 uncultured Chthoniobacter sp. | reverse complement strand
TCGTGCGCCTGAGAGCGTGTTTGGTCGGAGGGGTGAAAGTCCCCTTCAGGCAAATCTTCTCCGGCCTGTAACCGACTGCAACTGCGTCGCCGTGAGGCGGGGTGGAAAGCAGCAGGAGGTGAATGACCAGTCCGCAGGATGACAAACGCGATTCGGCCGGATGGCGGCGGCGAGCCTGCGAGCGCATGGCGAAGCCCTGACCTGCTGCAAGGCGGGAAGCCCGACACGCTGAGGGGTAAGGTATCAAAGCGGTGGCGGGGCGCATCAGGTGGTTGGCGGCGGAATGGTCAGAAGGCCAGACACGTGAATCAGGGAGACCCGCGCCGGGGCGAGACCGGCGCGGGAGTCAGAGCCCCCATAGTAGCGAGGAAGCGCGGTAATGCGCGTGGAGCGAAGGCGGGGCAGGAAAGCGAATGCGCAAGGAATACAACGATGGAAGAAGAAAATAAATCCGCGGCAGTTCAAGTCGAGGATAAGCAAGCGGAAGAAGTCCGCGCCCGCTGGGCGTGGGTGGAACCTTCGGTGTGGACGGTGCGCATGTTGACGGCCCTGGAAACGGGGGTGAAAGGAGAAAAATGGTTCAGTCTGATCGATAAATTCCACCGGCTGGGGAATCTGCGCAGCGCCTTTGCGCGAGTGAAGACGAATGGCGGAGCAGCCGGGGTGGATCATGTATCGGTGGATGATTACGCCAGCCAACTGGAAGCGAATCTGACGCATCTGTGGCGGGAGCTGCTGAACGGCAGTTACCGTCCGCAAGCGGTGCGGCGGGTGTGGATCCCCAAACCGGGCGGGAACGAGAAACGTCCATTGGGAGTTCCGACGGTGCGTGACCGGGTGGCGCAGGCGGCGCTGGTGAATGTGCTGGAGCCGATCTTCGAAAGGGACTTCGCAACACACAGTTACGGGTTCCGGCCGGGGAGAGGCTGCAAAGACGCGCTGCGACGGGTGAACGGACTACTGCACGCGGGACAAACGTGGGTGGTGGATGCCGACCTGAAAAGCTACTTTGACACGATCCCGCATGCCCCATTGATGCGGGAAGTGGAAAAGAAAGTGGCGGACTCTCGGGTGCTGGCGCTGGTGGAGTTGTTCCTGAAACAAGGCATCCTCGATGGCGCAAGCCTTTGGACGCCGGACGCGGGAACGCCACAGGGCGCGGTGCTCAGTCCGTTATTAAGCAACATCTATCTCGACCCGCTGGATCACCACATGGAGAAAGCGGGATACGAAATGGTGCGCTACGCAGACGACTTTGTGCTGCTGTGCAAGAGCGAAAGCGAGGCGCAGCAGGCGCTGGCGCTGGTGCGGGAATGGACGCAGGCGGCGGGGTTGACCCTGCACCCGGATAAAACCCGGATCGTGGACGCCACGCAGCCGGGCGGCTTTGACTTTCTGGGCTACCACTTCGAGCGGGGATACAAATGGCCGCGCAAGAAGAGCCTGAACAAGCTCAAGGATGCCATCCGCGCCAAAACACCGCGCATGAGAGGAGAAAACCTGAGCGTTATCATCGCAGACTTGAATCGGACGCTGCGCGGCTGGTTCGAATACTTCAAACACAGCCACAAAACCACCTTCAGGCCGCTGGACAGCTGGCTACGGATGCGACTCAGAAGCATCTTGCGTTGGCGCAGCGGTCGAGTAGGACGGGGACATGGCTGGGATAATCAGCGCTGGCCGAATGCCTTCTTTACGGAAGCCGGGTTGTTCTCACTATCCACAACCCGGCGACAACTCGTCAATCCTCTTCGGAGGTAAAATCGCTGACTGGTGAGCCGGATGCGGGAGACCCGCCCGTCCGGTTCGGAGGGAGGGGGG
>CAYQBV010000624.1:0-1826 GCA_964415705.1 uncultured Chthoniobacter sp. | reverse complement strand
GCACCTTGTTGGCGTGCGAAAACGTGTTGCGGCACGGCGGCGTTGCCCCGCGCAGCGCGGAAAACGCGCCGCCGTGCAGGCGCAGCGCATCGCACACATCGTTGAGCCCGCACGAGCGGGCGACCTGCGCGAACATCAGCGAAAGCACGTGGCTCCGCGGCGAGAACGTACGCGACTTGTCGGCCGCACCGTGCTCCACGGCCAGCTGGCCGACCAGATGCGGGGGAATCAAAATGCAGAGCTGCTTGAGGATCGTATATCGGAAGCGGGCTGGAGCTGTTTTTGTTTTCATCTCCGCCGGATGGCGGAGCTCAAATTCAAACTCCAGCTTTTTGCTTTCTGTGGGATGCTGCTGGTTTCCAACCTGGCAGAATGCCATTCCAAGTGCAAAGACGCCTGGAGCATGGATTGTTCGGGTGAAAGATAGTTGAGGACGCGGCGTGGGCGTTGGTTGAGCAGCGTCTCGATGCGGGAGACTTCCGCGACGGTGCAGCCGGCCATGTCGGTCCGTTTGGGGATGAAGTAGCGCACGAGCTTGTTGGTCTGTTCGTTGGTTCCGCGTTCCCACGGGCTGTGTTCGTGGCAGAAGTAGACGGGTGCGCCGATGAGCCGGGCCAGTTCCTTGTGGCTGGCAAACTCCATGCCGTTGTCGACCGTGAGGGTGTGCACGATGAAGCCCTTCAGGAGCCGTACGCACGCGGCGTTGAGGGTGGCGGCAGAACGGTCGGGTAAAAGCGCGATGCGCACCAACCGGGTCTTTCGCTCCACCAGCACCAGCAGGCCCACATTCGATCCGGCGATGGGGCGGATGGTGTCGCCCTCCCAGTCGCCGATGCGCATGCGCAGCGCGACGGCGGGATCTCGCAGATCAATCATCACGCGCCCGTGGATGCGCTCGCGCCGCAGCTTGCGCAGCGTCTCGCTTTTGGGCGTGCCGGGCAGCAGGTGCGCCCAGCGGTGCGCCAGGAAGCCGCGCGCCGCACGGTAGATCGTGCGGGCCGAGGGCGCGTGCGGAAGAACGTGCGCAACCAGATGCGGTTCCCAGCCGATGCCGAGCAGTTCTTCGAGCTGTGCGCATAAATCCGCATCGGTCAGCCTGCGCGCCCTGCGCGGTTGGCTGCTGCGTTGCTCGGAGCTCTTCTGGGCATCGCGCGGGTGATAGAAGCCGTCGCCGCGCGCATTGCGACGCACCTCCCGCCAGGCCGCCGAGGCGGGCCGGCCGATCTGCCGGCCGATCTGCGCCCAACTCGCGCCCCGCCTGCGTTCGATCTCGATGTGTTCGCGTTCCGTCATGTTCAGATGCGTATAAGGACGTCCCATGTGTTTTTCTCCGTGGTTTGTTTCACTCACGAAGCTGGCCCATGGGCGTCCCCCTTTGCACTTGGAATGGCATTCTGCCCCGCTGGAATTCTTCAACCGCGAGTCTTCCAGTGTTTGGAAAAATTCTTACGTTCAAATTTGGGGCCCCAACTGTTCCCGCTAAAAGTTTTCCAAGGGTCGGAACGAGTCGCGGCGGTGGGTTCCTGTGGCTGGAATTTTCGCTGCGCGTCCGCTGGCGGAGGCGTCGGCGATATTTTTTCCAGAGGCGCGGGTTGCCAAGGCAGGGCGAGGTCTTCCAGAGTTCGGGGATGAAGCGGTCTATTTTTTTGTTGGCGACGGTCGTGTCGTGCTGCTGCTTCGCGGAGCAAAGCGAGGCCGTGAAGCCGGGGATGCCGATGCCGCGCGAGGCTGTTGACCGAGTGCGTCCGCCGATGGAGGAGCTGAACCGGGCGCTGCGGGCGAAGGATGAGGCGTCACTGCGGGGGCGCAGCCGGTTTTTGCTGGCG
>CAYQBV010000623.1:0-1828 GCA_964415705.1 uncultured Chthoniobacter sp. | reverse complement strand
CCAGGGTGAATGCATACGAGGGTTCGATTCCCTTCACCCGCTCCAGCTGCCGCAACCGCAGGGCTTTCTGGCTAATATGGGACCAGAAAAAGTGCAAACGGGGACAGCAACGGGAACAATCTGGAAAGTTCTCCGTGGTTGTTCGCGAAATGTGGAAATCGGGTTGTGCGGTAGGCTCACGGAGACGCCACGCATCGCCTCCCGTGCATTTGAATCAATTCCCCGCCATAGACCGTGCTGATCGCCGCGCGTAATCTGGAGGCAGATGACCGCCCAACGTGACGCCCTGCTCCGCCTCCTGCGCGACGATGATCCCGCGACGCTGAATCTGCTCAAGGGGCAGCTTGGCGCGCGCGGCGTCTCGGCCCTCGCGGAAATGCGCGCCTTGCTCGCGGTGGCTGACCCGGCGGCAGCGCGGCATGTCCGGGACGTGATCGCGCAGATCGAGGCCAACGAAGCGGAGGCCGATTTTGGGAAGCTCTGCGCGGGGTTCGGGCGCGACGGCGATCTGGAAGAAGCGGCTTGGCGGCTCGCGACGGTCTTTCTGCCCGGCGAGGATTTTGCGCCGCAGCGCGCCAAGCTCGATGAGTGGGGCGCGGAGGTCGCGCGCCGGCTGGGCATGGCGGAAAACGAACTCGACCGCATCGAAACGCTCGTCGAGTTCCTCGGCGACGAAGTGGGGCTGCGCGGAAACGTGGAGGACTACGAGAACATCAACAACTCGCTGCTGCCGGAGGTCATCGACACCCGCCTCGGCATCCCGATCACGCTCTCGCTCGTCTATATCCTTGTCGGGAGGCGGGCCGGGATTCCGATCTCCGGCGCGGGGCTGCCCGGCCACTTCCTCATCCGCCACGGGCAGAATTTCTTCGACCCATTTCATGGTGGCGTTCGGGTGGGGCTGGATGAGTGCCGGGCACGCGTCGCGCAGCTTGGGCTGGCGCTGACAGCCTCGACCCTCCAGCCCTTTCCTGCCCCGCAGTTCCTCGCGCGCATACTCAATAACCTACTCGCCCTCGCTGAGGAAAGTGACCCACCGCTCGCGGCGAAAATCTCCCGCTGGATCGACCAGATCGCTCAGTGACGGCGTGGTGGCCAGCGCCGCCGGTTCGTGGAACTTGGGCTGCCCCTACCGGGCTACCGTCACGATCTTCGTGGCAAAATCAAACCCGGCTTGGTTCGAGTCGTTGGTGGTCCGGGGGGCGAACAGCCTCCCGTCGCCCTCGGCTAGTCCGCCTTGGGAAGACTCTTGTAAACCACCCCGGAATCCGCCATGACTTTCCTTATCAACTCCCTGTCGGCTGCCCGTTCCTCCGGGGTCAGCTTGCTCCGGTCGAAGGGCGGAGCCAGCAGCGCGGATTCGTGATCCTTGGTCAGCTCCATGAAGCGCCGGGTGTCCTCGTTCCTGTGGTGAAAATTGTCGTCCACGAGGAATTTGAAACTTTTGTCGGCGGACGCCCGGATGGGCGGCGGGACTAAGTCTGTTGGCGGCAGATCAACGCGGGGCACCGCCACGAACTTCGCGCCGTCCAGCACCGCCTCGCCAGCGCGAAGGTCCGGTCCGCGGTGGTGTACGTCACTTTCCAAAAAACCGCCGAGGACGTGGCGGCACACCTCGCGCGGGCGGGGCTCGCGGCGCGGGCGTATCACGCGGGCATGGCTGCGGAGGATCGCGACGCGACACAGGAGGCGTTCATGCGCGGCGGGTGCGAGGTCATCGTGGCGACCATCGCGTTCGGCATGGGGATAGATAAGGCGGACATCCGCAGCGTCATCCATTTCAACCTGCCGAAGACGCTCGAAAACTATCAGCAGGAAATCGGGCGCG
>CAYQBV010000622.1:0-1837 GCA_964415705.1 uncultured Chthoniobacter sp. | reverse complement strand
CCCTGCCCCCTGCCCCCTGCCCCCTGCTCTAAATGGCCATCTCGACCGTCCACACCATCCCCCACCCCGGCACCCGCGTCCGCAGCGCGGCCAAGGAAAACACCAAGACCATCCGCGCGACCGCGGGCCGCCTGCTGCGGCTCGATGCGAGCAATCTCGGGGTCGAGGATGTCTTCCTACAGCTCCACGACAAGGCGACCGCCGTGGCCAATGCGGATGTGCCAGCCTTTACCATGTTCATGCCGGCCAAGGCCATCCGCTCCATCACCGACCACAAGCTGACCAACGGTTTGCAAGTCGCGCTTTCCAGCACCTCGGACACTTACACCGCCGTGGCGACTGCCGCCGGGTGGTTCTACGCGGAGACCGTCTAAAGCCATGCCCATCGGAGGAGTCGATCCAGCAGCCTCGGCCAATGACGGATGGAGCCCGGTCTTCAGCCTGATCACCGACAGCGCCCGGCGCGTGCTGAAGGTGACGGACTGGACGGGGGGCGAAGGGAGCAAGCCGGCCATCAATGTCTATGTGACCGTCAGCGGCCTCACCGGCGTGCTCGGCGATGCCATCGATATCCGCGGAGCCGCGGGCGCGACGGGCAGCACCGGCGCGACCGGGACGAATGGCGCGACGTGGTTCTCCGGCAGCGGCGTGCCGAGCAATGGCACTGGGGCGAATGGGGACTACTACTTCCGAACCACCACCAACGACGTATATCTCAAGGCGAGCGGGGCGTGGAATACACCCATCGCCAACCTGAAGGGGGACGACGGCCCGGCGGGAACGGAGTTTTATCCGGGCGTAGCGTTTGTGCGCACGACTGGAACCGATGCGACGGCAGTGGTGGGCTATCCCGCGCAGCCATTCCTCACTCCCGCCGCCGCGCTGGCCACGAGCAGTAATTCTTATGATTTCGGCACCGGCGACTGGGATGTCGATTTGACGGGCGCGGCCTATGACCAAACCTATTTCAAGGGGCCAAGCCCTGCACTTTGCAGTATCACGGTGACGGGGTGCGACGATGCAATACTCGTCGATGTCGGGCATGAGTCATTCACCCTGCATGTCCAGATGAATACGGGCGGGACATTGCGCGCCCGCCATGCCTACTGCGGCACGCTCGACGGCGCCGGAACCGATGGCGTGGATAGCGTCGGGGCGGTGAACGGGACGGACGGCTACGCCGGCGCCACGTTCTATTTCGACGAGTGCTCAATCGGCGACCTACCCGACGTATCCGGTGGCGACGGTGGCGATGCACAAAACGGCTCGCTCGCCGGCAATGGCGGCGATGCAGGAGACGTGACTTATCACGGGTGCAAATTCAGAGGGTCCGGCTCGAACGCAGCAGGAAATACCGTAAATGTTTACTCAGGACCAGAGACGGCGCACGGCGGGGACGGCGGTGATGACCCCACGGGCATCGCCATCGGCGGCAACGGTGGCGCTGGATCCACCGTGGTCCGCCGACACTGCTCAAGCATCGTTACCGGGCAGTTTGCGACCGCGAGCGGCGTGAGCGGTGGTGTTGGGGGCACGAGCGGCGCGGGCAATGGAAGCACGGGCACCGCTGGCACTGTAGCAAACAAGGGTTTCAACACCGGATCCGCTTTCTCCTTCGCCACTTACTAACTCAACATCATGCCCGCACTCACCGAATCCGAATTCACGAACCTCTTTGACCCGCAGAAGCTCTACGCGATCTACGCCGCCCTCACGCCGACCACGACGGCGACCGGCACGACGAAGGTGCGCAACATCGCGCTCAACTCGACGGCGGCCGTCGTGAAAGCCAGCGCGGGCAATCTCTTCGGCATCAACATCGCCAACGGGCACAGCG
>CAYQBV010000621.1:0-1853 GCA_964415705.1 uncultured Chthoniobacter sp. | reverse complement strand
GGCCGAGCGCGGTGGTGGTGCGGGAGCGGGAGCACGGTCGTCGGCGAGGGCGCCGACGACAGCCCGCGAGGGCGCGGGCGCTCCCCCGGAACGTCGGTCCGCCAAGGACACGCTGACGAATGCCCAATGACGAACGACGAAATGCACGCCCACGCGTGTTTCGTCATTCTCCGTAGGCCCGCACCCGTGACTTCCAGCCGGCCAGCCACCGCTCCTCGTCACGTTCCGGCGGCGCATTGCGCACGCGCCGCGTCAGCACCGCCGCCGCACTTTCACCAAACTCCCGCGCCGCACCCGCCCCGCTGCCGCGCATCCCCGCCAGCACCTGCAGTAGCCCCCAGCCCTCGCCCCGGTAACGCTCGCTCGCCTTGGTCCCCTCCCCTTTGAAATTCACGTAATCAATCAGCGCAAACGTCCCCGCCCCGCTCGCTGCCAGCCGTTGGAATTGCGCCCGCACATTCGCCCGGTCCTCGGCTGGCGCCGCGGCCAGCATCTTCGGGAGCGCCTCCTCCATCCGCTGCGCGAGAAACTGCGCCTGCACCGGCACCGTTCCAGCCAGCAACGCTCGCAGCACCCGCATTTTCTCCCCTTGAAAAGCCGCCTGAAACTCCGCGCGCGAAGTCCACGGGCACGCCCCCTCCAGCCACGCCGGGACCGTCACCCCGCGCGCGGCCAGGAAACGCACCAGCTTCGGAAAACTCTCCTCGAACGGCCCGTGCACGCCCTTCGGATACCAGATGAAATGCCCGATCCCGAGCGACGCAAAACTCTCCCCCGCGTTCCACGAAGTCAGCCCGTCGCGGGTCCCCGCGCACTCGTTTTGCCAAACCCGCCGCCCGATGGACTCCAACTCGCGGTCGCTCAGCGCGAGTCCACTGACCGAGGTGACGACGAGAAAAAGGCAGGCGATGATTTTCATGAGAAATGGGGCTGGGCGGGAGTGGGGCCGGCGGGATTCGAACCCGCAACCAAGCGATTATGAGTCGCCTGCTCTAACCATTGAGCTACAGCCCCGTTTACAGAGTAAAAACTATCTTTTTTGAACCTGACACTTGCTGTTTTCACGATCGTTTTCTGCGGTCACCGCCTGAAATGAAGCAAACCCGTGCAAACGAAAACATGGAAAAAAACAAAGTTCAGAACCTTGTGCGGTATAAATCAGGGCGACACTACGCGCGCATTAACGCGGGAGGCAAGGAGACATGGAAGCCGGATGATCTGGCGATGCCCGGCACGCTTCACTCGAAAGGATTCACCACCGCCACGCCGCAGCGTGAGAAGTCGCTCACATTCCTCGTGGCGACGATCAAACCGTGCCTCTTTTCACCCCGGCCGATGCCAAGCAGCATCGGCACCGCCGCCCGCCGGCTTCGCGCGCTTGCCGTGGCGCAGCGCCTCCCGGCTGGCGGCGAGAATGTTTTCCAGCGCGCAGACGCGCTCGAAGAGGTGCTTGTGGGTTTTCATGCAGAGGCGGAAAGTAGCTTGGACTTTAGTCCAAAGTCCCGCTGCCACTTTGGACTAAAGTCCAAGCTACTTTGTCGCCTGCTTCAGCCACCCACCCGTCATCCGCCCGCACTCCTCCAGCCGCTCGCAGCTAAACTCATACTGCCGCGCGGTGAAGAGCGTCTGGTCCTTGGCCATGCGGACCAGCCAGCGCAGCATCTCGATCTTGCGGTTCGCGGTGTGCAGCAGCGCGGCTTTGTCCCGCGCGTCGGCCGCCTCCACGAGCAACTCCATGATGTCCAGCGCGTGCCCGGCGAGGCGCTGGCCGAAAATGAAACGCTGGTTCTTGGGAAACGAATCCACCCGCTCGATGATCCACTTCGCGTAGTCATACCATTTGGCGAGGAGGA
>CAYQBV010000620.1:0-1855 GCA_964415705.1 uncultured Chthoniobacter sp. | reverse complement strand
GCGCGCGACCGCTTCCCCGTCATTCGTCATTCCCCCTCTCGGCTTCCCCGCTTGCGAAACCCGTCCGCATCCTTTTAATACGCGCCCCATGAAGCGCCTTTCCATCCTCCTCAGCCTCCTGCTTGCGCTCAGTCTCGGCGCGCCCACCGCCTTTGCGGCCACGAAGAAGCCGGCGAAACGGACCACGCCCGCGTCCCCGCCCGCCGCAGTGAAACGGGCCCCGGCTCCGCAGACCTTTCCGCTCGACCCGGAGTTCGACGGTGTCCCCGAAATCAGCGGTGCCGCCGCGATCGTCGTGGATGCCGACACCGGGCAGGTGCTGCACCAGATCAACGCCGACGAACGCCGTCCCGTCGCCAGTACCCAGAAGCTGCTCACCGCACTCCTGATCGCCGAGGACGGCAACCTGCATGAGCCCATCCGCGTCGAACCCAGCGACACGTGGGCAGAGCCTTCCAAGCTCTACCTCAAGCCCGGCAACGTCTATTCGCGCCGCGCCTTGATGAACATCCTGCTCGTCCACAGCATGAACGACGTGGCCCGCGCCCTCGCGCGCGACAACGCCGGCAGCGTGGAGAAGTTCGCCGACAAAATGAACGCCCGCGCCGCCCAACTCGGCATGCGCAACAGCCACTTCGTCAACCCCAACGGGTTGCCCGCGGCCGGCCAGTTTTCCACCGCGCGCGACATGGCCAAGGTCGCGATGGTCGCCTACCGCAACCGCACCATCCGCGAAATGGTCTGCCAGAAATCCATGCTCTGGCGCTACAACGATGGCCGCACCCGCGTCTTTGAAACGACGAACAAAGTCCTCAAGAACTACCCTTTTTGCAACGGTATGAAAACCGGCTACACCGAAGCCGCCGGCCGCTGCCTCATCTCCAGCGCCAACCGCGGCGGCCGCCACATCATTGTCGTGATCCTCGGCGACGGCCGGAATATCACCGTGGACAGCTACCGCCTGCTCGCCTGGGGGCTGGCGTCGTAGGGTTGCGCCGAAAAGGCGGGCGTGATTACGCCATGACCCGCTTCACCACATTGCCGGCGATGCCGGTGAGGCGCACGTCGAGGCCCTGGAACTTGGTGTTCAGCCGACGGTGGTCGATGCCCATGAGCGCGAGCATGGTGGCGTGCAGGTCGTGGACGCTGACCACGTTTTCCACGGCGCGGTAGCCGAGCTCGTCGGTCGCGCCGTAGGTCGTGCCCGCCTTTACTCCGCCGCCGGCCATGAAGACGCTGAAGCCGAGGATGTGGTGATCGCGGCCCGTGCCCTGGCCCATCGGCGTGCGGCCAAATTCCCCGCCCCAGAGGATAAGCGTGTCCTCGAGCATGCCGCGCTGTTTGAGATCGCTGATGAGCGCGGCGGTGGCTTGGTCCACGTCTTTCGCGCCGTGCTTCATGCCGCCCACGAGGTCGCCGTGATGATCCCACGCGCGGTGGTAGAGCTGGATCATGCGCACGCCGCGCTCGGCGAGCCGGCGCGCGAGCAGGCAGTTTGAGGCAAAGCTGCCGTCGCCGGGCTGCGTGACGCCGTAGAGGTCGAGCAGCGCCTGCGGTTCGCTTTTGAAATCGGTCAGCTCCGGCACACTGCTCTGCATTTTGAAGGCCATCTCGTACTGCGCGATGCGTGTGGCAATTTCGGGATCGTTCTGCTCCTCGGCGAGGAAGCCGTTCATGCGCCCGATTTCCTCCACGACCTGCCGCTGCGTGCTCTGGCAGACGCCGTCGGGATTGCCGATGTAATGCACGGCGTCGCCTTTCGACTGAAACTGAATGCCCTGGAACCGGCTCGGCAGCACGCCGCTCGACCACTGCCGCGCGGAGACCGGCTGGAGCCCCTGCTTGCCCTTCGACA
>CAYQBV010000619.1:0-1859 GCA_964415705.1 uncultured Chthoniobacter sp. | reverse complement strand
TGCATCCCGAGGTCGCCCATCACGCCGATCTCGCCGCAAAACTTGTTCTGCCGCTTCCAGTTGATCGCTTTCGTCGGGTCGAGATCGCTCGCGTGCCAGAACCCCGAGCGAATTTCAATCACGTGCCCCAGTTCCGCCGTGCGGAGAAATTGCCACGCCTTTTGCGCTCCCGGAAGAAACGGAAACTCCGACGAACAGCGCACGAATCGCCCCAACTCCCGCGCCGTGTCCCGAATCTTCCGCGCTGCCGCGAGATCGATGCCGAACGGCTTCTCCGCGAACAAATCTTTCCCCGCCCGAAGTACGTCCAGATAGACTGCCTCGTGCAAATGATGCGGCACGGCCACATAGACAAAATCCACGTCGCTCCGCAGCAATTCGTGATAATCCGCCGTGAGCAGCCGCACCGTCGGCACCTGCCGAAACCATTCGCGCGTTTGCTCCACCAGATCGCACACGGCCGTCAACTCCAGCCGCACCGGAAAATCCACCAGCGCACACCAGCGCCCGATGGCGCTGGCCACTTCGCGGCCCATGAGACCACCACCGATGATGCCGACCTTGAGAGTTTTCATATGGGAAAAGACGCCCGTACTTCGGACGAAAAGCGACGAATATTTCTGCGCTCCGCCTCCCAAGTAAAGCCTTCCATCCCCCGCTGTCTGCTCTGAGACCGCCGGGGCGGCTCTTTCGCAATCGGTGTTTTCTGCTAAGCCTCCTCCGATATGCCTGTGACCGCCAAAATTCCGACGCTGAAAATCCATGAGATCTACGAATCCGTGCAGGGCGAGAGTTCGTGGGCGGGGTGGCGGTGCGTGTTTGTGCGACTGACGGCGTGCGACCTGCGCTGCACCTATTGCGATACGGAGTATGCGTTTTACGAGGGGAAAAAGCGCGCGGTGGAGGAGGTGCTGGCGGAAGTGCTGGCCACGGATTGCCCGCTGGTGGAGATCACCGGCGGTGAGCCGCTGCTGCAAAAAAATGTGCTGCCGCTGATGACGGCGCTGTGCGATGCGGGCCGCACGGTGCTGATCGAAACGAGCGGGGCGCACGACATCGCGCCGATCGATGCGCGGGTGCATCGCATCATGGATTTAAAAACGCCGGACAGCGGGGAATGTGCGCGCAATCTGTGGTCGAACCTCCCGCTGCTTACGGCGCGCGATGAGGTGAAATTCGTGATCGCTTCACGCGGAGATTACGCATGGGCGCGGGAGCAGGTGCGCGCCCATGGGCTCGATCGGCGGTGTGGCGGCGTGCTGTTTTCGCCGGTGTTTGGGCGCATCGAGCCGAGGGAGATCGTGGGCTGGATCATCGAGGATAAACTGCCCGTGCGGTTTCAGCTCCAGATGCACAAATTCATCTGGGACCCGAAGCAGAAGGGCGTGTAGCCGGGCTGCACGTTCGCGTATCGGTTTGCAATTCGCGGGCGGTCCGGCGCATTAAGTCGGTCGCCCGAACCACCCATGCCCTACCTCGCTGTCACCGGCGGCCTGCCGCCGAAAGTTTTTGCGCTCAAGCCGGGCGCGGTCGTGGTGGGGCGTTCGGCGGAGGCGGACTTGGTGCTGAAGCACGTGGAAATTTCCCGGCAGCACTGCCGTTTCACCTGGGATGGAAAGGAGTGCCGCGTGGAGGATTTGGGCAGCGTGCGCGGGACGACGGTGAATAGGGAAAGGATCGCGGCTGCGTTCACGCTGCGGCCGGGCGACAAGGTCGGTATCGGGCCGGCAGTGGTGGAATTCGGGATGGGCGAACCGCCAATACCGGGCGGACCGGGGCCGGCGGCTGCGGAAAAGGGTCCGCCGATGCTCGTGCGCGGGCAGCCGGCGGATCGCTTCGAGGTGGTGGGCGAGATGACC
>CAYQBV010000618.1:0-1860 GCA_964415705.1 uncultured Chthoniobacter sp. | reverse complement strand
ACGTGGAGATCGGCGGCGAGCAACTCATCGTCCGCGCCGCCAGCCGCGTCACGACGACTGAGGAAATCGCGAAGCTGCCGCTGAAATTCGCGGGAGGCGTGAATCCCATCCTGCTCAGCGAAGTCGCGACCGTGGGCATCGGCACCAACTTCCGCACCGGCGCGAGCACCGACAACGCGGACGAAGCGCTCGTCGGCGCGGCCATTATGCTGGCGGGCGAAAACTCGCGGCTCGTCGCCCGCGCCGTGCGGGAGAAGCTCGCGAAAGTACAGGAGAAGCTTCCCGCGGGCGTCGTCATCCGCCCGCTCTACGACCGCAGCGACCTCGTGAATCGCACCATCGGCACCGTGGAAAAAAATCTCGCCGAGGGCGCGCTGCTCGTCGTCGTGGTGCTCTTCGCGCTGCTCGGCAACTGGCGCGCGGCGCTCATCGTCGCGCTCGTCATCCCACTCGCGATGCTTTTCGCCATGACCGGCATGGTCGAATGGCGGCTCAGTGGAAATTTGATGAGCCTCGGCGCGATTGATTTCGGCCTCATCATCGACGGCGCGGTCGTGATGGTCGAAAACATCGTGCGCCATCTCGGCGAGCGGCAGCACGCGCTCGGCCGCCGCCTCACGGCCGCCGAACGCGCGAAGGAAGTGCTGCGCTCCGCGCGCGAAGTGGCGAACCCGATGTTCTTCGGCGTGCTCATCATCACCATCGTCTATGTGCCCATCCTCGCGCTCCAGGGCATCGAGGGGAAAATGTTCAAGCCGATGGCCGTGGTCGTGATGCTCGCGCTCGGCGGCTCGCTGGTCCTCGCGCTCACTCTCATGCCGGTCCTTTGCTCGTTGCTGCTGAGCGGCGACATCCGCGAGCGCGACAACTGGCTCGTCGCGCTCACCAAGCGCCTCTACACGCCGCTCCTCGAATTCGGCCTGCGTTTCCGCTGGCTCGTCGTGCTGCCGATGTTCGCGCTGTTCGGCTTTTCGCTGTTCGTGTTTTCGCGGCTCGGCTCCGAGTTCATCCCGCAGCTCGACGAGGGCGACTTCGCCTTTCAGCTCATCCGCAGCAGCAGCGCGGGCCTTTCGTCGTCACTTGATTTGCAAAAGCAGAGTGAGGTCGTGCTGCGCCGCGAGTTCCCCGAAGTGAAGGAAATCTTCTCGCGCATCGGCACAGCCGAAGTCGCCACCGACCCGATGAACCCGAACGTGAGCGACACCTACATCATGCTGAAGCCGCGCGAGCAGTGGCGCCGCGGCATCACGAAAGAGCAGCTCGGCGCGCTCATGCGCAAGGCGCTGCTCGACCAGGTGCCGGGGCAGAACGTGCTCGTCACGCAGCCCATTCAACTTCGCTTCAACGAAATCATGGCCGGCGCGAAAGCCGACCTCGTGTGCAAGATTTTCGGCGACACCTACGACGAAATGGAACGCCTCGCAGGCGAAGTGCGCGAAGTGCTCGTCCGCATCCCCGGGGGCAGCGAGACGGAGTTCGACAGCATCGGCAAAAACCCGATGGTCGAAATCCAGCCCGACCGCGACGCGTTGCGGAAATTCAACGTCCACGCCGACGACCTCAACCGCCTCGTCGAAACCGCGCTCGCGGGGCAGGAAGTCGGCACGCTCATCGAGGGCAACCGCCGCACGCCCATCATCGTCCGGCTCGCCGAGGAACGTCGCAACGACCTCGCCGCGATGGAGCGCCTGCCGCTGCGCACCGAGGCCGGCGGCCTGCTCGCGCTCGGCCAGGTCGCAAAGGTGAAGCTCGTGGACCAGCCCGTGCAAATCGCCCGCGAGGACACGCAGCGCCGCGTGAGCATCCTCATCAACGTGCGCGGACGCGACACCGCCAGCTTCGTCGCCGAGGCCACGCGGG
>CAYQBV010000617.1:0-1863 GCA_964415705.1 uncultured Chthoniobacter sp. | reverse complement strand
GCAGCCCGGCGGTGGCCTGGACGACGGGCCAGAGATTCATCCGCCGACGCGCGGGCTTCGCGGCGGCCTGCGCGACCTTTTTCAAACACGACGCGCAGACCACGCGCTCGCCGTGCTCGTTGACGCACTCGCGGCAGAAAAACTGACCGCACTCGAGGCAGCGCGCGACCGCTTCGCGGCTGGAATGATGCAGGCAGCGCTGGCGGGCGAGCGGGCCCATCAGCGGGAAGGCTCGGTGGCGAGCGGCGGCGGGGCGGGCGCGGCTTGCGCGGCCTCGATGAGCGGGGTCAGCCGGGCGAGGAAACGGCGGGCGGGGCCCAGGCGCGTGGGCGCGGTGAGCGCGTGCCAGCCGGCGGTGGTCGTCTGGAGATGGCAGCGGCAGGTCGGGCCGAGGAAAAGATTGATGAAAAAGAGGACGAGGAAAAAGGCGGCGAAGGGCGAGGTCATCACGCCGAAGACTTGGAGGACTTCTTTAGATCCTTGGTCCGCCGTCGCGCTCCCCCACCACAGCCCGCCCGCGAGCAGCGCGCCGCCGAGGCCGAGCACGCCGTGGACGATGTTCCAGGCGAGCCACACTTTCGTCCGGCGGATGATGAGCGCGGAAATGTCGCGGAGAAAAAAGCGGCGGTAGCGCTCGCTGACGAGGAGGGAATTCACCTCGAGCAGATGATCCTCCGCGATCCAGATGCGCGCGAAGCCGCTCCAGCCGAGGCCGCGGCCGGGGAGCTTGCGGTAGGTGGGTTCGGGCGCGGTCATTTGAATTCGCCGAGTTTGGAAAACATGTTCGCGAACATCCCGATGAGGCCGATCCACACGGCGAGTTGGACGACACCGAGCACGATGCCAATCACCGCCACCCAGCGGCGCCGTCCGCGCGGGAGGCTGCCGGGCTTTTTCCAGCCAAAGAGCGCGCAGAATATCGCCAGCGGCCCGGTGACGATGAAGACGGGCAGAATGAAGAACGCGACCAGCGGCAGCAGCCCGGCGAGCAGCGCGGAATTCGCCCAGTGAAAGCGGCGCACGATCAGCTCGGGGAGCTTTTCCGCGCCGAGCCCGCTGCTCAGGCAGGTGGGGCAGAGATGGCGCGAGCCGAGCGGCATGTCGCAGACCGTGCAGACAAAGCGCCCGCACCGCTCGCAGCTCAGCGTGGCGCGGTTTTCCGGGTGGAAAAAGCAGACCGCGTCGCCGTCGTCGGCGCGGTCGGCCATGCCGGACCCGGTGGCCGGCGGCGACCAAAACACCGGAAAAAATCCGCCGCTGAGCAGCGTGCGGCAGCGCGGGCAGGCGACCTCGTTTTCCCGTCCCACGGTCTCCGGCGCGAGGCCGAATCCACATGCGGGACAGGCGACGACGGCAGGGGCGAGCGGGTGGGCGACGGACATGCGTTTTCCGTTTTACTCGATTGGCGGGTTCATCTTCACTGCGGCTCGTCGCATGGCGCGGCGGAAACTAGAAGACCTCAACCCGCAGAACAAGAAACAACATGAACTGGTATTACGATCTCGGCGGACAACGCCAGGGCCCCGTCGAGGAGGCCGAACTCGACCGCCTGCTCGCCGCCGGCACCATCACCACCAACACGCTGGTCTGGTGCGAAGGCATGACCAACTGGGCACCGATGAAAGAGGCGCGACCCGGCGCGGGCGCGGCTCCGGCGGTTGGGGGAGCCGACGTGCCGGAGGGATGGATTCGCTGCGCGGCGACGGGCCGCTATTTCCCGCCCTCGCAGATCGTGTGGCTGGACGGCAAAGCCTACTCCGCCGAGGCCAAGGCGGGCATCGTCCAAGGTGTGATGCAGGGCGGCGAACTCCCGAGCGGCGATGAAACGCTGCGCACCGGTCCCGCGTGGGAACAGCGGGCGCA
>CAYQBV010000616.1:0-1874 GCA_964415705.1 uncultured Chthoniobacter sp. | reverse complement strand
AGCCTCACGACGAGCCTGCCATCGCCGCCCTGCGCCAGTTATATGCGGTTTTGTAGGGGGAATTTTGGACACCGTTGTCTCTTGACCGCCGTTGAACAACCAAGGCGCGAGCGACGGCGCGATGCCTGCGGGGGCGTTTCGATTCCAATCCCGGCTTGCCGGGACACTCCGCCCCCATCAGCAGGCAGCGTGACGGAGCGGTTCATCGGCGGTTGACTAGGGTTGGCGGACGTTGCCTCGCTACTCGCGACAGCGGCTCGGCGTTGCTGCACGTTACAGCGTTGGAGTTTCACCAAGAGCGCAGGCTTAATTGCTAGCAACTGAACTCAGAGCGAAAGTTACCAATAGCCTTCTCAAGGCGATCCAGATTGAGCCAGGGCGGTTTTGCGTAGGGTTCCAAAAACTCATCCTTGAACCTGAGAAGCAGCGTCTCCAAATCGGATTCGGTCTTAAATTTTATCTGTTCACCGCGATGCTCAGGCCTATCGCGAGGAAGTAAATGCCAGTAGGGAACGCAGCAGGGATGCCCACCAGCATCATATTTTTTGTCACCTATTCCAAGGACCACACTCAAAGCCTGCGGGACCAATTCCAGCTCGTAACTGACTTCCAAAAAGATTCCGAAGCGAGAGAACATCACGCCTCCGATTTCATTAAGGCCGGTCTCGGTAAAGCCATTATCTTCCAGGTATTTTCCTAAAACACGTCGACAGGTCGGCGCGAAATACGGGCAGATTAGTTTCTCCCAACCGTTCAAATTCGGAGTCCTCATGGGCGGCCAAGGACGGACATCACTTCCGATGGCGAAACGGTTTCGTAAGGAATGCCGCGACTATTGAGCCGCAACAGTTCCGATCCCGTTAGATCGAACTGCGTTCGCAGCGCGGGATTTCTCAAAGGGTCTTGGCCAATGTAGCGGAAGCTGTCCCCTTCGTTAATGCGAGCACGAAGAGCGCCGTCATTGAGTCTGTAACGCTGCTGAGCGGTCATCGACGCCCACTCGTCAGCAGTCGATCCGAAGGGGATTGTTCTCGCGCCGGTCTGCTCTGCAAACGGTATGACCCGCTGAGCCATATTTTCGCCGAGGACTGTCGTCCTTGCGGCAAGCGGCCCCTCAAGACGCAATGCAGCTACCCCCGCTGCACCCGCATCCACACCCGAACCAAGAAACCTTCCTACTCGCAACTCCGGGAGAACGAACATCAAAGGCTGGACGATAGACAAATTGAAGATTTGCCAGTTCGTGGCGCTGTTCGCAGCACGAGTCTGCTCGGCGTAGATGCCATCCATATAGGCATCGTACCTCTCGAAATGGGGTGACAGGGCGCGGACAAACGTCATCGCCTCAGAGGAGGTAGGGTTGATTCCTGCTGCCGTCATTGAACCCTTGATGTTGGCGATTCGACCCGCTCCAGAAATACCGCTTTTGTCGAAAGGATTCATCCCAGAAGGCCCGAAAAGGCTGATCTTGCGTGCCATCTCCAATTGCGAGGGCAACAATGACTGGTAAGCGTCGTCAAGAAAGGATGTCGAAGTCATCCACCGCGGCGCTGCGGATATTGGTGCGATGAACGAAGCGAGGTCCGCCGCTGGCCAGCTTTCTCCGCTATCAAGAACGCCATCACCGCCACGCAAGTCGTAGGTCGCCAGCCCCAGCGGATCATGCCGGTTCACAGGATCATTGCCGCAGTACGCATACAGGTTGAACCCGCCCGCCTCGCCCATTGGGTCTCGGGAGAGCCAGCGGCCGAGTTGGGGGTTGTAGTGGGCGGAGGCTGTGCCGACAAAGAGCACGGCAAAGACGGCGAGGAGGAGCAGGCGGAGGGAGGTTTTCATAGCTGGAGTAGAGCTGCGAACTGGCGGGAGAATATGGG
>CAYQBV010000615.1:0-1878 GCA_964415705.1 uncultured Chthoniobacter sp. | reverse complement strand
GCGGAAGCGAGAATCAGCGGCGGAAGCATGGCTCCGCGTCACTGCTGCACCAGCACCTCCGCGAGGTGCAGGCTCTTGACCACGCGGGAGCCGTTCTTGTCGAGCCAGCCCTGGATTTGCATGAGGCAGCTCGAGTCGCTGCTGACCACGTATTCGACGCCGGTTTCGAGGATCGAGTTGCACTTCACCTCCGCCATCGCGGTGGAGATTTGCGGATACTTCACGGCGAACATTCCGCCGAATCCGCAGCACGCTTCGCCCTCGCCCATCTCCACGAGTTCGAGCCCCTTGACCGCGCGCAGCAGTTCGCGCGGCGGCTCTTTGATGCCGAGTTCGCGGAGGCCGTGGCAGCCGTCGTGAAAGGTCACGCGGCCCTCGAACCGCGCGCCCACATCGCGCACGCCGAGTTTGTTCACGAGGAAGTCGGAGAACTCGTAGGTCTTCGCGGCCAGCGCCTTCGCCGCGGCCTCCTCCGGGCGGTCGTGGAAAAGCTCGGGGTAGAACTTTTTCATCATCGCCCCGCACGAGCCAGACGCGGAGACCACGACCTCCGCGTCGCGGAAAACGGCGAGCTGCGGGGCGGCGACGGCGCGCGCTTCGTCCCAGTAGCCGGAGTTGAAAGGCGGCTGGCCGCAGCAGGTCTGCGCCTCCGGATAATCAACCTCATGACCGAGGCGTTCGAGGATTTTGACCATCGCCACGCCGACCTGCGGGTAGAGCGAATCGATGAAGCACGGGATGAAAAGAGTGACGCGCATGGGCTGGTGGGAAGTGAGCAGGAAAAGGCGCAGGGAGCCAGCCGCGAAATTTTTCCGGCCGGTCAGCGTCCGGCGGCGGGAGGAGACCGCGTTTACGGCGTCTTCGCAGGCTGCACGCTCGCGGCGGGAATGAAGTTCCGCGCGGCCAGCCACTCGAGGGATTGGGTCTGCCAGGCGTCCCACATCGGGCCTTTGTAGCCGTTGAGACCGTGGCCGCCGGAGGGCAGCTCCAGGTATTTCGCCTCCACCCCGCTGGCCCGCAACGCTTCGGAAAACATCTTGCTGTTGTCCGCCGGCACCGCGTTGTCGTCGAGCGCGTGCGCGAGGAATGCAGGCGGCGTTTTCGCGGTGATCTGTTTCTCGTTGGAGAAAAGCTCGACCTGCTCCGGTGTGGCTCCGTTGCCGAGCAGGTTGTTGCGCGAACCTTGGTGCGTTTTCGCACCCATCGTGATGACGGGATAAACGAGGACCATGAAATCCGGCCGGCAACTCACCTGCGCGATCGGATCAGTCGCCTTCGCATCGCCGGCGTCGAAATGCGTGCCTGCCGTGGAAGCCAGATGACCACCCGCGGAGAAGCCGATAATGCCGATGCGCTGCGGATCGAGACCCCACTCTTTCGCCCGCGCCCGCACCGTGCGGATGGCACGCTGGGCGTCGAGCAAAGGCACCGCCGAGTTGCCCCTGGGCAGCCGGTATTCCAGCACCACGCCGGTGATGCCATGCCCGTTCAGCCACGCCGCGATGCCGTGCCCCTCCGCCCCGGTCACCAGCCCGCCGTAGCCACCGCCGGGGCAGATCACCAGCGCGGCGCCGTTCGGTTGCGCCGCGCGATGCACCGTGATGCTCGCGTCCGCCGACACAAACGCACCGCCGCCCACCGGCGCGTGATTTGACCAAAGCGAAATCTTCTCCGGTTTGGCGGGAGCGTCGGCGGCGAATGTCGCCGGAGCCAGCACCGCCAGCCCGGTGAGGAGAAAGAGAAGCCGCAAGGATGTATTCATGTCATCTGGAAGTATCGCCGCCGGTATCCGTGGGCAACGTCAAACCAGCTTCCCATCCCCATCGTTCCGAAGTTGCACTTCGGAATGCCCTTGTCTGCGAAGCTCCGCTTCGTCCG
>CAYQBV010000614.1:0-1882 GCA_964415705.1 uncultured Chthoniobacter sp. | reverse complement strand
GCAGATCGATCTCTGGAGGCCGATCATCGAGGCGGCGAGCGCGCTATCCAAGGCGCGTTGCCGTTTCTGCGCCAAAAGTTCCTGCTGGCTGCGCCGGGCCTGCGCCGCAAAGCCGAGAGCGCAGAGCCCGAGAACCACGCACCCAGCCAAAGCCGCCGCGACCGCCGGATGCCGCTTCGTCCACTTGATGACTCGCTGCACGGGATTCGCCCGGCGCGCCTCAATGGCGAAGCGGTTCACGAACCGCCGCAAATCTTCCGCCATCGCGCCGCCCGTCTGGTAACGACGGTCGGGATCCTTATCCATCGCCTTGAGGCAGATCGTTTCCAGGTCCGGCGGCACCTTGCGCTCGACGGCGCGCGGTGGCTTCGGCTCTTTGTGGACGATCTGCCCGATGATCTGGTCGCGGCGTTCGCCCAGAAACGGCGTTTGCAATGTGAGCATCTGGTAAAGCGTCGCGCCCAGCGAATAAATGTCCGTGCGATGATCCAGCGGAGCGCGGCCCGCCGCGATCTGCTCCGGCGACATGTAAAGCGGCGAGCCCATGAAATCACCCGTCACCGTCATGCCCGGTTCTTCGAGCACGCGCGCGAGGCCGAAATCCGTGAGATGCAGCCGGCCCTGGTTCGAAAGCATCAGATTGGAGGGCTTGATGTCGCGATGAATGACGCCTTCCTTGTGCGCGTGATCCAGCGCGTCGGCGACTTCCGCCAGCATCCGCGCCACGTTGTCGAAGTAGCCGCTGCCAGATTCAAGCGATGTCGTGGACTCACCAACGGTTTGGGATTTGGAACCTGGAATTTGAGATTTAGAATCGGCGATCTCCGTGGCGGCGAGGTTTTCTTCATTCGGTCCTGGGAGCGCTGGCATCCTGCCGGCGAGTTCGCTTTGTGCCGGCGAGACGCCAGCGCTCCCAGAGGCGTGGTCAGAAGACTCGCCCTTGGATTTGGAGCCAGAAGTTTGATGTTTGGAACTTGGAACTTGGAGTTTGGATTTTGACGTCTTGAGCTTTGTCCCCTCGGCTGCCACGGGATTCTCCCGTTCCTCCCGCAACCTGCGTATCACCTGATCCAGCCCCGGCCCTTCGATCAATTCCATCGCGTAGAAATGATGATCGCCATCCTCGCCCGTGGCGTAGATGGGAACGATGTTCGTGTGATGCAGCTTGGCGGCGGCGGCGGCTTCACGTTGAAAGCGCGTTACGGCCTGCGTGGTCAGCCCGAGCCCGACCTTGAGCACCTTGAGCGCGACCTTGCGATTGAGCGAGACCTGCCGCGCCTCATACACGACGCCCATCCCGCCGCGCCCGAGTTCGCGGATGAGTTCGAAGTCACCGAGAGTTTGGAGAGGAGTCGAGTTCATTGTGCGCGTGAATTCATGTTGCTCCTAACTAAACCTGTCCCAAGATCGACACGAGGCCAAAATTGTTCTCAAACTATGAAGCGGCTTGGATCCGTGCGTGGAAAGCTGATTGAACAACCGAAGATCCACCTCTACTATGGCGATATGGAAACTGAAATCGTGTTGAACGTAAAGCTGGAGGCCCTGGACGAAGGCGGCTTCCTCGCGACCAGTCCTGACCTGCCCG
The DNA here is from genome assembly GCA_964415705.1 of uncultured Chthoniobacter sp. Taxonomy (GTDB): domain Bacteria; phylum Verrucomicrobiota; class Verrucomicrobiia; order Chthoniobacterales; family Chthoniobacteraceae; genus Chthoniobacter. The sequence goes on along the minus strand of CAYQBV010000614.1, from coordinate 294 downwards.
GTCTGGTAGTGCAAGGGCGCACTCGCGCGGAAACGATGGAGTTAGCGCAGGCCAACGCGCGAATTCTCATGGAAGTTTATTTGTCCGAGAAATTGCCATTGCCTCCGACATTGCGTCGCCTGTTCAAACGTAAAGCCAAAGCCTGGAACCTGCCGTTACCCGTCTCGCTTCCCATTCCCGCATGAGCCGGATGCCGGCGTTGAAATACCGGGAAGTGGTGGCGTGTCTGCGCCGCCACGGCTTCGAGTATTCGAGACCCGGCAAAGGCAGCCACGAGTTCTGGGTCAACCGCCG
>CAYQBV010000613.1:0-1893 GCA_964415705.1 uncultured Chthoniobacter sp. | reverse complement strand
TTTCGACTCGGGGCGGGTAGCCGATTGTCCCCCACCATCTTGTTATACAATTTTTGATTCTCGGAATGAGCCACGGAAAATTCCAACCGCTGAAAAGCAGCCTAAGACTAAACCTGAAGACGAACACAAATAGATCATAATAATCGTCCATGAGCCGATACCTGTGGCCATAAGACGTAATGTGAGACCCAAGGCTAGTGATAAACCCGCCGAACCACCAAAAAACCAGAATTGGAGAGGCTTGCTCTTCTGAAATGGACTAATACTGAGGCTAGGCTTGTGCCAAGGACGCGTGTCTCTCTCTAATGGCGTGATAAATCTGCTAGAAGCGGTGATAGTGAGTACAAATAGGAAAGGTATGAAAAACAAGATGGCCATAAATCCAAGGCTGAACGGATCACAGTTCTCTTGTAGGGGATCATCGGCGTAACCAGATAAAGCCAACAAAAACAGCGCTGCGAATACCAAAATGCGAGCTATACGCCATTTTTTCATGGATAACAGGGAGTTTATCGACAAATCTGTGTGTTTGTCAGCAGTTCTATGTCCGACAGAAATGTTGGAATATCCCGGAGGTGGGGGTGCATGGCGGTTGCTGTATGCGCGTAATGCGCGCTAAGCAACATCCTTGTCGGAATACGCGCAAATGCGGGGGTAAAAAGCATGAATGAATATTACATGCGGAGCTTTTACGGCGGTGGTTGAGGCTGCTGGCGGCTGACTTCTGGCGGCATGTTGTTTCCGAGGCAGCGAGTGGGTGCCGGGGTGGGTGGGCTCTTACTTTTTGAAGGTCTGGAGATACTGCCAGATGGCGTCGTATTGCTCGCTGGCTTTGCCGCCGAAAAGGTCCGTTAGCGCGGTTTTGCCGGTGTCATCGGCGAAGCGGGGCATTTTCGTATCGGGGTCGAGGCGCTGGGGGAAAAGCAGCCAGCGGTGGTAGTAATGCGGGCGGATGCGGACGCGGGTGAGGTCGAGGTTCGGGCCGGGTGCCTCGAAGACGGCGGTGGCGGCGCGGTCGCCGAGGCCGTGGCACTGGAGGCAGTTGAAGCCGCCGTTTTCGGTGAGGAGGGTTTCGCCGGCTTTGAGTTTCGCGGCCTCGGGCGCGGCAGCGGGTGCGGGATCGGTGAGGGGAAAGCCGTGGCTGTGGGCCAGGCCGTGCGCCAGCCCGGTGGAGACGGCGGGGAAGCCGGGCATGCGGGCGACGAGCCACGGGCGCGGCTTGGTCTTTTCCTGTCCGGCGATGAATTTTGCCATGTATTCGGGGTGCAGCTTTTCGCCGAGCCACGTGAGCGCGGGAAGGGCGGTGGTGGCGATGGGATGGCCCTCGCCTTCCTCCAGCGGGGCGGCGGCTTTGAGCGGTTCCATTTCGCTCTCGACCTGCGACCAGACGCTGGCGTGGCCGTCGCGCGCGTGGCAGGCGATGCAGCGCTGGGCGGTGATCTGGCGCTCGGCGAATTCGGCGGGCGCGTCCTGTTTCAGCGAGCCGAGGCCGGTGGCTGCGAAAGCGGAGAGCGCCTCGCGTTGCTTTGCGGTGAGGGCGAAGTCGGGCGCTTTGCCGCGCGCGGTGGCGTCGGGCGCGAGGCAGCCTTTGAGCCAGCCGGTCTGGAGCGTGGCGGCGAGCGTGGGCGCGGTGGTGGGTGGCAGGCCGGCGTGGCAGTTCAGGCAGCCGGCGCTGACGAGGAGCTGCGCGCCGCGCGTGGCGTCGCCTTTCGGCCCGGCGGGGAATTCGCGCTTGGCGGAGAGGAAGAGGTAGGCGGTGAGCTTCGCGGCTTCGTCGTCGCTCAGGCGGAAGTGCGGCATGCGGCTCCAGGCAAAACCTTGCGCGGGGTCTTGGAGGTACGCAGTGAGCGCCGGGGCGTGCCATTTGGCGCGGACGTGGGCGAGCGGGATGCG
>CAYQBV010000612.1:0-1894 GCA_964415705.1 uncultured Chthoniobacter sp. | reverse complement strand
CCCGCCGCCCGCCCCCAATCTCGCCGTAGCCGCCGCGGCCCGCGGACTCAGCTTCGAGGCGCGGACACTTTCCCATGGCGGCGGTCAGGGCGGAAGTTTCGGGTCGGGCGACAGCGAAGGGAAAATTTCCAAAACCCGCCTTCGCAAAAGCCAGACCACCCTCGAGATCGCCGTGCGCAATCTGGCCCGCGAGCCCGACACGGCGCACTTCGATTGGTTCTTCGTGGGCAAAGGTGTGACCACGGAGGACACGTTTGTCTGGGATCAGGGGGTGCGCGACGTCACGGTTCCCGCAGCCAGCCAGAAAACGGAAACGGTCGAGTCTGAGGAAATTGTCTCGGCGGAAACGCGCACCACATCAGGCAGTTCCAGTTCCTCCAGCAGCAGCCCGCCGACCACCAGCGAGAAGAAGTCCGGCGCCCGTTCGTATGGCTGGATCATCCGCATGTTCGTCGGCGGACACCTCGTGAAAGTCCAGGCGTCCAATACCCGGCTGGAGCAAATCGGGCGCGATCCCGGGCAACTCACACAGCTCCTCAAGCAGAAGCCCCCGCTCGCGCCGGGCGAATCTGAAAAATCCAAGACGACCACGCCATGAACCTTCGCTCCGCCCTCCTTTTTTTGTCCCTGGCCTTCGCGCCGCTGAGCCAGTCGGCTCCGCCCCGTCTGAGCACGGGCTCGCTCGGTGATCCGGGCGCCAAACTTTCCGGCAGCGGCCCCATCTCCGCCAGCGGGCCCATTTCCGCCAGCGGGCCGGTGACTTCGGCTGCCGGCACGCTGACCAGCCTGCCTGGCGCGGCGACGGTGCGTGGGCTTTCCTTTGATGCCCACAGCACCGCCAGCGGCGGCGCTGCGGAGGGCGGGCAAAACGCCGGCTCCGCGCAGCCGAACAACAACGACGGCGTCGGCAGCTTTTCCACCACCCGCACCCGCAAGAGCCACAGCGCCCTCGAAATTGAGGTTCGCAATATCGCTTCCCAGCCCGACTCCGCGCGCCTCGAATGGTTCTTCGTGGCGAAGGATGAGGGGAGCGACAGCATCTACGTGTGGGACCATGGCCAGCGCGAAGTCGCCGTCCCCGCGGTGGGGCAGGCCAGAGAGATCGTTTCGTCCACCGATCTGATCTCGTCGGTCACCCGCACCGTGACCCGCACGAATTCCGGCACGACCGCCAACCCGCTGATCCGCACGACCACGACCGAGAAAAAATCCGGCGCACGGCCGAACGGATGGATCGTCCGCATGTTTGTGGACGGTCAGCTCGCGCGCGTGAGGGCCTCCTCGGGCACGCTGGAGCAGCTCGGTCGGAATTCCGCCCAGCTCAGCGGGATCGTGCGGAAGAAGTAGCGCGCTCCTGGCGCGCATCCGCGGGCGCTTTCACACCCCGCGCCAGATCAGCCACGCCCAGTTCACGGCGATGGCTCCCACGGCGGTAAAGCGCGCGGTTTTTCCCGCCCACGCGGGCACCGTGTCGGCGCGGAGGCGGGGCAGGCGCAGGGCGAGGACGGTGGCGGCGTAGAGATCGTAGAGCGCCATCGCGCCGAGGGTGGCGAAAAAGAGGGGATTGATGGCGAGGGCTGCGGGGAAGTTTCCGCCGAGGGCGAAGCGCACGCAGCGCGTGGCCCCGCACGTCGGGCAGGCGCAGCCGGTGACCATGTGGAAAACGCATTGCGGCTGCGGGAGGCCGAGCCGCAGCCAGCACCACGCGCAGACGAGGCTCCCGAGCGTCACGCCGAGCCAGAGCGCTTCGTGGTCTGTCTCACCCGGTCGGAGGCGACGCCAGGTCATGCGGGGAATCGCGGTTAATGATGCAACCCTGCTGCTCCCGTTGCCGCGGCGACCGAAGCGACGATAAACACCCCGAAGATCATATAGAATACGCAGCAAAAGCATA
>CAYQBV010000611.1:0-1894 GCA_964415705.1 uncultured Chthoniobacter sp. | reverse complement strand
GCGGCAAAGACCCGCTGCTCGACGCCTTCGACTGCCCCGATCCCGCCGTGAAAACGCCGCGCCGCGGCGTGACCATCACGCCGCTCCAGGCGCTGGAGCTGATGAACAACGCCTTCGTCCAGCGCCAGGCGAAAGGCCTCGCCGAGCGCGCGCTGAAAGCCGCCGGCAACGACCTCACCGCCGCCATCCAAACCGCCTACCGCCTCGCGCTCGGACGCCCGCCCACCGCCGGGGAAACCCAGCGCGCCACCGCCGCCGCCCAGGCCCGCGATCTCACCGGTGTCTGCTGGGCGCTGCTCAACTCAACTGAATTCGTCTATGTCCGATAACGACCTGCTCTCATCCGGCCCTGCGCCATTTTCGCGCCGGCATTTCCTGTGGAATTCCGGCGGCGGCCTCGGCGCCATCGCGCTCGCGTGGCTGCTCCAGCGCGACAACGCGGCCGCCGCCGCGGGCGCGCCGTCCTCCGCCCGCAAGCCGCATTTTCCGGCGAAAGCGAAGCGCGTGGTGCAGATCTTCTGCGCGGGCGGCGTGAGTCACATTGATGCGTTCGACTACAAGCCCGAGCTCGAGCGCATGCACGGCAAGTCGCTGGAGGGGAAGGGCGAGAACCTCGGCTTTTTCGGCCAGCCCGGGAAAATCATGCGGCCCGTCTATGACTTCAAACAGCACGGCCAGAGCGGCGCGTGGGTCAGCAGCCTCTTCCCGCATCTCGCCGGGTGCGTGGACGACGTCTGCTTCATCAAGTCCATGTTTGCGAAGAGCAACAACCACACGCCCGCCGCCTTCCAGATGAACAGCGGCTTCACGCTCAACGGCTTTCCCAGCATGGGCGCGTGGCTCAGCTACGGACTCGGCACGGAAAACGAAAATCTCCCCGCGTTCGTCGTCCTGCCCGATCCGCGCAGCCTGCCCGCGGGCGGCTCGATCAACTGGACCTCCGGCTTTCTCCCCGCGAACCACCAGGGCGTCGCCTTCCAGACGAAAGGCGGCGACCCGATCCCCGACCTGCGCACGCCCGACGGCATCCTCCCCGCCACACGCGCGGCCGACATGCAGTTGCTCGCCGCCATGAACAGCGACTTCGCCGGGGCGCACGCCGGCGACAGCGCGTTCGCCGCGCGCCTGCGCTCCTACGAACTCGCCGCGCGCATGCAGGTCAGCATCCCCGAGGCGACGAATCTGGATGCCGAACCGGAGAGCATCAAAAAACTCTACGGCCTCGACGAGCCGGCGAACAAAGGCTTCGCGCGCAACTGCCTCATGGCGCGGCGGCTCTTGGAGCGTGGCGTGCGTTTTGTGCAGGTCATCAACGGCGGCATCTTCGGCGGCAACCCGCGGATCAATTGGGACGGCCATGAGAACGTGAAGGAAAACCACAACGCGCAAGCCGCGACGATGGACAAGCCCGTAGCCGCGCTCATCCAGGATTTGAAACAGCGCGGCATGTTCGAGGACACGCTCTTTGTCTGGTCCACTGAGTTTGGCCGCAGCCCCGCCACGCAAGGCGTCGGCTCCCCCGGACGCGACCATCACCCGACGGCGTTCACCTGCTTCCTCGCCGGAGCGGGCGTGAAAAAGGGCATCAGCTACGGCACCTCCGACGAGATCGGCTATTTCGTCGGGGAGAACAAAGTCATCATCCCCGATTTTCACGCGACGATCCTGCACCTGCTCGGCCTCGATCACGAAAAGCTGACCTTTTACCACAACGGCATCAACCGGCGGCTGACGGATGTGCATGGGCATGTGATCAAGGAGATCCTGACATGAGCGGACGGCGGCGGCTCCCGATCGCGACTGCGCTGTGCCAGGTCCTGTTGTTGTCCCGATCTGTCGCCGCGGTGGATTTCGTCAAAGACGTGCGGCCGATTTTGGAGGAGCACTGTTTCGA
>CAYQBV010000610.1:0-1904 GCA_964415705.1 uncultured Chthoniobacter sp. | reverse complement strand
AGGCCCATCCTCACTTCCTAAATCTTCCTTCCTAAATCCTAAATCCACTCTCGTTCTCCTCATGTCCCCCGCCGGCCGTCCCTTCACCCAGCGCGTCGCCGAGGAACTGGCGCAAGTGCCGCATCTCATCCTCCTCTGCGGTCACTATGAAGGCGTCGATCAGCGCGTCATCGACCACCTCATCGACGGCGAGCTTTCCATCGGCGACTACGTCCTCACCAACGGCGCCCTCGCCGCCGCCGTCGTCATCGACGCCGTCGCCCGCCTCCTCCCCGGCGTCCTCGGCCACGACCAGAGCGCCGCCGACGACAGCCACACCACCGGCCTCCTCGAATTCCCCCAATACACCCGCCCCGTCGAATTCCGCGGCTGGCGCGTCCCCGCCATCCTCCTCAGCGGCCACCACGCCGAAATCGCCAAATGGCGCCGCCAGCAGGCACTGGAAAAAACCGCCCGCGTGCGGCCCGATTTGCTCGCGCGAAAGACTTGAGGGAGCCTCGGCTCAAATCCGGCGACGGTGAAAACATCGATCACCTGCCCATCGGTGGTGCTGGCCCGGAAGAAGTCCAAATGAGAAAGCGCGATGTCTGAAGTTCAGTCAGTTCGCCACGCGAAATTCCCCATCCGGTCTTCCGCCCACACCGAACTACCGCAAATCCTCTGCAATCGTCGCGAACTGCTCCAGCGCGGCTTCAAGATCGGCGGTGATGTCAGCGGCGATAATCTCGGGGGCGGGCAGGTTGGCGGATTCTTCCAGCGCGTCGTCTTTCAACCAGAAGATGTCGAGGTTCACCTTGTCGCGTTTGGCCAGCTCTTCGTAGGTGAAGGACTTGAAGCGCTCGCTCTCTTTGCGGTCGTGGCGGTTCTTCGTGTGGTAGCAGGCGACGAAGTCATCCAGGTCAGTCCGCTTCAGCGTGTTTTCCTTGAGCGTAAAATGCAGGTTCGTCCGCAGGTCGTAGATCCAGAGCTTCTGCGTCCACGGCTTTTCCTGCGCGGGTTTGCGGTCGAAAAACAGCACGTTCGCCTTCACGCCTTGCGCGTAGAAGATGCCGGTGGGCAGCCGCAGGAGCGTATGCACGTCCGCCTGCTTGAGGAGTTCGCGCCGGATGGTCTCGCCGGCGCCGCCTTCAAAGAGCACGTTGTCCGGCAACACCACCGCCGCCCGTCCGTGCTGCTTGAGGATGGTGAAGATGTGCTGGAGGAAATTGAGCTGCTTGTTGCTCGTGCTCGCCCAGACTGCACCGCGCGGCAGCGCTCTCCTTCAAAGCCGGAGGCCTCACGGCAGAGCCGCCGGATCGGCAAATCGTCGCGGTTGATGATCAGCGATTCCTTGGACGACTCGCCCGCCTCGTTGACGATGGTCACGCTGCTCTTCTTGCCGAAGGGCGGATTGGCCAGGACGATCTCGTATTCGCCGTGCTTCCCGGCCAGCGCGTCCTTGGTCACGACCGGCAAATCCTCCTCCGACTCCCCGCCGATGCCGTGCAGCAGCAGGTTCATCGCGCAGAGCCGCGTGACGCTGTCCACCAGTTCGATGCCGAAGAACGTGCCGCTCTTGAGCTTCTTCTTTTGCGCCCGGTCGAGCGAGTAATGGTTGGCGATGTAATCATGCGCCGCGAGCAGGAAGCCACCCGTGCCACACGCCGGATCGCAGATGGCCTGTCCCGGCTCAGGACGCACCGCGTCCACCATCGCGGCGATGAGCGGGCGCGGCGTGAAGTATTGGCCCGCGCCGCCTTTCACGTCCTCGGCGTTCTTTTGCAGCAACCCCTCGTAAGCGTCGCCCTTCACGTCGGCGGAAAGGCTGGACCACTGCTCCTTGTCGATCAGGTCCACGATGAGCCGGCGGAGCTTGGCCGGGTCCTGGATTTTGTTCTGCGCCTTGCGGAAAATGACGCCGAGCA
>CAYQBV010000609.1:0-1910 GCA_964415705.1 uncultured Chthoniobacter sp. | reverse complement strand
GCCACCACGGGCAGCTTGCGCATGCTCGCCGTGCGCGTTTCCGCATAGTAGCTGGCCGCAAAGCAGGTTTTGATTTTCATGGGTAAATGGCGACGGACGCCATTGAGGCGGCGGCATCTTATTCCGCCTGGGATCAGGAGTCCTCGGGTTATTTATTCCAGGTAGGGCCGTGGATGTCCGACCCCTCCGGCTTAGGGTGAAGACCATGCACGCGAATCCACGCTTCCTTGCGCTCTCTGATCGGCGGCACCCCAGCCTCTGCGGCGTGCGAAAAGGCTTAGTTGACAGTAACAGTGTCGTGGTGAATAAGTCCCCCATGCCAGAGATGTTTTCCCTTCAAGAGCTTTCCGAACGCATCAATGCCTGGTGCGGGGAGCACGGCATCGCTCCCGCCAGCGGGCAGGCCGGCGACGTCGTCACGGAACGCAACATTCGCTACTACCGGACCCTCGGCCTGATCGACGCCCCGGACGGCGTCGGCTACGGGGAAAGGCATCTGCTCCAGCTCACCGCGGTCCGGCTGCTCCAAGCGCAGGGACTGCCCCTGCGCCGGATTCGGGAACTGCTCTACGGGCGCTCCCTGGCCGAGTTGCGCGAAATCCGCCGGCGCGGCCTTGCGGAGTCGCAGACAGCCACGGCTTCGCTCCGCGTGACCATGCCCACCCAGGACGAACTCTGGCGCACCATTCCTCTCGATGAAGACTTTCTGCTCGTCTCGCGACGCGGCACGCCGATCACGCCGACCCAGCGTGAAGCGGTGTTGCTGGCGCTGCGGACGGGCTCCGCAGAACCAAAAAACCAAAGGACCAACAACCGATGAAAAGATCCCGCATCCCCAACCAGCCAGCCCAGCAAGCCAACTTCGGCCTCGTCGCCTGGCTGGAAGAAACCCGTATTGCTCTCCCGCTCAAGGGGGTCGAGTGCCGGTTCGAGGTCACCGGCGCCGTCGCGTGCGTCGAACTCGACCAAATCTACCACCAGAACGCCGACCGGCCGTTGGATTGCACCTACACCTTTCCCCTGCCGGCTGGGGCAGCAGTGTATCGCTGCGAAGTGCATATCAACGGCCGGATTATCCGGGCGAAAGTGGAAGACCAGAAGACGGCCAGGGAGATTTTCCGTAACCGAAAAGCGCAGGGCCGGCGGGTAGCTCTTGTGGAAACTGAGCGCGAAAACCTCTTCACTCTCTCGCTCGGCAATGTGCAGCCCGGCGACGTGATCGTGGTGTGCTTCGCCTGGTTCCAGGTGCTCGACCGCGCCGGGGAGGGCTTGCGCCTGCTCGTGCCGACCTGTCCCGGCGTGCGCTACATTCCCGGCAAGCCCCTGCTCCGCAGCCTGTCCGGCCGCGGCACCGCAGACGATACGGACCAGGTGCCTGATGCCTCGCGGATCACCCCGCCCCGGATTGACGCCCTCCATCCCGATGCAGCCTATTTCTCGGTCCAGGGACGGCTGTCGGCGTCCGATGTCGAAAGCGGCACGGCCTCGTCGTCCAGCCATCCGATCCATTTCCGGGAAACCGGCGGTGCGGTGACTGTCGAACTCTCCGGCAGCTCGGCCGTGCCGGACCGGGATTTTGTGCTGGTGTGGCAGGAGCCGAAGGCGCTGCAACTGGCACCCCAGGCCTGGCACTGGACAGAAGGCCGGGACACCTACGCGCTGGTGCAACTCCGCGCGCCGGAGGACGTGAAGGTCGCCCGGAACTTTCCGCAGGACTTTTATTTCCTTGTGGACCGCTCCGGGAGCATGGAGGGCGCGAAATGGCAAAAGTCCTGCGAGGCCCTGAGATCCTTCGTCGGGCTGCTCGGGCCGGACGACCGCGTCTGGATCACCCTCTTTGAATCCGATTTCCGCGATTTTGATGAGGCGCCCATGCCGGCTCCCGAGGTCCTGGCCGACGAGGGCTTCCG
>CAYQBV010000608.1:0-1913 GCA_964415705.1 uncultured Chthoniobacter sp. | reverse complement strand
TCGCCGGCAGGATGCCGGCTCCAACGGGCTGGAAGCCCGCGCTCCCCTTCCGCTCGCCGCGGACTCACTTTTAATCACACCCGCTAGCCGGCCGTTGCCGACATTTCGCTTGAGGCTCGCGGGCGGGTCGCGTTCTCTTCCCGCCCTCTTTCATGCCTTACACCCTCAAATTGGAGTCGGCGCTCTACCTCGTCGGTCTCCTTCTCGTCGTCGCGCATGCGCTCGCCCTTTTTCAGCCAAAGGCCGCGCAAGACTGGTTGCGGGGGCTTCCTCGGTCGAAGGGGCTGGGGTTTCTTTTCGTGACGGTCGCGGCGGCTTGGTTCGCCTGGCTGGTCTGGAAAATGGATCTGGGGGAGTTTTCGAACTGGCGCACGCGGGTGCTGATCGGGACACCGATCGCGTGGTGGCTGGCGTGGCGGTATGTGGATGAATTTCTCGCGGTGCGCGGGCTGGGGATGCTCGTGCTGCTGGGCGCGGAGCCGCTGCTGGGCGCGGCGTTTTTGCGGCCGGAAATGTCGCGGCTGTTCCTCGTATCGCTGGTCTATGTGTGGGTGGGATTCGCGCTTTTCTGGGTGGGGATGCCCTACACGCTGCGGGATCAGATCGGCTGGGTGACGGGGGGCGAAAAACGCTGGCGCGCCGCGGCTTTCGCCGGGCTCGCCTTTGGAGCGTTGCTGCTGGTGCTGCCGCTGACTTACGGCAGGCCGGCGTAGGTGGGGCGGTCGGTTACTTCGACTGCGAGACCACGTCGCTGAGTTTGAAGATGGGCAGGAACATCGCGATGACGATGCCGCCAACGATGGTGCCGAGGACGACGATGAGGAGCGGTTCGATGAGCGAGGTCAGCGCGTTGAGCGTGGCCTCGATTTCCTCGTCCCAGAAGTCGGCCATCTTCTCGAGCATGGTGTCGATCTTACCGGTCTGTTCGCCGGCGCTGATCATACGCACGAGCATCGGTGGAAAGATCGGCTCGCGGCTGAGGGCATTGGCGAGTTGATCGCCTTTCTCCACGTCGGCGGAGACGTGCTTGATGGCTTTCTCGACAACGTAATTGCCGGAGGTGTCGCCGACGATGGACATAACCTCGAGGATCGGCACGCCGGCGCGGATGAGTTGGGCAAAGGTGCGGGCGAAGCGGGTGAGGCAGATTTTGTGAACGAGGATGCCGAAGATGGGGAGCTTGAGTTTGTATTGGTCCCAAATCTGGCGACCGCGCTCGGTTCGCAGAAAAGTGCGGATGGTGAAGAAGGCGGCGAGGATGCCGGCGACGAGGTAATACCAGTTGCCCGTAATGAAGGCGCTGAGATCGAGGAGGAACTGGGTCGGGGCAGGGAGCTTCGCACCGAAGTCGGTGAAGATTTCGCCGAAGACCGGTACGACTTTCACGATGAGGAAGGTGGTGATCGAGAAGGCGATGAAGAGCACGATGACCGGGTAGGTCATGGCGGATTTGACCTTCTTTTTCAGGCGCGCGGCGGCTTCGAGGAAGCTGGCGAGGCGGTCGAGAATCTCCGAGAGCAGACCGCCGGACTCACCGGCTTTGACCATGCTGACGTAGAGCCGGTTGAAGACGCTGGGGTGTTTCGAGATGGCCTCGCAAAAGGAGTCGCCCTGCTGGACGAGCGCGCTGACTTCCCCGATGACGCGGCGCAGGCCGGCCTGTTTTTTCGGGTCGGCCTGTTCATAGAGGGCGGTGAGGCCGGTGACCAGCGGGAGGCCGGCATCGACCATGGTGGCGAGCTGGCGGGTGAACAGGACGAGATCGGTCTCGGTGATTTTGCCGCGGGGGGAGGTCGCCCTGCCACCGGCTTTTTGCTGGATGGAGAGGACCATGAGGCCGCGGGTCATCAGCGTATTGATGGCGTTGTCCTCGTTCAGGGCTTCCTGGACACCGGAGATGGTCTTGCCAGCGG
>CAYQBV010000607.1:0-1931 GCA_964415705.1 uncultured Chthoniobacter sp. | reverse complement strand
GCCGGATGATGTAAAGCTCGCCGTCGTCGCCGGTCTTGGCCTCGTCGTTGCCGGTGGCGATGTACATGGCGATGTAGAGGAGGCCGTCGGCGTAGAAGGGGGAGCTTTGGCGCTGCTCGATGCCGAGCTTTTTCTTCCAGAGGACTTTGCCGGTGGCGGCGTCGATGGCGCAGAGGTCGCCGAGGCCGCTGACCTGGTAGATGCGGTCGCCGACGAGGACGGGGGAGCTGGCGAGGGCGCCGACGGGGTTGCGCCATTTCTCGAGGTCCTTCGTGGGGAAGATCTGCGGGGTCTGCGGGGTGGGCGGCCGCGCGCCGGTGGGGATGGTGAAGGCGGCCATGCGGCCGACGTCGCTGGTGTCGAGGTTTTCGCTCTCGTGCGTGACGATGATGGTGTCCTGATACTGCACGACGGAGGCGTTGATGCCGCCTTTGGCGCCGGCTTTGGCCACGGGGGTGCGCCAGAGGGGTTCGCCGGTGCGGGCATTGATGGCGAGCAGGGTGGAATCGCCGCCGGAGGAGTAGAGCACGCGCCGGCCTTCGTGGAAGCCGAGCCAGGGATGGCAGAAGGTATTGTCCTGGGGCCGGTCGCCGGGGGCGCTGGACCAGACGAGCTCGCCGGTCTTTTTGTCGAAGGCGTAGAAGCGGTCGCCGGCGGCACCGTGCGCACCCCAGGAGGAGGTGATGCCGCGGGTGATCACGAGTTCGCGGTCGATGAGGGGGGAGGCGGTGCGGTTGTTCGGGAAGGTGAGGCGGCCGAATTCCTCCATGAGGGAGCGCTGCCACACGAGCTGGCCCTGGGCGGTGTAGCAGGAGAGGAGGCCCTGGCTGCCCTGGGTGTAAACGTGGCCGGTTTCGCCATCGACGGTGGGGCTGGAGGTGGCGTAGCGCAGGTAGATGATGTCGCTGAGGAAGTCGTTGGCGAGCTGCTTCCAGAGGAGCCGGCCGGTTTCGGCGTCGAAGCAGGCGACGCCCTCCTGGAGGTCGGGTCCTTCGCCCTGGTAGCCCATGATGTAGAGCTGGCCGCCGGCGATGACGGGGGCGCTCTGGCCGGGGAAGTCGGCGGTCCAGAGGGCGGCCTTGGCGTCCACTTTGTCGGGCAGGCCTTTTTCCAAAGAGACGCCGGTCTGGAGCGGCCCGCGCCAGTCGAGCCAGCCGCGGACGCGGGCTATCGTCTTGGCTTTCTCCGGTGCGCCGGGCTTGGCGGGCTTGTCCTTTGGCGCGGCGTGGGCGGACACGGCGGCGAGGGCGAGGGTGAGGGCGAGGGCGGGGACGAGGGAGAGTTTCATGGGCGGTTGGCGGTGGCTCCGAAGTGGAGTGCGGGAATTGTCGGGAAGGCGGCGGGGGATGTCAAAGCTACTCGCGCGGAGCAAACGGGCGGGGCGGATTCGGAGGTGGATTCGGCGGCGCGAGGCGGGCATGCTCCGCACCCGCATGACCACTCCGCTTTCCCCTCCCGCGCCCAAGCGCCTGCCGGTGCTGCTGCGCCGCGCGTGGTTCGGGCTGAACCAATCTTTCCGCCAGCGGACGGCGCATCTCGGCATCACGCCGGATCAATTTTCCATCCTGCGCTGGCTGAGCGAGGGGGACCCGCAGGGCCTGACGCAGCGGGCGCTGGGCGACCTGATGGCGAGCGACGCGAACACGATTACGTCCACGCTTTCGCGGATGGAAAAGGCGGGCCTGATCGCGCGGCTGCCGCATGAGAAGGACCGGCGCGCGCGCCGGGTGAAGCTGGAGCCGGCGGGGAAGCGGGCGCTGGGGCGCGGGCGGAAAATCGCGCTGGAGCTGCAGGAGCAGGTGCTGGCGGCGCTGCCGGCCGGACGGCGGGAGAAGTTTCTGGAAGAGCTCGAAGCGATCGCCGGGGCGTGCGCGGGGGAGCGGTGACGGGGCGCGCGGCGGCGGGCCCGGGCGGCGGCCTACCGGTGCGGG
>CAYQBV010000606.1:0-1935 GCA_964415705.1 uncultured Chthoniobacter sp. | reverse complement strand
TCCTGCTGAAGCTGTGATTCTGGCATCGCGAAAGGAGCGTGCTGCAGCCCGCCGCTTTTGCCAAGAATGTTTCGTCCCGCCCTGCTACTCTAATTTTACCCACGAAGTTGTGATGAAATGCTTGTGAAAATGAAACGCCCACGAGTGATTCTGCGCCATCCGTTTATGCAACTGCAAGAACCCCGCTTTCTCCTCTGGAGTGAGTTGATGCTTTGGGTCAGCCTTGTAAATCTCGCTCAACATCTTGCTCATCTCGTCTATATCGTCAGCAACTTTTTCGCGAGCGTTCAGGATGCTTATCGGGGTTGCATCAAGCGAGTGGTCAAACGGAACTAGTGATTTTCTTAAGTACAGCGGCATTCCTAGGCCGTGTTCACGAATTATTTGATCTACAAGAGATCGGCGGCCTGATCCAAGGATGGGATGAAACCCATCGAAGTGAGAAAATTGATCAGCGATCGTATTTGGCAGGCGTTGGAGCCGGCAGTCACGGCGGCCAAGCATTCCGCGGCGGGAGCGCCGGCGGATCTGACGGATCGCGAGTTTGTCGAAGCCGTCCTCTATTTGAATCGCACGGGTTGTCCGTGGCGGGATTTGCCGTCGGCGTTGGGCTGCTGGCATGCAGTCTACATGCGCTTCCGGCGCTGGGAGGAGCGCGGCGTCTGGCAGCGCTTGTGGAAAAATCTCCAGGCCGCACCTTTTGCCCAGGCACGGGCGCTGTTCATGGATTCGACGACGGTGCGCGCGCATCACCATGCGGCCGGCGCGCCAAAAAAAACGGGCCGGAGCAGGCTCTGGGACGCTCTCGCGGCGGATTGACCACCAAAATCCACGCCGCGACCATTGATGAGAACTGTAGCGTGGCGCTGCACCTGACCCCGGGTCAGGCCCACGACGGCCGCAATTTTGAAAGCCTATACGACCGCCTCGATCCGGACAATGTAATCGAGTCCGCCGCCCTCGACAAAGGCTACGATGCCGACCGGATCCGCGAACGGCTCGCCTTGGACGGCATCCAACCCGTCATTCCTCCGATCAGCACCCGCTGCAAGAAACTCCATTACGACAAGGCGCTCTATCGCGAGCGCAACCGCATCGAACGTTTTTTCAACAAACTCAAACAGTTCCGCCGCGTGGCGACCCGCTACGACAAGCTTCAGAAAACCTTCTGCGCCGCACTCCATCTCGTCACAGCCTTTCTCATCGCTAAGAATTCGTGAACACGACCTAGAGCGAGGGCTTGATGGTGTAAACGCTCATCGTGGCGGAGGAGGCGTCGGTCGCGAGCATCCGCTTCTTTTCGTGGCCGGCTCCCCACGAATCGCTGAAGATGATTTCACCCTTGGTGGCGTTGTAGCCGATGATGAGGCGCATGTGGCCGCCGCCAAACTGCTTCGCCTTTTCGCCGTTCTCCGGGTATTTGCCGAGTTGCAGGCCCCAGAGGACTGGCACGCCGGCGTCTATGTTTTCGCGGATGACCCTCATGAACTTCTCGAATATGGGGCCTTTGCCGCGCACATCGCGGAGAACGTCGGCATCGAGGCCGCTCATGAAATAGATGTAGTTGTTGGTGTCGAGGATGCGTTTGCCGAGGCGCTTGGCGGCGCGGTTGTATTGTTCGAGGAACTGCTTGTAGTTGCTGCTCCCGTAGTCGGTATCAATGAGCGCTCGGAACGAAACGTGGTATTTGCCCTGGAGCTTCTTGAGGGCGGTTTCCATTTCGTCGGGGTTCGTGCCGCCGCCGCCGGCATCATTGCCGGCAACCTGCGCCATCTCGTGCTGGTCCACCGGCATCCCGTAGTAGCGGAAAACACGTTCCGCCGTGGCGACTGCGCAATATCCCTTTGGGCCCTGGTCCACCATCGGCACGTCCTTCAGGAAGACGTCCCCGTTCGCCTCGCGTGTGATGTTTTCGGTCAGCGATTTCTTGCTGAC
>CAYQBV010000605.1:0-1952 GCA_964415705.1 uncultured Chthoniobacter sp. | reverse complement strand
CCATCGACCTCCCCGCCTCCCGCGAAGCCGGCGAGCCCGTGCTCCAGCTCCGGCGGTTCGGGAGCCTGGTCTGAGCCCGCCCGCACCGGAGCCGCCGTCGCGGAGCGGCACAATCCAGGGTGCGGAAAAACACCAACGCCCGCCGGGCCCATCCCTCCAGCCAAGTGGCGTGTGGCTGTGCGAAAGCTCAGGCGTTACGCGCGTGTGGGGTTCGGCACCCAGGAGTGTGCCGCTCCGTTCCGCGTCCACACCGACGCCACTCGGGAAGGGGCCGGTAGTGGCTCAGTTTGAAAACACGCCGTCCGGCGACACCCTCGGCTTCGGCGCCAAGCGGGCGGGGCAGAACGCCCTCGATGTCCTCGGCCCGGCCGCCGGGATTTCCGGTATCCCCTGACCAATGACTACATGCTTGCCGATTTCGACCGGCCCGGCGTCCCAGCGGAAAGCTCCTCCGGTTCCTCCATCCCGCTCGCCATCGAGTAATCCAGCGCCTCGGGCGCCAGCGGCGGCGTCTTCATCCAGGTCGCTGGCCAGACCCAGCTCGCGGACATTCCAAAAATGCCGCGGAGAGGAAAAATCCGATTGCACGGATGCGAATGAGTCAGAAGGTCAAGCCACCAAATGCGACTCTGTGCAGGACCCACCGGCGTGGAGTTCAGCGCGAGTCCGAAGTCCCGAATTCTTCAACCACTATGAACATTTCGCGTGCGGCCTTTTCCACCATCCTGCTGGCGTGGCTCGGGCTGGTCGCGCCCGCCGGGGCCGTGGTGGACCTGGACAATGATGGAGTGGGGGATGTGTGGCGGCTGAGACTCGACGCGGCGGGGCTGGCGGCCAATGCCGATGCGGATGGCGATGGAAAATCGAACGTCGAGGAGGCGCGCGCGGGAACCGACCCGAAGTCGCCGACGGATTCGTTCAAGGTCGCGGGAGTGACGAGCAATGGCGGAAATGTGGAAGTCCGGTGGCCGTCGGTGACGGGAAAGCGCTACAAAATACAAAGCGCGCCGGAGCCGGGGACGACGGCGGTCTGGACGGATGCGACGGGTTTGCTCGATGGCTCGGGCGCGGAGATGATGCAGGCCATCCCCCTTGCGGGAGGGCGGACTTTTTACCGCGTGGCGGTCTACGAAAAGGACAGCGATGGTGATGGCGTGGACGACTGGGAGGAACTGCAACTCGGGCTCGATCCGCACGGCGAGCATCGGCACGGGGCGGGGGATTTGGCGTTGGTGACGGCGGGGCTGGCGGCGACGAATGTGGTGACGGTGCTCGCGCAGTCGGCGTCGCTGGCGGAGACGGCGGCGGGGCCGGGTTATTTTACGGTGGCGCGGACGGGTGGGTTCGGGGCGGTGACGGTGAGCTACACGGTGAGCGGCAGTGCCGTGGCAGGTGCTGACTATGTGCCGCTCTCGGGGACCGTGGTGATTCCGTTCGCAGCGAACAGCGCGGCCATCGCTCTGACGCCGCTGAGCAATGCGTTGCTGGAGTCGCCGGAGGCGGTGGTGGTGACGCTGTCGGCGGGCGCGGGCTATACGGTCGGGCAACCGGCGGCGGCGGGCATCCTGATCACGGACAATGCACAGCCGAATGGCAATGGACTGCAGGCGCAGTTTTGGAATGAGAGTCCGCTCTCGGACACGGTTGCCGCAGTGTTTCCCGCGACCGGGCCCAATCTCACGCGGATTGATCCCACGGTGGATTTTTTCTGGGCCAGCGGGCAGTCGCCGAGTTCCCCGGCGACTACGATCACGGACAACCATTTCTCCAGCCGATGGAGCGGTGAGGTGCTGCCGGAGTTCACGCAGACCTACACCTTTTCCTACGAGGTAAACCGGGCCGGGCGGCTGTGGGTCAACGGGCAGCAATTGGTCAACAACTGGCCACCCGGTCCGCTGTCCAGCGCCACTTTTTCCGGTGTAAGTGGATCAGTAGGTGTTTTAGTAATCGTT
>CAYQBV010000604.1:0-1955 GCA_964415705.1 uncultured Chthoniobacter sp. | reverse complement strand
GGATTGGAGCGCCGAGGACCGTCGCGGCGAGTCGCTGAACTTGTCCAAGCGCCACGAGGTGGAGCGCGGCGCTCCAGGATGCCGCAAAGACGCCGCATGGGACTTAACTATCCTCAGGGATTGAAGCGCGTTCACTTTTCTAAAGATTTTCTGTCACAACCGTCCGCCAAACCGGTTGAACGGGATGATGAAAGCGACGCGTCACGAACGCACGCCCGGAGAGTTCTGAGTTATTCCGTCAAGGATTTTCAAAAAGTTATTCACTGGCTTTTGGGGTTGGGGTTGAGAGCTTTTTGGGCAGGGGGCTGCCATGCTTTTCCAAGGCTTGCAGGTAACGCTGGCCGTCATAGAGGGAGTTCTGTTTCCAGCAGGCGTAATAGATGCGAATCAGTTTGTAGGCCAGCGCCCGGCAGGCCTGGTGGTGTTTGCCCTCGTGCCGCGCTTTGTGGGCGTCATAATATTCGCGGGCCCACGGCTCCTGTTTGAAGGCGCAGCCGGCATTTTCATGAAAGGTCTGTCGGCCGAATTTGGGACAGCGGCTGCGCATGTGCGTGGTTTTGGTGTTGCCGCTTTGTTTGACGACCGGGGCCAGTCCATAAAATTGGGCCACTTCGTCGGCGCTGGCAAAGCGGCTGCGCTGGGTGCCGAAGGCGAAAAGCAGGCGCGGGGCCAGGGCCGGACCGGCCCCCGGCAAGCTGCGGAAGAGGGCCGCCTCGGGATGCTGATCGAAGGCCTGCGCAATGGCCTCGTCCAAACCAGCGATGGCTTGGTGCAGAGGTTTGAGCATGCCCGCCAGTGCGCTGACCAACTGGCGGGCGGGGGCGAGGATCGCCTCGTCCGTCGTCAGGGGTTGGGCTTTTTTCACGGCGTCCAGGCGGGCTTCCATTTTCTTGGCCCCCCGGCTGTTGTGCTGGTAGAAGAAGGCGCGCAGCGTTTTGGGGTCCGCTTTTTGGAGGGTGGGCAGGTCGGGCCAGCGCGTCAGGAAAGCGGCCGCCAAGGGCTTGGTCAGGCGTCCGTCCAAGAGAGTTTCCGCCAGTGGATAATAGGTCTTTAAGGCGCTATGCACTTGGTTGACCACCCGGGTGCGTTCATCCACCAGCCGGCGGCGGACCTCCGTCAGGCCGCCGAGTTTGCGCGTCAGTTCGGTGTCCGGCTCCAAGGCGCGGAGCTTGTCGCGATGCAGGCGGACAAATTCCTCCAGGAGCATGGCATCGGTGCGGTCGTCCTTGGCGCCACTGACCGAAAAGGCCGCCCGATAATCCTTCAAGGCCTTGGGGTTGATGGGAAAGAACACGATGAAGTCGTAGGCCAGGAGGGCCGAGATCACCGGGCCGCGGGAGGTTTCAATGGCGAGGGCCACCCGGCGGTGGCCAAACCGCTCGCGCAGTTTGGCCACCCATTCATGGAGGGCTTCGGGGGTTTGCTCCAAACGGAGATGTTCGGCTTTGGCCCCGTCGGCGGGACGGAGCCAGAGGTCATGTTTTTGATCGGCCCAATCCAGGCCGATCGTTGCGGCGAAGTCAGTCGTTGCATTCATAATTTGACCGGTGTGTTTTAGTTTTGTCGAGCACGCGGTCCCGGCCGGATGGAATCGCTTATAGAGGTTCGTCGCTGCCAAGTTTGCACTTGCAGGCGAAAGGTTCTGAGTGTTCCTTTGCGACCGGGCGCAGGGTGCCGGAGCGAAAGTCTCCGGGTGAACGTTGTTGCGTTAGAGCGCGGAATTCGTCTTCCGGACCCTGCGTGCTCAACCCGAGGATTGAGCAAAATGGAAAGTTTTGCACCGCTCATTTTTGCGCCGCCGCCAAAGTTATTGACCGCTAGCTGCGGGGGAGAAATGAAAGGTCCTCCTCGCCATCGGTGAATAACTTTGGATGGACTATAAGCGCGGACTTTAGTCCGCAGGAACTTCACTTCGTCAACCGCGTCCGTGACCATGCGCAGTGGATTTTCGATGC
>CAYQBV010000603.1:0-1955 GCA_964415705.1 uncultured Chthoniobacter sp. | reverse complement strand
TCGACAGCATCGCCACCACCGACCTCGCCGTGGGTACGACGATCGAGATGGTCGCGGCCGCCGAGGGTGTGGTCAGCCAGTGGCGCATCACGGCCGGGACCGACGCCGACAACGAGGCGGGCGGCATCGTGCGCCCGGATGATTATGCGCCCGCGACTAACGAAAAGGTCTGGGTGCGCATCATGTAGGATGGGCCACAAATTGACGCCGCACCGCGGGTATGGAAATCGACAAAGCCATGGAAGCCGTGGATCACGCCGCCCATCAGGACGACCGCTGGATGTTCGTCGACCTGCTCTTCATCGGCATGGTGACGATCTATTTTCTCGTGCGGTACTTCATGGGCGAAGTCGCCGAGCTGCAGCGCAAGATCGTCGCCGTGCGCACCGAGTTCGAAACGCCTCTGCGGACGGCCAATGCCGACATGGTCGCGGCGCTCACCAAGAGCACCGAGGTCATCGCCCACAACTCCGCGATCATTGAGCAGATCCAGCGGAAGCTGATGGGTTGAGCGCAGCGCGCTCGGAGTCATGGCTTGCGGTGTGCATCCAATTCGAGCACTTTCCCACATTGTGAAAGCACTCACGCTCGAAGACATCTACGCCGATCCGCACAAGCTCGACTCCTACTTGGATTCGGGTGAGTCGGTCGCCGTTGTGCGCGACGGGCGCGAAGTGGCCGAACTGGTGCCGCGCAAGGCGGCTGTGGAATCCAGCGCGATTGCGAAGCGTCCGCGAGCGGACTATCGCGCCCGGTTCTTGAAAATGTGGGGGCCGGACGCCTTTGCCAGTCAGATTTCCGTGGCGGAGGAATTCGCTGAGCTTCGACGCGAGCGGGCATTGTGAGCGCGTTGCAGACACGAGTTTCCTTTTCGCCTTTTACTTCCCGCGCGCGGCTTCCGAGCAGGCGGTGGCAAAGGTGGAATCCTCGCAGGATGCGCCGCTCATTTCCTCGCTTGTGCGCTACGAATTTCAGCAGGCCGTGTGGTTCAAGGTCTGGCTGCAAACGCAAGGACAGCCGCTCGGATTGAGCGAAACCGCAGCACAGTCTGCGCTCGCGGCGTTCGATCTGGATGTCGAGCAAGGGCTGTGGGTCGTGTCATCGTCGGAATGGGAGAGCGTCGTCACCCGCGCGGAGCGGCTCGCACTCGATCACACTCCGCGACACAGAGCACGGGCGATGGACATTCTGCACCTCGCGTTCGCCCTCCAACTCGGCGCGACAGAACTGCTGAGCTTCGATGGAAACCAGCGCAGCGTAGCCCAGGTCGAAGGACTGGCAGTGTCGCCGTAAGCACAGCGTTGATTTCGATCCCGCGTGCGGTCAGGCGGCCACGTAGCGATCGTCTTTCAACGCGCGGGCCTGAACATGGCTCCATCCCACGCAGCGCTGCCGCGCTGGGCGTGGCCTTTCTTCGCGGCCTTCGCTTTGGCTTTCGTGGCGTCGGCGAGTGCCTCGGCGGCTTCGCGCTTCTCGACGCCCTGCTTGGCTTCGAGGACGTAGCAGCGGCGCTTGTAGAGATCGATGCGCCCTGTGCTCGTGGTGCCATCGGGGTGGTGGAAGGTGACGCTGCGCTCGAAGACGTAGGCGTTGTCCGCATCATCAGGCTTGGTCGGATCGGGTCGCGTGACGCCGAGGAGGTCGCACAACTCGGAGAGAAAAAGCTGGTAGTTCGCACGCTCTGCTGCGCCGGACCCAGACCAGCGAGCGATGAAGGAGGCGATGTCGGGAGCGGATTCCACGAACGGCGATGTAGCCGGTCGCGCTCGCCGTGGGAAGGCGGGAGCGCTACGCGGAGATTTGCGCATTTTCCCGCGCAGCGAGGATCTGCGCCTGAGTTTCCTTCGGCGCGATCTTCCAATACCGCTCCGCATCCGCCCCGAGCACAAGATTCCGGTAATGATTGAAAAGCATCTGCGGGCTGGTGTGCCCCATTTGCAGGCTGGTTTGCGGGG
>CAYQBV010000602.1:0-1957 GCA_964415705.1 uncultured Chthoniobacter sp. | reverse complement strand
GCTGATTTTCGCGGAGACGGGCATCCAGTTCATGCCTATCAATACGCTCTACCATCTCCTCGCCGAGCAGGCGAGGAGCCCGCGGTTGCTGGAAATCGCGGAGCGGTTTCTCACCGTCGCGGACTACCTGCATTTTCTTTTTAGCGGCGTGGCCGTGATCGAGGAAAGCCTCGCCAGCACCACGCAGCTCTACAACCCCGTGACGCGCGCCTGGTCCGAGCGGCTGATCGCGGAGTGCGCGCTGCCGCGGAAAATCTTTCCGCCGCTCGTGCCGTCCGGCACCCGGCTCGGCGCGCTGTTGCCGGAGGTCGCGGCGGAGATCGGCATGGAGCCGTGCGAGGTCATCGCCACGTGCTCGCACGATACCGGCGCGGCGGTCGCGGCGGTGCCGGCGAGCGGCAACGACTGGGCTTACCTCAGCTCGGGGACGTGGTCGCTCATCGGCGTGGAACTGCCCGCGCCGCTCATCACCGCTGCGGCGCGGGCGCACAATTTCACGAATGAAGCGGGCTTCGGCGGCACCACGCGCTTTTTGAAAAACATCGTGGGACTCTGGCTGCTGCAGGAGTGCCGGCGGACGTGGGCGCTCGACCAGCGCAACTACGACTACGCGACGCTCGCCGCCGAGGCCGAGCTCGCCATGCCGTTCGGTGCGCTCATCAACCCGAACGACGCGCGGTTTTGGAAGCCGGACGACATGCCGGAAAAGATCGCCGCCTACTGCCGCGAGACCGGCCAGCCCGGACCGGAGACGCCGGGGCAGTTCACCCGGTGCATTTACGAAAGTCTCGCGCTGCTCTACGCGCGGACGCTCGGCGAGATCGCAGAGGTCACCGGGCGCGCGATCGCGCGGTTGCACATCGTGGGTGGCGGCAGCCAGGGCCGGCTGCTGAATCAGTTCGCCGCCAGCGCCACGGGCTGCACGGTGCTCGCCGGGCCGGTCGAGGCCACGGCGCTCGGCAACGTCCTGCTGCAAGCCGTCGCGCTCGGGCATCTCGCCTCGCTCAGCGCGCTGCGCGAAGTCGTTCGCGGTTCCTTTGCCATCGAAAGCTACGAACCGCAGGACCGCGCCGAATGGCAGCACGCCGCCGCGCGGTTTGCGGTGCTGCCGGGTTGAGCGGAAAACTGCGCGCACCGGATCGCCGGGTGGAGCACTCGACCCGAGTGCCGTTTCCGGCGCCTCGCCGAAAACTCAGTGGTGGGGTCGGCCACGGGAACAGCCTGGCGAATGTCCGGGAGGCCGGAGGCTGTTCGGCGCGCTCGCTGGTGGGTGCGGCGGGTCGCCGCCCACAGCACTCGGGTCGAGTGCTCCACCCGGATTCTGCGGCCGCGCGCGGGCTGATTTCCGAAGGCACGAAAACGGGCGGGAAGCCTGCGCCTCCCGCCCGTTCGGTGGTGCGTGATTTGAAGCGGTTACTTGGCGTCCTGCTCGGCGCGGCGCTTCTGCCATTCCGCCCGGCGCTTCTCCGCTTCCGCCTTCCACTTCTCGGCTTGCTCGGGCGTGAGCACGGTTTTTAGCTCCTCCATCGAGGCTTGGAAAAACGCGCGCATCTTCTCGCGCTTCTGCTCATCGGTGAGCGACGCATCTTCGCGGAAGGCCTGAACTTTCTCCGCGTCCTTGGCGAAAATGGCCTTGAGTTTTTCGACCTGCTCGGCGGAGAGGCCCAGCTTCTCCTTCATCAGTTCCAAACGATCACCCCGCTGACCGCCGGGACGGCCCGGGCGGCCCGGTCCGGGCTCGCCCTCTTTCACGCCGGCGGGCGGATTGACCGGCGTTCTCGCGTCTTATTACCTGAATAAATCCCGTTACTCGACCGAAGTGTCGGCTCTCGCGACATACCGGCCGCCGCAAGTCACAACGATATACGCCGACGATGGCGAGACGGTCCTGGCCGAGTTTGCCATCGAAAAACGCATTCCGATAAGGGAACAGGACATTCCGAAAGACGTTGAAAAT
>CAYQBV010000601.1:0-1962 GCA_964415705.1 uncultured Chthoniobacter sp. | reverse complement strand
AGAGATGCGAGTCCTGCACGCCGAAGCCCGTGACCACCACCTCGTGCGCATCCGCTTTCCCGTCGCCGTCCGTGTCCTTGAAAAACTTCAGGTCGTTGCCGTGCTGCACATACACGCCGTCCTTGTACGGCAGGATGCCGAGCGGAATGGCGATGCCATCCACAAACACGCGCGGCTTTTGCACGCCGCCGGCTGACGGCGTGTCGAAGATGATCACGCGATCCTTGCGCGGGCTGGCGTAGAGCGCCTTCGCCTGCGCCGCGCTCTCATTGCCATCCACCGGGTATTCAAACGCCGTCATCGACCACATCCGCCCGTGCTGATCCCAGTCCACCGCGATGAATTTCCCAAAGCCCTCCTCCTCCTGCGCCACCAGCTCGATCTCAAAGCCCGGCGGCAGCGTGAACGTCGCTTTTTCCTCCTCGCCCGTGAGCGGCGAAGGCTTCGCGCCCTTCGCCGGAGCCGCCGCCGGGACAAAGGCGTCGGCGGCATGGGAGGGAGCGAGCGGGAGGCAAAGGAGGGCGGTGAGGAGCGGTAGGTATTTCATGGGAAAAGTGGTGGCAGGGGACGGTGAAAGGACCGGCAATGTGCGCGGCTCTTAGAAAAAGTCACGCCCCGGAACGGCTCGCACCCCGCCGGCGCGACAGCGTCTTGGAGTGCGGCGCGGCTGCGCCGCTTTGGGGGGACGGGCGCAGTCACCTTGGCCGCGAGCGGGAGGAAGGATGCCAACCGCGTTCCAGTCACCTTGGCCGCGAGCGGGGGAGAACGCCAACGGCGTTCCATCAGTCAGCCCTGGGTTGCGCGCGGCGCGCTACCCTGGGTCACCGCACCAATGCCGCGCCAACCCTGAAAGGGTTGCATCCGTGCCGCACCGCCGATGATGCAACCCCGTTGGGGTTGGCGCCTTTTTTCCATGCCCCCAGGGTAGGCGCTTCGGCGTCGCGCCAACCCTGGGCTGGACGATGGAACGCCGTTGGCGTTCAAGCCCGGCGCAAAGCCAGACCGCCTCCGCGGCGCGGGGCCGGGGAGGCGGTGGGAGTGGGAGGAAAGGAGAGCGCTGGCTACCGCGCGCCGGGTCTCTTCCGCCGCGCCAGCAACAGCCCCCCGGCCAGCATTAAACTGACGCTCACGGTGGGCTCAGGGACGGCCGCGACACGAAAACCAATGCCGTCGTCCCCGGACTCCGGACTGTGGAAGTAATAATCGGTGGACTGCAGGTAGCCCGCGCCCCAGCCCCACGAGCCACCGCGCAGACTCCGCTGAGGATAGCGGACGGCATCGTTCCATTCCCACACGTTGCCTCCTTGATCAAACGTCCCATAGTAGCTGTCCGCCTGCGTGAACGCTCCCACCGCCGTCAGGTAGTTCTGGCTGTTGCTGTAGCTCTGCGAGTTCGTCACGGCATATCCTCCGTTAAACCCATTGGCGATGCCGTCGTCCGAACGGGAATTCGCGCTGTTCGCATCACTCACACTCCCATTGCGGCTGTTCGGCACCGCGTTGCTCCCCGTCGGATACAACCAATACCCGTCCGTATCCCCGCCTGCGGCCAACGGCTGGTAATACGCCGCCTTATACCACTCCATCTCGCTCGGAATCCAATACTGCGCCCCACCACCCTTGCTGAATCCCAAGCCCGAAGTCGCCCCGTTGAGCGTGTATGCTCCCGTCTCCGTCGTCCCCGAGGTCTGGCTCCCCGTGTTCGGCTGCCCATTGTGCAGCCAGTTCGTGAACCGCGCCGCGTCAAACCAACTCACATACGTCACCGGCCGCTGCCCGTCCCCAATCACCGAATATGTATAGCTGCCGGGACTGTTCGCCCGCGCAATGCCCGCGATGTTCAGGTTCGTCCCCATGTTCGTGTTGTAGAGCGAATACGTGTCCGTGTCCGCCACCGCGTTCAGGAATTCAGTGTACTGGTTCAGCGTCACCTCATACTTGCCGATCGCGTAGGTCGTGGCC
>CAYQBV010000600.1:0-1965 GCA_964415705.1 uncultured Chthoniobacter sp. | reverse complement strand
GGGGTGGACGGCGGTTTCCGGGATGCCGGGGAGGTCGCCCGCGAAGCGTTGCGGGATTGTCTGAGCCATCGCCGGTTTGCTTTGCAGGAGCGGCATCAACTCGCCGACATCGCGGCGGCGCTCGCTGAGGTCGAGCCACCGCAGCCTCCGCGGTGAGGCTGTTTGTCGCCGATACCGGGCCGGGGCTGCATCTTCATCAAATCGGGGCCACGCATTTGCTCCCGCAACTCGGCGAGGTGTGGACGACGCCGGCGGTCGCGGAGGAATTGCAGCGGCACGCGCCGGAACTCTGCGGCGCGGCCTGACCCGAGTGGTTGCGGGTGGCGGAGGTTTCGGTGTCGGCACAAATGCAGGCGCACCAATGGCGGCAAGCGGGCCTGCTGCACGCGGGGGAAGCGGAAGCGCTGGCCCACGCGCGCGAATTTCACCCGGACGCGTTTCTGACGGATGACGGCGACGCGCGGGAGTTTGCCCGCATCTGCGGCCTCGAATCCCGCGGCACGCTGGGCATCGTGCTGCTGGCGGCGGCGAGAGGTCTGGTGACTGGCGGGGAAGCGGCACGGCTGCTCGATCAATTGGAGATCGATTCGACGCTCTGGCTCTCACCGCGCGTCTGCAGAGCGGCGCGCGAGGCGCTGCAAATTATCTGTCCAGGAAGGTAGCGCGCGGGGAGTTTCTCAAAGACGAGAGCGGGTGCAATGGGCTTCGCCCTCGGTGAAATGACGGGCGGTTCTGCATGGCAGCAGATTGGCACCTACTGGTGGCGCGGAATCTCCGGCTCCAGCCCATCCACGCTGGGGGAGGCGGCCGCGGATGCTCGGGTGGTGGATGGTGAGGCCGGGCGTGTCGCCGGGCCAACCGGGGCGGCCGGCAGCATCGACGAAGGCGACGCCGATGGGGGTGTCGGGGAGGGTGTCGGCGAGGTGGGCGATTTCCACCTCGGCTGCGTCGGACATCACGATCCACGGGGCTGGCTTGCTCTCCTGCGCGGCACCGGCTAGGGTCCGACGCATGAGCTTCACGATTTCAATTCCAGACGACTTTGCCGATGTGCTCGGCTCGTCGGATGAGGAACGCGTGCGGCGGGCGCGCGAAGCGCTGGCGCTGGAACTGTATCGGGAGGGGAAAATCTCGGCGCTCGGAGGAGCGCGGCTCTGCGGGACGGACCTGCTCAGTTTTCAGGACGTGCTCGCCGGGCACGGCATCCCGCGAAATTATTCGGTGACCGATCTGCATGCGGATGTGGCTGCGCTCGACCGGTTGCTCGGCGCGTGATTGTCGTCGCGGACACGTCGGTGATTCTGAACCTCGCGCTTGTGGGACAGGAGGAATTGCTGGCGGTTCTTTTCCGTGAGGTGTTCGTCCCGCCGGCGGTGGAGTCGGAGTTTGGGCGGCTGGCGAAATCGGAGGGACGGTTTGCCGGGTTACGGCTGCCTGGGTGGGTGCGGATCCGTGAGCCGGTGGCAATTCCGGCGGCGGTCGCGCGGCATCTGGAATTGGACCCCGGTGAGACCGAGGCGCTGGCGCTGGCGCTGGAAATTCGCGCGGACGGCGTGCTCATCGACGAGTCCGCGGGCCGGGTTGTCGCGTTTGCCTTGGGCCTGACGCCAATCGGTGTGCTCGGCATCCTCGTTCGGGCAAAGCGTCACGGCCAGCTCGCGGCGGTCGGCCCTGTGGTGGAGGCCCTGCTCGAACGTGCGAAGTTTCGCGCGGCGCCCGAACTCGTTCGCGAAGTCCTCCGGCTTGCGGGCGAGGCGTAGGACGAAGATCGAGATACCCGGAGCGCCCCACGCGGCGCTTCGTTCAGAATGACGGCAGCTTTTTCGAGCTGAGCCACGCGCTACTCCGAGCACGCCTCCACTTGCGCGAGGACGGTGCGGAAGGGGGTGGTGCTGAAGCGGGCGAACTCGGGGCGTTTGGTGAGCTTGGCGCGTACAGTTTCAGAGTTGGTTTCCTTGAGAGATC
>CAYQBV010000599.1:0-1971 GCA_964415705.1 uncultured Chthoniobacter sp. | reverse complement strand
CGGCGACGGAGCCCGGAAAATCCGTGAAACGGCGCAGGGCTTCCGCGACGCCGGCCAGGAGCAGCGCGATACCGGAACCGATCTGGTCACGCCTTCGGTGGACAAGGCCACGCAGCGGGTGCGCGACGCGTTTGCCGGCATCGGCCAGGCGTTCAGCGAGGGCTACGACAAGGGCAGCTCGCTCATCGACACGAGCGACTGGCAGCAGCACCTCGATGAAGCCATCGGCGGCGTGATGTCGCGCGTGCAAAGCGTCTCCGAGAAAGCCCGCGCGGACGTGGAGCCGAAGAAATCCACCGGCGCGCAGGTCAATCTCGATGACGAGGAGGAGAAGAAACAAAAGACCCGGAGCGCCGTCTCCGCCATCCAGCGCATCGGCGGCGGCGGTGGCGTGGCGCGGCAGGACGCCGACGCGGCCGACCGGCGCAAGCAGCTCCGGCTTCTCGAACAGATCCGCGACGCCGTGAAACAGAAACCGCAGGACCGAAACACGTCCGCCGTTTTCGCATGAGCACCCCGCTGAAACTCAACGGCGTGGCCGGCTCGGTTTCCAAGACCGGGCTGGCCTCGATCACGGTCCCGTTTTACGTGGACACGCTCGCCGAGGCCCTCACGGTCACGCCGGACTTCGGCATCACGCTGCCGCTGGTCAGCCGCCAGTTTCGCGAGACGGAAAATGGCGGCTTCGAGGTGAGCCTGACCTACGAGGGACTGGAGGACGATCCCGCGGATGACCAGGCGGATTTCGAGCTGGATGTCTCGATGAGCGATGACCCGATCCAGACGCACCGCGACTTCAAGACGCTCAAGGAAACCTACGGCTGGGACACCGCCGAGGAGCGTTTTCCCGAAAAGGATCCCAACCAGGAGCCCTCGCCGGCCTACGGGGTGGAAAACTACCTCGCGGTGGGCGCTGTGTTTCGCGTCACCACCACCAAGCGTACCATTCCGGGCCATGTGCTCAAGGGCATCGGGACCATCACGGCGGCGCCGCCCGGCATCGCGCAGTTCCAGATCCCCAACGCGGACGGCCAGCGCAACTGGCTCAAGAGCGCGCCCAAGATCAAGCGCAAGGGCAACGCCGTGAACATCACCGAAGAGTATCTGCTCAGCGGACCGAAGGGCTGGCTCCCGACCATCTACTCCGCGGCGCAACTGACGTGATGGATTTCCACGTGCAACGCGGGGAGCCGATCCGGGCCGAGCTTTGGAATGCGCTCGTGGACGCCCTCGGGCAGGCCCAGATTTTTCCGGGCCAGGGCATCCGCCGGCGCGTCTTCGATGGCCGGACCATGCTGAGCGCCGATCGCGTCCCCCGAACCGGCAATTCGGCCACGCCCTACATCCTCGGCTCCACCAAATACGGCAGCAGCATGGGCGACCCGCATGCGCACGACGATCCGCCGAAGTGGGGCGGGTTTGATGATGTGCCCACCTCGCAGAGCGACGCGTTTTTCGACCTGACCACGCCGCGCCTCGACGAATGGCACCGCAGCCGGCGTCCGCTGGCTCCGGGCGCATCGGCGTCGTCGGATCAGCTCACCGACAGCGTCATCCTCGATCTCACGCGCACGCACATCGTGCCCGCCGACCATTCCGGGTTCTACTGGTCGGATTTCGATCCGGTGGTGTATCTGGCGTCGAGCGGCTCCACGGGCCTCGGTGCCTACGATTCGGGCTATGTGTCGCCGTGGGGTTCCTTCACCCGTTACACCTTCAAACGGGCCGCGCTTTTCGACAGCCGCAATCTCCTCGTCTCGATTTCCGCCGAGCAACTGATGGACATGGCGGTGGTCGATTACGGCAGCGGCAGCGACGGCTTTCTGGCCGCGTGGGGAGGACTCCTCGTATGATCCGCACCGCGCTTTTTTCGTGGCGGGGTCCGTCGCCAAGTTACGGGCAGTTCCTGCTCTGGGCCGGGTCGGTGCTCTACGCGCGCCGGATTTTTCCCCGTGTCGTGCTCGTCGCCGA
>CAYQBV010000598.1:1154-1975 GCA_964415705.1 uncultured Chthoniobacter sp. | reverse complement strand
CAAAGCTTCACTGAAATCGGGAACGAGGCTCATCGGGTGGTGCGAATGCTTCATGGGCGGGTGAGCCCCTCAAGCTTCCGAGGTGAAGGTAGCCGCGAGGTTGGTGCCGTCCCAGGCCCCGCTACCCGGGCTCCACGACGTCGATCCGGCCGAGGCCTGACTGTTTCCCTCCCGCATCAATGTGGAGCAGCGTGCCCGCAACCACGAAGACTGGCATGAGCACCACATTCGCCAGTGGCACCAACGCGAAGCCGGCGACGACTGTTCCCAAGCCCATCACCGCCCCGCGGTGCCGCCACGCGAACGCCCGGCGGTCAGCGAAGCGCTGGCCGGTCCGGCCCGAGTGGATGGAGGCGAATGAGTAGCCGAGGGCGAACGCGCTCCACATGAAAAAGAGGACCACCCCGATCACCGGGACGAACGCGAGGAGCAGGAAGATCACGCTGAAAAATGTCAGCACCAGCGCCTGCACGAGGCTTTGCAGGATGCTCCGGAGGAAACCCGAGAAACCCGCCGGGTCCGGCACCGCGACACCGCCCACCTCCCTTTCGACCGCGGCGGAAATGAAGTCCTGAAAAGGGCTCGCGAGCAGCAGAAACAGCCAGGTGAAACTCCAGCCGAGCACCACGATCACGACCGCCGCGCCGAGCACGTCGAGCACCGTCCGCACCGAAGCGAGCCAGCCACTGGCCGGCGGCAGACCGGCGAACCAGTCGCGCATCCAATCGAACGCAAAATAAAACACCGCCGCGTCGAGGAGCAGCGTGATGAACAGCGGCGGCGCCAGCACTCCACGTCGCGGATGCATCCAACGAACCAAC
>CAYQBV010000598.1:0-1144 GCA_964415705.1 uncultured Chthoniobacter sp. | reverse complement strand
TGAACAGCGGCGGCGCCAGCCACAGCAGCACCCGCGGAGCCCGCCAGAGCACGCCCGCGGCGCGCGGCAGGGACTTCAGTCCGTGGAAAAAACCGAGGCGGATAGTGGAGTCGGCCATGTGGGAGAGTGAGGCAGATTTTCCGCTGCGGCAGAAGCAAGTTCGTCGGGGTGGCCAGAGAGCGGCGACATTCCTGTCGCCGACGGCCAGCCCGCGCAGCGCCAGATTTCCGGAGCGAGCCGCGCTCCCGCCGTGTTTCCAAATATTCGTGCGCCTCCGGCTCATGCGGTATTCGGCGACGGGAATGTCGCCGCTCCTTGGGACCCGCCGACCTCCCGGCATTTTCAAACTGTGAATGTTGTGCCGTCCGCAAATCCCGCCTAGATGTCGCCGCTCGCTTCCACATGAAACTCACCTCCACCCTCGCCGTTTCCGCCGCGCTCTGCGCGCTCACTCATTCCGCGGCCGCCGCCGAGGCGCCGCCGGATTACCGGTTCCAAGTCGAGCGGTTGATCGAGGGCATCCCGCAGCCGATGGGCCTCGCGCTCGCGCCGGATGGCCGCATCTTTTTCAACGAATACGGCGGCAAGCTGAAGATCTACCACCCGAAGACGCGCGCCATCGTCGTGGCTGGCGAACTCAAGATTTTCAAGGATCAGGAGAACGGCTTCCTCGGCTTCGCGCTCGATCCGAAGTTTTCCGAGAACGGCTGGATCTACTGCCTCTACTCGCCGCCGGGTTTCGACGGGCAGAATCTTTCGCGGTTCACGATGCAAGGCGACACGCTCGATCTGGCGTCGGAAAAGCTGCTGCTGCAATACGACGAGCAGCGCAAGCAGTGCTGCCATCACGGCGGCACGGTGGCGTTCGCGCCGGATGGCTGCCTGCTTTGGTCGGCGGGCGACAACACGCATCCGCACGCCGACTCGAACGGCTACGGCCCGCTCGACGAACGCCCGGGGCGCGAGCCTTGGGACGCGCAGAAATCTTCCGCGAACACGATGAGCCTGGCGGGAAAAGTGTGCCGGATCCGCCCGAAGCCCGATGGCACCTACGAGATCCCGGCGGGCAATCTTTTCCCGCCAGGGACGCCCAAGACGCGGCCGGAAATCTACGCGATGGGCTGTCGCAATCCGTGGCGCATGT
>CAYQBV010000597.1:0-1987 GCA_964415705.1 uncultured Chthoniobacter sp. | reverse complement strand
GGGCGGACCAGTTCGCGGTGTTGCGACAATTTCTTCCCGGAGCCACGGAGACGGCGACTTACGAAGAGGCGGCGCTGCGTCTGAAGGTCAGCGTGCCCAGTTTCAAAAGCGCGGTGCATCGGCTGCGGCAGGATTTCCGATCGCTGTTGCGGGCGTCCGTGGCCCGCACCGTCAGCGCGCCCCACGAGGTGGACGAAGAACTTTTCCATCTGCGCCGGGTGCTGGCCAAAGAAATATGAAACTTGCGGCCGCCATTCCGGAAGATGATTAAGCGATGCTTGTGACAGTCAACAGTTGCCCGCACTGCGGCGCTCCGATCAACCCGGGGCGCAGCGGTGGCATTTGCGCGGCGTGCGCGCTCGGCGACGCGTTGAGCGACACGGACGACCGTTTCGATGGCCACGAGTTGCAGGAAGAAATCGCGCGCGGCGGCATGGGCGTGGTGTATCGGGCGCGGCAATTGGATCCGCCGCGAGACGTGGCGCTCAAGACACTCCTGAGCGTGGGCCTCCGCTCGCCATCCGCACTGGAGCGCTTCCGCCTCGAGACGCGCGCCATGGCCAGTCTTCAGCATCCTGGCATCCTCCCGGTTTACACCTCGGGCGAGCAGGATGGCGTGCCCTTCTTCACCATGCAGCTCGCCACCGGCGGCACGCTGGCGGAGCGGAGCCAGCAGTACAAAGGTGCGTGGCGCGAGATGGCCGAACTGGTCGCGCAGCTCGCGGACGCCGTGCAGTACGCGCACGAACGAGGCGTGCTGCACCGGGATCTCAAACCGGGCAATGTTCTTTTCGATGAACAGGGGCGGGCCTTCGTCAGCGATTTTGGACTGGCCAAACTGGCGGAGGGCGGTTCGGACCTCACGCAAACTTCGATCATGATCGGGACGCCGCGTTACTTGGCGCCCGAACTCGTGGCCAAGAACGGCCGCGCCGCCACGACGGTCAGCGACGTCTGGGGGTTGGGCGCAATCCTCTATGAATTGTGCGCGCAGCGACCGCCGTTCGAAGGCGATTCGACGGCGGCATTGTTGCGACGGATTGCCGAGGATGCCCCGGCGCCGCTCCCGCGCGAGACACCCCGCGACCTTGGGGTCATTATCCTCAAGGCGCTGGCCAAGAATCCCGCGCAGCGTTATGCCAGCGCACGCGAACTCGCCGAGGACTTGCGCCGCTGGATCGGCGGAAGCCCCATCCTCGCGCGACCCGCCACGCCGCTCGAACGGATGAAAGTCTGGACCAGGCGCAATCCCGGCCTCGCCGTTTCCTTCGCTTTGCTGGCCGCCACTCTCCTGGTGTTTGCCCTCGTGGAAAAGCGCAGCGTGACGCGGCTGCAAGGCGCGCTCGCGCAAACGCAGTTGCGCGAAGTGCGGCTGCAACGCGCCAGTGGAAAAGCGGGGCAGCGGTTCAATTCATTGCAGACCATCGCGGACCTGACGGCGGACTGGCCGCGCCGGGATCTAGCCACTCTGCGCACCGAGGCCGCTGCCGCTCTCGCCCTGCCGGATCTGCGTTCCTCCGCCCGCTGGCCGGTCCCCCATGTCTTCGTGACCGGCACCGAAGCATTTTCGGATGACCTCACGCACTACGCCTTCATGCAAGGCGACGCCTTCACCATCTTCGACACCGCGAGCCGCCGTGTGGTCCAGGCCTGGCGCCATCCGCGCGCCAGCGATGCGCGGGATTTTTTCTTTGGCCCCGGCCTGGCCTGGCTCGGCGTCCAGTTCGCTGACACCAGTCTGGAGCTTTGGCCGATGGACACGAATCGCGCCCCGTTCTCCGCCCGGACCACCGTCGCGTTCCATCCGGGTGGTGAAAGTTTTTTTACCGTGCGAGACCAGCAAGGACTTTTCCTCACTTCCCTGGTGGGGGGTGGAGAGCGTCGCATCCTGCCGCCCCCGCTGAATCAAGAGCCGCTCCTGTCCGACCCGGTCGGCGAGCGCGTCTTCGTGGTCACGGGCGACCCGCTGCGTGGGGTCATCGCCCGC
>CAYQBV010000596.1:0-1989 GCA_964415705.1 uncultured Chthoniobacter sp. | reverse complement strand
TTGGAGAAACAATGCGTGTCCGCGCCCGAGGTCGCGCTGGCCCGCGAGCGCGGCGACGTATTTGCGAAATGTCTCATCGCTGATGGTGTCAGAGGGCGGCATTTTACCGGCCGGCACCGGGGCCTGGGCGTCCGCAACTGTCGCAACGAAGGTATCTTCGAGCGTGCGCGTGGCCTGACGAACTTCGATATTCGGACTGGCGGCCAGCGCCGCGAGGGTGGCGCGGGCGGATTTGTCGCCGAGCGGTTTGCGTGGGGCGTTCTTGCGGCCTTTGGCGAGGGCGCTGAGCACGGTGGCTTGCGCTTCGGGCGCCGCGGCGACGATGAGCGTGAGGGTGCGGGATAGTTCGTTTTCATCGCGGCGCGCGGCGATGGATTGTGCGAGCGATGCGAGAAAAGGTGCAGAGGCCTTTGGTTCGCCCACGAGCGCGGCCAGCATTTCCACTCCTCGCCCGTGCAACGACGATAGGATGGCTGCGTCCATCCAGCGCACGGAAAGGTGCTCCAATGCAAAGCGCGCCAGCGTGGCGAAGGCCGCCGGGTCGCGCGTCTCGCCGAGGCTCAGTGCGATTTGAATTTGCACGCGCGGGTCTGTTTCGCCGGGCGCAGCCTTTAACACGGATTCGAGTAAAGCGCGGCCCTCTTCCTTGGCAAACCAACGGTCGGCGAGTTGCAGCGCGTGGATGCGAACAGCCGCATGGGTGTGGCTGATGAAAGGCTGCACGTCGGATGGTGTGAGCACGCCGAGTTGGTCGAGCGTGCGCAGCGCCGTGATGACGGCGGAAGATTCAGCATTCGGTGCGGCCAGCAATTCACGCAGCGCCGGAGCGGCATCCTTACCTCCGTGTTCGACGAGGAGACGCTGCGCAGTTTGCCGTCGCCAGAAAAGCGGGCTGGCACATTCACGGGCGAGAGTTGGCACGTCGAGAGCGCTCATGTCCGCCGACGGCGCACGCGGCGCATCCTTGTGGGTGAGCCGGTAGATGCGGCCGCGGTCGTGCCCCGCATAGACGCCGTATTGCTGCTGCAAATGGCGCGGGATGGCCGAGTAGTCCTCGATGATTTCGCGGTAGTAATCGGTGACCCAGATGGAACCGTCCGGGCCGTGGGTGAGGTTCATCGGATGACTCCACTGGTCGCTGGTTGCGGCAAACTCCGACTTCTCCTCGCCCGGCGCGCGACGGAGTTTCAGCGCCGAGCCATCCGCCTCGATGAGCGCGCGATGGATGAGATTGCCCGACGGTTCGCAAACAAAATACTGCCCGTGCAAACCGGGCAGTGCGTGGTCCTGATAAATCATCGGCCCGCAGGCGGAGGTGAACCAGCCGCTCGCCTCGCTCTCCGCCGCACCGTAGCGGGAGTTGTAGTATTTGAAATACGCCGGGTCATCCGCGCGTTTCTGCCGCCACGGATGCGGCTGCGAAATCGGGTAGGCCCGCCGGTCGCCGGTGTTGGCTTCGAGCGAAGGCGTGGCTGCATCGGGATTGCGCGCGAGATAGCGCCACGGAATCGGCGCGATGCAGATGCCGGGAGAAGTCGTCGTCACCGTGAAACGCGCGCCCGCTTCCGTCATCGCAAAGCCGAAGGTCTGCGTGTTGCCCGTCACTGGTTCAATCGCGCTGCCGTCTGCGCGAATGCGAAAGTCGGTGCCCGGCATCTGGACGGGCGCGACCAGATGCGGCCCCGTGATTTTTCCGCCGCCCCAGCCGCGTCCGAAATAAATCCAGCCATCCGCGCCCCACTGCGGCGCATTGATGCCGCGCTCCAGCTCGCCGGTCGGAAAGCCGCTGAACAGTTTCTCCCGCACCTCGGCCCGGCCATCGCCATCGCGGTCCGCGAGGAAAATGATGTCTGGCGCGCAGGCGACGATTACTCCACCCCGCGCGGGCACGAGTCCATAGACCGGCGGCAAATCGGCTGCCCACACGTCCGCCGCATCCATGCGCCCATCGCCGTCCGTGTCGCGCAGCACTTTCACCACCCCGAAAGT
>CAYQBV010000595.1:0-1991 GCA_964415705.1 uncultured Chthoniobacter sp. | reverse complement strand
GGCCTGCGGCCAGCGCCCTTTGACCAGGGCCACGGCGGGCAGGGTGTGGACGATGTCGCCGAGGGAGCTGGGTTTGAGGATGAGGATCGAGGAGGGATTTAGCATTTGGGATTTAGCATTTAGCATTTTCCCCAAGCCACGCTTTTTCCCGCCGGTGGCGGGCTCTACCCAAAATGCTAAATGCCTAAATGTTAAGTGCTAGATGCCGTCATTTCCCCAAAGCGAGGCGATCCGCGAGGCGCTGCGGAAGTCCGGCCTCGATGATTTTGTCCTGCGCTTTGAAGATGTCGTACTCCAGGCGGCGGAGTTCGAGGAGCTGCCGGTCCGGGTAATACAGGACGTAAGAGGCGTGCCAGTCGCCGTCGCGGGGCTGGCCGACGCTGCCGCAATTGATGAAATACTTTTTTCCCGGTTCGAGGGTCAGCTTGTCGAGGAGCTGACTTTTCACCGATCCGTCGCGGATGTAGGCGCGCGGGGCGTGGGTGTGGCCGTAGAAACAAAGCTGGGTGTGCTGGTAGTTAAAGCTCGCGGCGGCATCGAGCTGGTTGAAGACGTAGCCCCACTTGTGCGGGGTATCGAGCGTGGCGTGGACGATGGTGAAGTCGCGCACCTGCCGCACCATTTTGAGGTCGCGCAGCCACTGTTTGTCTTCCAGACTGAGCTGGTCGCGCGTCCAGTTGATGGCTTCCTCGGCGAGCGGGTTGAAGCCGACGAGCTCGTCCTCCATCGAGGCCTGTTCGTCGTGGTTTCCCTTCACCACCGGGCAGTCGAGATTGCGGACGATCTCCAGGCACTCGCGGGGGTTGGCGTTGTAGCCGACCACGTCGCCGAGGCAGACGTAGTGGGTGACCTCGTGCTTCTCGGCGTCGGCGAGGACGGCGGTGAGCGCCTCAAGGTTGGCGTGTATGTCTCCGAAAATGGCGAATCGCATGTCAGGGTTTGGCGGGCGGCGGGGAAGTATTCACTTTCTGCTCCGCGGGAACATTTAATTTTTCCTGCAATTCGCCCAAATGCTTCAGGAGCGTCGGCAGATGCTCATCCTCGCCCTTCTTGTAAAGCGCCAGCAGCTTCTCGTAAGCCTCCCGCTCGCGGCCCGGGCATTTCGCCAGTTCATAGACGGCAAACCGGTGCAAATAGACGGGCGCGCTCGGCAGCGCCGCGCCGCGCGCATAGACCTCGGCGGCTTTGGCGTGGTCTTGAAAGCGGTCGCGATAAAGCGTGCCGAGGCTGACGTGGAGCGTCGCGCTCTCAGGATTGTTGGCGATCCCGCGGAGCAGGTAGTCCTCGCCGGTCCGCCAATATTCCCGCTGGGCTTTCAGGCGGAGCGCCTCGCGCGGCTGCTTGCGGTTTTCCAGCGCGGCGATGCTGGCGTTCGCATACATGTGCCACGCGGACATGTCCCAAAAAAGGACGCACCTCGGCTGGAGAGTGGTCACTGTATCGAAGTCCATCTTCATTGTCGTCCAGTCCACCCGCTCCCAGACCATGCTCGCGTGAATCCAGAAGCCGTCGGCGATCACCGCGCGGTACCCGCTGAGTGCCGCGACAAACCCCATCTGCCCGACTTTTTCAAAAACCCCGAGATCCAGTTTCACTCCATGAAACCGCGCCGCGCGCGCCTCCTGCTCGATATGCAGCTCGATCGGCAAGCGCACGAGGCCGAAAACCAACAGCGTCGCGAGAGCGGTGAGATGTCTGCGTGTCATAGTTCTTTGCCGGCAAAGACGAAATAGCCCACGAGAAAATAGATGGTTACGTAGAACACGCCAAGACTCGCGGTTTCCATAAACAGCCCGAACGGAATCACCAGCGAGAGGTCGTCGAACAGTGTGAAAGCGCGCATGTCCGGGATAAGCACCGCGAGCAACCCGAAGAAGACCTTGGTCATAGCTGAGGCCGCCTTTTCGTGAATTGCATAATCACGGGCAAAGGGCATCACGTGACCAACCAGAATGATCGAAAACGTGACGATGATGGTAAAAATCGACGAA
>CAYQBV010000594.1:0-1993 GCA_964415705.1 uncultured Chthoniobacter sp. | reverse complement strand
TGGAATTTGGGGGGCCTGTAAAGCCATTTTTTTCGGGATTCGACCTGCTCGAATCCTCGTATGAGAAACTCCACCGATTTCTAGGAGCGCATGACACGGAACTAGCATTAACTCCGGATGCGATTACAAGCAACGCCATCGGTGTTAGTGCTTACTTCCCCGATATATCGGAAAACCCCGCTGCTAAGCCACAAAGTGTGATTGCATTTCGGGACAATTACTTTGGCTTTTCCCATCGTTCCTAAGCTTCGGCTTAGGAACGCACTTGTCGTCGAAGCGTTGCTTCGACGGCACCCGCAACACGCCCCACGTCCGAGCCCGCGAGCGCCGTGCTGCTGGTCGGCGGTAGTTGGACTCACGCCGCCGTCTGCTCGTAGGAGAATTTGGGAATCTCCGCGCGGGCGCTGGCGTGCTCGACGGTGATGCCGCAGATGGAACCCTCGCCGTCGATGTCGAGCAGCGTGTCTTCATCGAGATCGCGGGTTTCGGCGACTGCCGCCGGGCGAAACTCGATGTGCAGGGTGTCGGTGTCTTGGAAGTAGCGGATTCTCATGGCGTGAAGGAGCGGTCGAAGAAAGCATTGTGCACGGTTTCACCGTCGGGCAGCAGTATGACACGCAGAAAGCGTCCGTCCATTTCCGGTATCGGAGCCCACCGTCGAATCCGCCCGTCCGTCTGAACAACCTCGCGCACCGGAGCGTGGATGGTCTGCAGAATCCACTCGTCGCGGATGAAAGCCCGGTCCGGCCTGAGCCGCATGGCGTGGAAATACTGCGTGAACTTCACCGCGCGTGGTTTGCCGGAAATCTCCGCGGACGAAAAGCCCTCAATTCGCGCCACGCCGTAGCCCGCGAGCGCCGGGCTGCTGCCCGGCGGTCCGACCTGCGCCGCCGGCGGTCGTGCGCGAAGCAACCAAAAAGCTGCCCTCGTCCTTTTGCATGACGCCGACCCCACGCCCACGGGTGCCGTGCCGCCTCTGGATTCCGCGGAAATTCACTTGCCAGCACGCCCTTGACATCTTTATCTCGCACACCACCTCACCTCCAAGCAACCACCCCACTTATGCCCCACCTCCCCGCTTCCGCACAGCCCGGCGCCAACCGCCTTCTCGTTCCGGCGGCCGCGACGACCTGCGGCTTCCGTCGCCGTCTGCTGGCGGGCGGCATCGCCCTCCTCGCGCTCACGGCTGGGGCCGCGCCAGTTTGGGCCATTGGGTTGGTCGTCCCCGGCGGGTTCGCTTCCACGGAAGCAGATTCATCGTATGCCTTCATCGACCTCGCCCCGATCACCGGCATCACCTATCAGCAGGAATACGACTTCAGCCTGCTGACCGGATTAGCGACCGGCGACGTGCTCACCGGGCTCCAGTTTCGTCTCGACGGAGGGGAAATCACAGGGCCGGTCTCGTCGGTGATCGTCACCAATTTCGATGTCTATCTCGGGCCGTCGGTCAATGCCGCGGGCGCCCTTTCGACCAGCGTTGCGGCCAATCAGGGCGCGGGCACCGTCCTCGCGTTCACCGGCCCCCTCAC
This sequence comes from uncultured Chthoniobacter sp., assembly GCA_964415705.1. GTDB lineage: Bacteria > Verrucomicrobiota > Verrucomicrobiia > Chthoniobacterales > Chthoniobacteraceae > Chthoniobacter. Next base: position 461 of record CAYQBV010000594.1, on the reverse strand, counting down.
CATTCCAGCCAACAGCTTCACCGGAGGCCCCGGCCCGGCTTCCAATAACTTCGGCCTGCAGATCGTCTTCACCACGCCCTTCACCTACACGGCCGGCACAAATCTGCTCCTCACCCTTTCCTACACGAACCCGATCACGGATCTGTATTTCGACTACGCCTCGAGTGTCGCCGGCGTCCAGGCCCGCTCGGATACCACCTACAATTCCCCAGGCGTGATCAACGCCGCATCGGTGCCCACCGATCACGGGAACAAGGCCATCGTCACGCAGTTCACCTACACCGCCGCGCCGGAGCCCGCGAGCACCGGGCTGCTGCTGGGTGGAGCCGCGCTGCTCGGCCTGCGTCGGCGGCGTCAGGGTTGAAAGGCGACGGCGCTCGCTGACCGCCGATCGAGCTGGAGCGCCGGGGACCGCGTCCCGCGCGGGCTGGGCCTACGCCCCCGCCCCGATCATCCGCCCC
>CAYQBV010000593.1:0-2009 GCA_964415705.1 uncultured Chthoniobacter sp. | reverse complement strand
CACCGCCCACCCAGCCCGGCAGGGCACACACCGGCGAAACCGGCGGCTGGCTGGAGGGACTGGGGAGTGCACACGCCTTCCTCCACCTCGTGCCGAAACTCCATTTCGCCACGCCCTTCCCTCGTTCCGCGACTCCATCGCGGAACGCACTTGTCCCCGCAATTCCATTGCGTCAGCCTCCCGCGACTATGCGCAGCCGCTACCGCATCCACGAGCCGGACGCCGCACATTTCATCACCTCCACGATTATCGAATGGCTCCCCGTCTTCACCACGGGCGCGTGTTGCGACATCCTCATCCGCTCCTTCGAGCACTGCCGGCAGCACAAAGGGCTGCGCCTCCACGCCTGGGTCATCCTCGACAACCACTTCCACGCCATCGTCTCCGGCCCGGAACTGGCCGACACCCTCCGCGACTTCAAACGCTTCACCGCCCGCATGATCCTCGCCCAGCTTCAGGCGGAAGGCCGCGAGTGGCTGCTCAACCAGCTCGCCTACTTCCGCGCCGCGCATCGCAAGGGGACCGCCGAGCATCAGGTCTGGCAGGAGGGCGTGCATCCGCAGGCGATCCCCAGCGACGAGATCATGCAGCAGAAGATCGAGTATCTGCACAACAACCCGGTGAAGCGCGGCTTGGTCGCCTCGCCCGAGCACTGGCGCTACTCCTCCGCGCACGAATGGCTGTCGGGCGCGATCCCCGCGCTGCGGTGTGATCTCTGGCGGTGATCGAGCGAAGCCGTGGTGCCGGTCCGTCTTTCGCTGCCGCCTCTCCACCCGCCCAGTCTTTCGTGCCAAACGCTCGTGCCGAAACTCCATTTCGGCACGCACTTGTCCCCGCAATTCCATTGCCCGGCCCCGTCCCGCCGACGCGATAGAATCGCGCAGACAAGTGCGTTCCGCGATGGAGTCGCGGAACGAGGGGAACCCGATGATGGCGAGCAACAGCGCAGGACGATTTTTCACCACGACCGAGCCAAGTGCCGCGAGTGCGAGCCACACGCAATACTGCGGGCGCAGGTGCGCGAAGAGATCGGCATACCAATGCCAGTCGCTGAGAAACGCGATTCCCGTCGCCGCCACTCCGGCGAGCGCCATGCCCAAAACGGCGAAGCGGAGACAGCGCCGTCCTTTGGAAATGGGTGGAGTCATGGGCAAAAATGCAGCCGCCCCGGACTTGCGACTTGGGCGACTGAAAGAGATATGGCCTCGGGGCCGTGGCTACTTCTTCTTCGCGGCGCGCGAGTTCCTACCACTCGACGATGATGGAGCTGTAGGTGCGAAACGTGGCGTCGGAGGTGACGACGGGAGCGGTGAGAAGCACCGCCGTCGCGATAATGATCCGATCCGCCGGGTCGTTGTGGTGCGGCGGGAGGGCGACGCTGGCGAGGGCGATTTCGGCGGAAACAGGGATGCTGGCGATGCCGTGATGGGTGAGGGCGGTGCGCCACCATTCATCGGCGGGAAGCTTGAGATCGAGTTTGTTCTTGCGCGCTTTGACGGCGATCTCAAAGGCGCTGATCGCGGAGACGGCGAGGTTCGCGGCGGGCATCGCGACAAGGGATTTTGCCCGCGCAGTCAGGCGCTCCGGCTCCATGACGATCCACAGCAAAGCGCACGTATCGAGGAGGATCATCGCTGCGATTCCGGCCAGTCCTCCGCGGCCAGCGGCTCCGTCGGATCGGCAAGGATGCGGCCTTTGCTCAGCACCGGGTGAGGCGCGAGCGGGTCGCAGGCGGATGTCTTTTCCGGGAGGATGGTGAGCAGGCCGCGACCGGTTTCGGGCAGCGTCCCGGGTTCGGTCGGCGTCACGCGGCCATGATCGATGGAAACTTCGATGGTCAGCAGGCTCATGAAATCTGCTTAGCAGACGCGGAATGGTCGCGCGAGGGGCAAAACAGAAAAAGCCGCCGTGGCCTTGCGACCACGGCGGCTGAATGATTCACGAACTCAGGACGGCGCTTACTTCTTCTTCGCCGCCGCGCGCTTTTCCTCGATCGCGGCCTGGGCGGC
>CAYQBV010000592.1:0-2012 GCA_964415705.1 uncultured Chthoniobacter sp. | reverse complement strand
AGAAATCCTATTTTTCGCTTGCTAACAAGGGAGCCATATCAACGACCTCAAGCTGAGCGACTGCCCCGCGCGGCGCGACGGCTGCGTGGGCGAAGGCGGCGGAGCAGCCGGCGTGACGCGCGGGGCAGTTCGCTCCAGCGCTTGGTTAGGCGTTGCGGCTGTTGGAAGATAGACGCTCAGAAACCAGAACTCGGGTTGAAGTGTTCGTTGACGCGCTTGGAGAATAGGAGATACGCGCCGATGGATGCGGAAAAAAGCGCCGCTAAGAGAAGCCAAAGGCGAATGATCGAGAAGAAGCTGAAATCCGCGTTGCCTAGCTGCATCCACGCTGAGAACGAAAGGATGGTGCCGAATCCGCAGCGAATAGACATAAACCATCGAGCCCAGTTCTGGCCGGAGATAAGGAAAAGCGCGAGAACAACATTGATAACTAGCCCAACGATGTTGCCGCCGATGCCGCGCGAGCCGACGAAGACGCCCCACAGGATGACGTTGAGGAGCGAGAAGCCGATGATGAGAAGTGCGATGCGGGTGATGAGTGATTTGCCGTCCATTGTTTAGTTCGTGTGTTTGGGGTGTTCGTGTTTTGGTGTGGTTGGAAGAAAGCGCGTAGCGACGCCTAACATCTTATTAACCCGCGCTGGCGCGGTGAGATTTGCGGCGTATGGAGTTGCGGGGTGCGCATCTGCGAAGCATCAACGCAGGCGGGGCGTCTCCAGTGCAAGGTTTTCCCTCTCGTTCCCAAAGTTAGCGCAGCGCTTTGGGAACGGATGGGTGCAGCGAAACTGTGTTTCATCGGTGGGCGGGTGAGTTTTGGGGGAACCGAGGTCGTGGCGGCCACAAGGGAGACGACGTCTCACCGGGAGGCGCGTTCCCAAAGCGCTGCGCTAACTTTGGGAACGAGAGGAAAAACCTTGGCGAAAATGTTCTCTGGAGGGCGAGGTGCGGCGACGCCCCCGCGAATCTGCTCTCGCGTGTGGCGGGGCGGCCTCGTAAACAGGCCGGACTATGAAATCGTTGCTCCGCCTTTTCACCCTCGCCCTGCTGCTCGCTCCGCCCGCGCTCCGCGCCGCCGATGCCTCGAAGCCGAATGTCGTGATCATTTTCATCGACGACCTCGGCTACGCGGACATCGGGCCCTTCGGCGCGACGAAGCAGAAGACGCCGCACCTCGACCGCATGGCGCGCGAGGGGATGAAGCTCACCTCTTTCTACGCCGCGCCGGTGTGCTCGGTGTCGCGGGCGCAGTTGCTCACCGGCTGCTACGGCGCGCGGGTCTCCGTGCCGGGCGTGTTTGGGCCGGCTGGAAAGCACGGGCTGAATCCCGCCGAGCACACCATCGCCGAGCGGCTGAAAGAGCGCGGCTACGCGACGCAGTGCATTGGCAAGTGGCATGTCGGCGATCAGCCGGAGTTTCTCCCCACGCGGCAGGGATTCGATCACTACCTCGGCATCCCGTATTCCAATGACATGCAGAAAAAGGCGAGCGCGACCGGCGAGAAAGTGGTGCCGCTGGTGCGCGACGACAAAGTAGCAGAACTCCTGACCGACGAGGCGCAGAGCCGCATCGTGGAGCGCTACACGGAGGAGGCCGTGGGTTTCATTCGGGCGTCAAAGGACAAGCCGTTCCTCCTCTACTTCGCGCACACCGCGGTGCATGTCCCCATCTATCCGGGCGCGGCCTTTGCGGGGAAGTCGGCCAACGGGCGCTTTGGCGACTGGGTCGAGGAGCTGGACTGGAGCGTGGGGCGCGTGCTCGATACCTTGCGCGAGGCCAAGCTGGAGGAGCGCACGCTGGTCATCTTTACCAGCGACAACGGCCCGTGGCTGAGCAAAGGGGCGGACGCCGGCAGCGCGGCTCCCTTGCGCGGGGGCAAAGGCAGCACGTGGGAAGGTGGCGTGCGGGTGCCGACCATCGCGTGGTGGCCGGGGAAAATCGCCCCCGGCAGCGTGTGCGCGGCCGTGGCCGGAACGATCGACCTTTTGCCCACCGCCGTGGCCCTCGCGGGCGG
>CAYQBV010000591.1:0-2015 GCA_964415705.1 uncultured Chthoniobacter sp. | reverse complement strand
CGTCGTGATCGCCGAGCCCAGGGCGGCCGCGCAGCCGAGGTAGGCGAGGAGCGAAACGAGTTCGCGGTTCGCGTAGGGATCAGCGGCGGGGAAAAGCGGGTCGAGCTTGGCCACGACCTGCGCGCAGACTTCCGGCGCGGGCCGGCCCATGCGGGTGAAGGTCAACTGCCAGACGCGGACCAGCGCGAGGCGGAGGTCGGGAGTCAGCTTCGCGAAATCGAACGCGCTCAGCGCGGCGATGAGTTTCGGCTGGAGCGCCTTGTCGCCGAGGCGGGCGAGCGCCATGAGCGCTTCGAGCGCGGCCTGCGGATCTTTCTCCGCGAGCGCTTTCTCCGCCCACTGCGCGGACGGCTGGTGCTCAATGGCCACGCGCGCGGCCCAGCGGATGTAACGATCCTTGTGCCCGAGATACGGCCACGCTTTGGCCACCGCCTCCGGGCCGGTGCCCTCGGCGTGCAGCGTCTCCAGCTCGCGGCGGAGTTTCACCTCGGGCGTCACGCCGGTCGGCGCGGCGGCCGCGGTGCTTTCCGTCCCGGTGTAGGTCACGCGATAGAGCGCGGATTGGTTGCCGCGTCCGCCGATGGTGATGTAGAGCGCGCCGTCGGTTTTGCTGACCACGGCATCGGTCACCGAGAAGCCGCGTCCGCCGAGGAAGTCTTCCATCTTGCCCTTGTGGCTCGCGCCATCCGGCGTGAGGTGGATGGCCCACACCGTGGCGTAGGTCCAGTCGAGGGCAAAGAGCGCGCGCTGGTATTTCGCGGGGAATTTCGCCCCGGTGCCAAAGACCGTGCCGGTCGGCGAACCGGGTCCGATGTCCACCACCTCCGGCAGCGAATCCGCGTAGTAATTCGGCCAGCGGCCCGCGCCCGAGCGCCAACCGGAGTCGCCACCGCTCACCACATGATTGATGCGCGTGGGCATGTACCACGGCGAGCCGAGATCCCACTCCATGTCCGAGTCGTAGGTGAAAAGCTCGCCGTTGGCGTCAAAGGCGATGTCGTACTGGTTGCGGAAGCCGCCCGCGACGAACTCCACGCGCTTTCCCTCCGGGTCCGTCTGGCAAACGTAACCGCCGGGCGCCATCACGCCTTTGGCGTGGCCATTCGCGTCCCAGAGCCGCGTGATCAGATGATCCTCACCGATCGCGAGAGGCCGCGAATACGCCAGCGGCTGCGGCAGCTTGGTGTGGTTGCCATTGGCGAAATAGATCGACTTTCCATCCGGCGAAAGCGCCAGGCCGTGCGTGCCGTGCTCGCCGCCGCCTTCGCACTTCGAGATATAATCCGACTTGTCGTACACGTCATCCCCATCCGTGTCGCGCACCCGCCAGAGACCTTTGTCGCCCTTCTCATTCACCATCACGTAGAGGCTGTCGAAAGCGTAAAGCAGCCCGTGCGCGCCGCCCGCCGGCTTGCCGCCCGGCATCGGGAGCGGCTCCACCTTTGGCTCCTCCGTGCTCCCCGCCGCCGCCAGCGTCACGCGGAAAAGCCCGCCGCCCTGGTCGCCCACGATGAGCCGTCCCTTGTGATCCTGCGTCATCGAAACCCACGAGCCCTGCTGCGGCTTCGGCACGGTGTAGATGAGGTCCACTTTGAAACCCGGCGCGATCTTCAGCGTGGCGGGGTCCGCCGCCGGACCGGCAGCAGCGTGGTGGAGCGCGGCGGCGAAAAGCGCCGGCAGCATGAGAGTGGAGATTTTTGTTTTCATGGGATGGATTTGAGAGGCGGGAGATTTGGTAAAGAAGCGCCGGCACGCGAGGAAAATCCGCCCGCTGGAAAACCGGCGCACCTTTTTCCCCGGGTCGCGCAGCTAGGCCGCGCAGTTAAGTATCCATCTTTTACGCCTGCGCCGCCGGGCCGGACTCCGGCGGTGGGGAAAGGCGGGCGGGGCGGGGGTGAGCCGGTGCGGCGGTTGGTGGCGGCGCTGGGAGAAGGAGGGACGCCGCTGGACGACGAGGGAGCCTCGGGCGTGATGAAAAGCGCGTCCGCGATGGCGAGGTGAAGGGGAGCGCGGCC
>CAYQBV010000590.1:0-2015 GCA_964415705.1 uncultured Chthoniobacter sp. | reverse complement strand
TGGGGGCGTTCGTCATGCACCTCAAAGTGAAAGACCCGATCAAAAAAGCCCTGCCCTCCATCGCCGTGCTCGCGATGTGCGCCGCCATTGCGCTGCTGTAGGCGCGCGACTGGTCAGAACGCCGCCAACGACAGGTAGACGTTCAGCGCCAGATAGAAGAGGGCCGGTGTTGTCTGTGGCAGACTGTCTTTGATTTTGATCCGGACGCCGACCGCGACCAGCATCATCAGGGCAAGCCCGGCCGCCGCCGCGCGTCCCATCCACGGCTGGCTCAGGCCCGCCAGCAGCCCGATCGCCGCGCAAATTTGCAGTCCGCCGACCAGCGTGCGCTGTGATCCGAGGCGGTAGCGTTCGAACTCCCGCTTCATAGAGGCCGACAGCAAGCACGCCGAGCCGTATCCGAGGAAGGAAATGGCGGAGAAAAGGATGAGGACGGAGTTCAAGACCGCGACGATAGGGTGTCATTGCGCCGCTGCATACCTCAGTCCTCCGGCGCACATCTCGGGTATCAGCGCGGCGGAGTCGCAGACCGAAGGACGCGTATGAGCCAGTCATCGCAGCGGGCGCGAAATTTGTGCGCCTCGCATTGCTTCCCGCGCGAACAGGCAGAAGCATGAAACTCTGAATGGATGCGACTGAACAAACCACGGACGTGCTGGTCATCGGCGCCGGGATGGCGGGGTTGATCGCGGCGGCGGAATTGCAGCGGGCGGGTCGCCGCGTGCTCGTGCTCGACAAGGGCCGCGGCGTGGGCGGGCGGCTGGCGAGCCGGCGGATTGACGGCGCGACGTTCGACCACGGGGCGCAATTCATCACCACGCGCGATCCGCGCTTCGCCGCCGTGCTCGATCAAGGACGGCAGGACGGAACGGTGGACGAATGGTCTCGCGGTTTCGCGGGCTGCGCGGACGGTCATGCACGCTGGCGCGGAAAACCCGCGATGTCCGCCGTGGCGAAGCATCTCGCGCTCGGGCTCGATCTCCATTTGGAAATGCCGGTGTTCGCTTTGCGCCGCGCCGATGATCGATGGCGCGCGGAAACCACGACCGGCCATATTTTCAACGCTGGAGCCGTGGTGCTGACGCCACCCGTCCCGCAGTCGCTCGCGCTACTCGCCGCGGGCGGCCTCGTTCTCCCACCGGAAATGCAGACGCGTCTCGCCGCCATCGAATACACACGCTGCCTCGCCGTCATGGCCGTGCTCGATGGTCCGTCGCGTATTCCGCCACCCGGCGGCCTCGCGCCCGCCGACGGACCGATCGCGTGGATCGCGGACAATCAGTTGAAAGGAATCTCCGCGGAGCCAGCGGTCACCATTCACGCCACGCACGCGTTCAGCCTGGAGCACTGGGATCGCGACCGGCAGGAGAGCGGCCGCGCTCTGCTCGACGCAGCCGCGCCCTGGCTCGGCGCAGAAATCAAGACGTTCCAAGTCCACGGCTGGCGCTACAGCAAGCCCATGCAGGTCGATGACCAACCCTGCCTGCTGGTCTGCCAGTCGCCGCCGCTCGTTCTCGCTGGCGACGCCTTCGCCGGACCGCGCGTCGAAGGAGCGGCATTATCCGGCTGGGCTGCCGCCGAAGCTCTCCTGACAAAAGCGTGTTTCCGCCAATCCCCAGCCTGAGTCAGGCGCTGCTAGTTCCCTCAACCTACTCCGGTGCGCACCCTCGTGGCGCGAGCCTGCCGCTTCGCCCCCCTCGCAGCCCACTCAATTTAGCGAAGACTATCTTTTTCGGCCTGCGCGACGAGCTGCTTTGCGGTGAGGCTTTTCAAATCGCGAAGAGTCGCGGCGAGATCGGGTGCGGCGAGGATCTCGTGGAAATGGGTGTCGAGGATGACCCAAGCGTGGATCTTCAAACCTTTGTGCTGGCGGCAATGTTCGAGGGCGCGGACCAGGCTGTCGCAGCAGGCGGAGGTGGAGAAAATGGGGAGCCACTCGACAATCGTGGCGGTGATGAAATGGGGTTTGCCGGGCTCGTGGATGAGGTAGCGGGAGCGCATCGTGGTGGCGACGG
>CAYQBV010000589.1:0-2018 GCA_964415705.1 uncultured Chthoniobacter sp. | reverse complement strand
GCCCCGCACTGCCGCTGGCCTACGGTTACTTTCTGCGCGGCCGGGTGAGCCGGCTGGAGCGGTTCCTGGGCTGGCGCCCCGGCCATATCTACATGCCCGCCGTCTCGGTGCATCCGCGCGCGGTGCTCGACACCCTGCGGCACGAATACGGGCACGCGCTGGCCCACCGCCACCCGCGCCGCACCCGCACCCGCGCTTTCCGCGCGGCCTTTGGCGGCGATGGCTGGCACGCGGAGCCGACGCTGCGGCAGCGCGCCGTGCATTGCGTGAGCGCCTACGCGCAGACGTGCCCGATGGAAGACTTCGCGGAAACCTTCATGGTCTATGTGCGGAGGCAGGGCCGCGCCCCGGCGAAGATGACGGACGGCCTGCGGCGGAAGTGGGAAGTGGTCGCGCATCTTTAGAGGACGCCGCGGAGCAACTGCCGCCCAACCAACTGCGCGCCCCGTCCGGCCCGACGGGCCATGGCCTTGCCCGCATTGACGCGCGCCGCCTGCGCGACGGCGATGGCGTGATCCACGGTGTCCCGGCCGGTGGCTCGGATTTGCCCGACGATGCGGCCCGCGGCCCCGCCGGCGACGGCCGCCCCGGCGATCATGCCCGGCACCAAAGAATGGCGCGCTGGCTCTTGCTGCGGTTCCTCGCGGTGCGCGGCAATGGCCGTGCCGCCGACCGCGGCCCCGGTCCCGGCGAGCGTGGCGGCGGGCGCGAGGAGCGGGCGGGTGTTGGCGCGGATCTCCGCCGAGGACCGGCGGATGCTCGCGCCGCGCAGCCGTGCCATGCGGCCCTCGTAGGCTGGCGCGCTGATCGGGTGGCCCTTGGGTGCGTTCGGGCGGCGGCGCATGGGCACGTTCCAGTCGTTCGGCAGCGGGCCGCTGCTGTCGATCTTGAAGCCGCGCTTCTGATAACTCTGCACGAGGCCGTGGGTGTCCTTGGCGCGGCCCGTGATGGTCGGGCGCTCGTAGGCTCCCGCGAGGGTGGAGGCGTGGATGCCGCGTTTGTCGAAATGATCGAAGACGCCCTTGGTCATTTTGCCCAGGGACTTGCCGCCCGCCATCGTGGCGCGCTGGTTCTTTGGCAGGTGGATGTTGGCGATGTAAGCGTGTTTGCCGCCGCTCCAGTTCTCGGGGCTTTCGCCGTAGGCTTTGCCGGAGCGCTCGATGGTCATGGTGGCCTTGGTCGCCGGGTCGTGGACCTGGTAGATGCCCAGCGGCTTGTCGTACGGCCGGAGCGTGCCGTGCGGCATCTTGTCGGGCGCGGGCAGGTGCCGGCCCCAGCGGGCGATCTGCCCGGCCATCGGCCCGGATTTGATCGTCCGCATCCCCAGCTCGATGAGCGAGCCAAGCGCCTGCAACCGCTGGACCGGCGAGGGCATCGGCTAAAGCGTTTTCCCCTCCGGCAGTTTCGCCGCGAGGGTGATAAGGCGCTGGCGGGATTGCAGGCCGACCTTGGTGGCGAGCCGGCCGCCCTGCTTGCGGAGGTAAGCCCAAATGTCCTGGCCCACGGCGCCGGTCGCGGTGGCGACCTTGCCCGCCGAGAGTTTCCCGGCGGCGTCGAGCGAGGGCAGGTTGCCCATGCGGGTGTAGGCCCGGCCCATGCCGCCCGCGGCCTTGGTCTGGCTGAGCGCATCCATCTTATCGCCCACGGCCTGCACGCCCTTGTAACCGCCGTAGCCCGCCGCGCCCACGCCGGCGAGCGTGGCAGCGGTGCCGAGGGGCGAAGATCCGTCGTCATCCACCATCTGCCCGGTGCGCGGGTCGAGATGGCGGCCAAAGAGTTTTTGATCGAGCCGGGCTTCGAGGGCGATGAGGCGGGTTTGCTGCGCGGGAGTGAGCATGAAATTTAGGATTTAAGATTTAGGATTTAGGATTTGGAAAAGTCTCAGGCGGCACCGCCGGAGTGGACGATGAACTGGCCGGGCTGGGTGGGTGTGGCGAGTGCGCCTTTGCCGGGCCGGGGCTTCTTGATGATGGTTTTGATGATCGGCGCTTTGACCGTGCGCTTGCCGAGCAGGAAGC
>CAYQBV010000588.1:0-2034 GCA_964415705.1 uncultured Chthoniobacter sp. | reverse complement strand
AGCCCGAGGCCAATCACATCTACGTGGCCGGCTGGGACCTTGGCGCACGCGCGGTAGTCTCGGGCCGAATGGAGGGGCGGAACGCGACGGTCGGCGTCGTCTACGACATTACGACCAGGCCCTGGAAGCTCGCGGGGTACCGCTACGACACGCGCGGCCACTACAGCATCTCAATGGGCTGGGTCAAGGACTGGCACGACCGCTATAACAACCGCGGGAACTCGCTCTGCCACACCCGGATTGATGCGATGGGGCCAGGGGATGTTATTCATCAGATGCTGGAGGAGGAGCGCTACCGGATCGACGGATTTAAGGCGAGCCTGGAGTCGAAGATCCGTATTCTGCAGGCTGCGGTGATTGCGACGGAGCGCAGGATGTATCGGATGCCGTTTATCCGCCGGTTTGTATAGTGGCTCAAGTTGTCAAGACACTGTTTTGGCCGGATATCCGTAGATTACGAACCGGGTTCGGGCACGAAAGGATTGACACTTCCACTGGGCGAGATCGACGCTGGTGCTTTCGAATCTGCGCCCGACATGAGCTGTCCACCGCCCCCTGGTACGGCCGAATATGATGGTTTCCGGCTTTTCATCGGTCACGGTGTTGCGGTGGGCAGGTCATGCGGGCCGCCGGAGGCGCCTGGTGGCACGGCAGGCGGCGCGAAATAGACGGCCACTGGGGTCTGATAGGCAAGGGATTGATGCGGGCGCTGGCTGTTGTAGAGCGCCAGATACCGCGTGATGCCGTGGCGCACATCGCGCGGGCTGGCATAGTCGTGCAGATATACCTCCTCATACTTGATCGATCGCCAGAGTCGCTCGGTAAAGATGTTATCGAGGGCGCGGCCTTTCCCATCCATGCTGATGCGCACCCCCGCCGTCACCAGGCGCTGCGTATACTGCGGGCTGGTGAAGTGGCTGCCCTGATCACTATTCCAGATACGCGGGGTCGCGATGGCCAGGGCCGCCTCGACGGCTTCCAGGATAAAGGGCTGCTCCAGCGTGTCATCGAGCGCCCAACTCACCACATAGCGCGAGTACCAATCGAGCACGGCGACGAGATACATCCAGCCCTGGCGCATGCGGATATACGTGATGTCAATGCCCCAGATGTGATTTGGCTCCGACGCCGTGACACCGCGCAAGAGATACGGATAGATCTGATGGTCATGGTGCCGCCGACTGAGATTCGGCCCAGGATAGATCGCCGCAATGCCCATCTCCTGCATATACCGTCGCACGGTATTGCGCGCCAGGGTGCCGAATTCCGGTCGTAGCAGCACCTGGATCTTGCGCGACCCATAAAAGGGGGTGGCCGTGTACAACTCGTCGATCCGATGCTTGATGGCGACCTCACGGGCCGACGGTGGGACGGGCTGATAGTAGAGACTTGATCGGCTGAGCGTAAGGAGCGTGGCTTGCGTGCTGAGCGGTAGTTCAGGCGCGTCGCGCTCGATCAGGGCCTGCCGTTCCCGGAGACTCAGGCTGGTAGCTTTTTTTTCAGCCAGTTCAGCTGCGTGGTGAGGCGACCAATCTCGGCATAGAGATCCTCCAACTGCTTCTCGTGGGCGGCCTGTTGGTCGACCAGGTTATCCCGCCGCTCGTAGAGTGAGGCCAACCCCTTGCGCGCGATGGCCCGCCATTCGCACAGCACGGTGGCCCCCACTCCATGCTCACTACTGAGCTGGGCTAGGGTCTTCTCTTCCTTGAGGAGTTCCAGTACGACCTGGGCCTTGAAAACCGAGGTGTAAGCTTTTTTCATTGGGTCAGGCTCCCTCTCTTTTGCCTGGCCGAGTGTCCGAATTCCTTGAGCCATTATAATATCCTGCCGGCAGCCGCGGCGCGCATGGGTGTGACGGCCGCTGTCGCACCCATATGCGATACTGGGGTGCGGATCGAGCAGGCGGTTCCGCGCCGGCAGAGATCGGGAGGAGACCATGCGCCCACGAGGAACCGGAGCGGCAGGCAACAGGGCGGCGGGCGGGGACGTTGCGGCGTACATGCAGCAGCTGGAGCACCCACGCAAGGACGAGAT
>CAYQBV010000587.1:0-2038 GCA_964415705.1 uncultured Chthoniobacter sp. | reverse complement strand
CGCCCGCGGGGCGCAACCTCCGGCGGCAAGTTCGCAACGTCATTCACGCCCCCCTTTACCCCCGCCCACCCCACCCGCCAAGCGGCAAACCGCCGCGGCCCCAAACCCCCGCGGTGCCGGCGCGCGCCCACGGGCCGCCGCCTTCGCCCCCGCCGACAGTTAGAGGTCCTTTGACTGCGCTCCGCAAAGCCTCCGCTCCGCTCAGGATGACAATTTTAGTCCTCGTGAAGCTGAGGGCTTCGTCATGCCGGATGGCTGGGAGAAGCGGTGCTTCGCGTCGGGGGAGGATGGCGGCGGGTTTGGCGTCAGGTGCGTGCTGCGCGGGCCGCATCGAGGGTCAACCGGATGAGATGAGGCGCGAGGTGGATGCCCTTCGCCTGCATCCGCCGGATGGAGTCTTCCACGGAGGGAAGACGCCCGGCGTGGTGCAGCTCCACGAGCAAACCCAGCGAGCCGATGACGCGCAGCCCGGCGAGGCGCGCGGCACGCCGGCCGCGCACTTCATCGATCACCACCAAGGGTAGCCCTTCTGCGAGGGCGGTCTGAATGACGGCCGCCTCCCCTGGGCCGAGCCGCGGAAGCAATGGGTCGGCCGCGCCGGGGCGCGGTGGGCGCACTTCACACCAGGGCGCTGCCTGCACCCGCGCGGCGGTGTCGTCCTTCAGCCCACCGGCCTCCAGTTCGGCGATGACTTCGGCGGGAACGATGCACCGTCCGACAATGTCGGCGAGCTGATCGAAGTCCGGCAAGGCCGCGACGAGGGCGATGAGCGGGCTGCTATTGACGACCGGCGAAGGCTTCGCGGGCATGGGCGAACTCCTGCTTCAACTCCTCTTCGTCCAGGTTGATGACGGACGCTCCAAAGCGCTCGAGTGCGAGGAGAAAGCGCACGCGATCCAGTCCGGCCATGCGGGCGGCTTCGTCGGAAGAGAGGCGGCCCAGCTCATAGAGCTTGGCGGCGAGGGCCATGCGGGCCTCGCGCTCAAATTCCCCGCGGGACATGTTCAGGGCGTCCGGCAGACGGTCGGGATACTCGACGGTAAAGGACTGGCTCATGGCGGAGAGCGTAGCATCACTCCGGCAGCGGCGGCAAGCTTCGCCAGCAGATCCGTTTCCTCGCCTTTGCGAGATCGACTCGGGTGGGAGTTCGTCGTGTCGTGACGACAGACCAACACGCGGGACGCGTCTGCTTCCCGGAACTCGCCACGCGCTTTCACACGCCCCGCCTTTGCCTCGGGAAAAATGCCTACTGGCAGTAGCCGTCGCGGGTTTAATAACGTATTCGTTCTCACTCCATGTCTTTTCGCCCGCCCCACGCCCTGTGCCTTTTCACCGCGCTCGCCGCGACCGCCGCGACCGCTTTTGCCGCGGAGCCGCCGGTGCCGGCAAAGATCGAGTTCAACCGCGATGTGCGGCCGATTCTCTCGGACACTTGCTTTCACTGCCACGGGCCGGATGCAAAGGCGCGGGAGGCGAAGCTGCGGCTGGACATCCGCGAGGAGGCGCTGAAGCCGGCGGAGTCGGGGGAGACGCCGATCGTGCCGGGGCACCCGGAGAAGAGCGAGATCGTGCGGCGGCTGCTGACGAGCGACAAGGACGACCTGATGCCGCCGCCGAAGGCGCACAAGCCGCTGACCGGGCGGCAGAAGGAGATTCTCAAGCAGTGGGTGGCGCAGGGGGCGGTTTACCAGAAGCACTGGGCCTATGAGGCGCCGGTGAAGGCGGCGATCCCGGCGGGGCAGAAGGGCGTGGATGTGCTGGTGCAGAAGCGGCTCGGGGAGCTGGGGCTGAAGGCTTCGCCCGAGGCGGACCGGCGGACGCTGATCCGGCGCGTGTCTTTCGACCTGACGGGGCTGCCGCCGACGCCGCAGGAGGTGGCGGCCTTTGTGGCCGATCCTGCGCCGGACGCCTACGACAGGGTGGTGGACCGGCTGATGGCGAGCCCGCACTACGGCGAGCGCATGGCGATGGGCTGGCTCGATGTGGTGCGGTTCGCGGACACGATCGGCTACCACAGCGACAACCCGCACCATGTCTG
>CAYQBV010000586.1:0-2051 GCA_964415705.1 uncultured Chthoniobacter sp. | reverse complement strand
CCGGATCACCCACCGCCGCTCCGCCCTTCGCCGCCGCCTGGCCCGCCTTCGCATCGTCCGCACCGGACTTGCCACCCACCGCATCCTTCGCGCCCCGAGCCGCCGGGAGCGCGGCCTTTCCTCCCTCGCCCCGCGCCACCACCGAATCTCCCGCCGATGCCGCCGGAGTCGCCGCTTCGCGCGACACCACACTGATCGGCGATCGAGGATCTTTTCCGGGATTTCTCGCCAGCCAAAAGGCCGCGAGGAACAAAGCAAAGCCGAGGAGGAACAACCGCAACTTGGAGGAATTCATGGCACGAGGGGGCGCAAAGTTTGCCTCCACTCGCTGACTTCGCCAAGTAAATTTTTTACTACTCCGCACGAAATGCCCTGTGCCCGGAAAGTCCGCCCAAACTTTCATCGCCCTCCCCCTTTCCTCCCCTGTAGCCTGCCCGGCGTGAAATCTCTCCCGCTGCGCGAACGCATCCTCCGCCAACTCCAGACCAAGGGCTACCGCCCGCTCGACAAAGTCGGCCTTTCGCAGGCGCTGAAATGGCCGCATGAAAAGCGCGGGGTTTTGAAAGACATGCTCCTCGAGATGGAGCAGGCCGGCGAGATCGCGCGCATCCGCGACGACCGCTACGTGCTGCCGCAGACCGCCGACCTCATCACCGGCACGCTCCAGGTCCACACCGGCGGCAATGCCCACCTGCTCAGCAGCACGCCGGGAGCGAAGGACATCTTCATCTCCGCGGTGAACCTCGGCACCGCCATGCACGGCGACAAAGTGACCGCGCGCGTCATGCACGAAGGCCGCCAGCAGCAACCCGGCACGGAGGAAGGTCGCGTGGTGAAAATCCTCGAACGCGTGAACACGACGGTGGTCGGCACGCTGCAATCGTCGAAGAAATTTTTCTTCGTCATCCCCGACGACTCCCGGCTCCAGCACGACATTTACGTGCGCCTCCCCGGCGAGCGGTTGAGCCGCGATACGCCCGACGTGGTGAAACCGGGCCGCGCCAAACGGGAGCAGCCAGCGCCGCGCGGCGGGCGGACGCTCACGCCAAAGGTCGGCGACAAAGTGGTGGTGCGCCTCGACCCGTGGGAAAGCCGGCACGTCAATCCCGAGGGCGAAATCATCGAGATCATCGGCCCAGCCAGCGCGCCCGGTGTGGACATGCTCTCGATCATTCGGAAGCACAATCTCCCCACCGAGTTTCCCGGCTCCGTCGAGCGCGAGGCCGACCGCATTTCCGAAGCCATCCCCTCCGACGAAATCGCGCGCCGCGAAGACCTGCGCGGCGGCTTCGTCATCACCATCGACCCCGACGACGCCAAAGACTTCGACGACGCCATCAACGTCGAGCGCACCGCCGGTGGCTGGCACCTCGGCGTCCACATCGCCGACGTCTCCCACTACGTCCGGCCCGACGGCGCGCTCGACCGCGAGGCCCGCAAACGCGGCAACTCCACCTACCTCGCCGACCGCGTCATCCCCATGCTCCCCGAGCGCCTCAGCAATGGCATCTGCTCGCTCAAGGCCGGCGTCGAGCGGCTGACCTTCTCCGCCTTCATCGAGTTCGACCCACAGGGCCGCGTCACCAAAGCCCGCTTCGCCCGCAGCGTCATCAAAAGCGCCGCGCGGCTCACCTACCGGCAGGCCCTCGCCATTTTGGAAAACCGCCCGCCTCCTCCCACGCCGAACTACGAGCGCGGCGGCAAAGTCCACCTCGCCTCCGCACCCATCCCGCTCAACGTCACGCCCGAGCTGCACGACCGCGTCCACACCGCCTGGGAGCTGGCCTCCCTGCTGCGCAAAAACCGCTTCCTCGCCGGCTCCCTCGACCTCGATTTCCCCGAGGTGAAAATCTGGCTCGACGACCAGGGCCGCGCCGAGCGCCTCGAGAAAATGGACAACGACATCTCCCACCAGCTCATCGAGGAATTCATGCTCGCCGCCAACGAAGTCGTGGCCAAGGAACTCAAGCACCGCAACACCCCTGCCATCTACCGCATCCCAATGGGACTCCCTCGCCTACCATCACGCCCACCGAGTTCAGCTTCCCCAC
>CAYQBV010000585.1:0-2053 GCA_964415705.1 uncultured Chthoniobacter sp. | reverse complement strand
TGAACTTCAACCGCGTGCAGTTCACGCCGGACCTCATGCCGAGCGACATCACGGGAACCGAGATTTTGCAGGAGACGGATCAGCCGGGGCGGCGGGCGTTCGAGTTTGTGAAAGGGCCGATCTTCGCGAACATCGTGCTCGCCGACGAAATCAACCGCACCCCGCCGAAGACCCAGGCCGCGCTGCTCCAGGCGATGCAGGAGCAGAAGGTCAACGCGGGCAAACACAGCTTCGTCCTCGAGAAACCGTTCTTCGTCCTCGCGACGCAAAACCCGATCGAGCAAGAGGGCACGTATCCGCTGCCCGAGGCGCAGCTCGACCGGTTCATGTTTCTCATCAATGTCGGCTACCCGAGCGCGGCGGAGGAGCTGCAGATCGCCAAGTCCACGACGGGCGGCGCGATGCCGGTGCTCGACAAAATTTTGCACGCCGAGGACATCCTGAAATTTCAGGACGTGGTGCGCCGCGTGCCGGTGCCGGACCACGTTTACGACCACATCGTGAAGCTCGTTCGCAAGTGCCGCCCGGCCGGCGAGGAGTCGCCGGAGTGGATCAAAAAATGGGTCATGTGGGGCCCCGGCCCGCGGGCCGTGCAGTATCTCGTCCTCGGCGCGAAAGCCCGCGCCGTCCTGCAAGGCAGCTACATCGCGCGGCTCGAAGACGTCCATGCCGTCGCCGAGCCGGTGCTGGCGCACCGCATTCTGGTGAACTTCCACGCGGAGAGCGAAGGCGTGGGGAGTGTGGAGATCATCCGGCGGATGATTAAGGAGACGGCGGAGTGAAATCCGGGAAGTGAACGGTGATTTGTGAATCGTGAGCGCTCCGACCTCGAACACGTGCCCGCACTTTTCACCACTCACCGATCACCGATCACGATTCACTCCATCCTAGAATGAGCGCCCCCGACTTCCTCGACCACGGAGCCATCGCCCGCCTCTCGCGGCTGATGCTCAACGTGCGGTCGCCGATGCTCGGGAACATCAACGGCCAGCACCGCTCGGCCACGCGTGGGGCTTCGGTGGAGTTTGCAGAGTACCGGAAATACGCGCCGGGCGACGACATCAAGCACCTCGACTGGCGCGTCTTTGGCCGGACCGACAAGTTTTTCATCCGCGAGTTCGAGGCCGACACGAACCTGCGCTGCTACCTCGTGGTGGACACGTCGGCGTCGATGAAATTCACGAGCACGCCGGACGGCGGCACGCGTTTCGACTACGCGCGCAAGCTGGCCGGCACGATCGCCCATCTGCTCGTGCATCAGGGCGACTCCGTGGGACTCACCTGCTTCGCCGACAAAGCGCGCGATCTCCCGCCACGCCGCACGCCCTCCCATTTGCGCCAACTCCAGAAAATGCTCGGGGAGACCCAGCCCGCCGGCGAATCGAACATCGTGCAGACGCTGCACGACTTCGCCGAACGCATCCGCCAGCGCGCGCTGGTCATCATCATCAGCGACCTTTTCACCGACGTGCCGCCGCTGCTCGAGGCGCTCAAGCATCTCCACTTTTTCAAGCACGACGTCGCCGTTTTCCACCTGCTCGACCGCCAGGAATACGACTTCGACTTCACCCGCCCCGTGCGCTTCGTCGATCTGGAAAGCGGCGCCGATCTGATCACCGACCCGGCCGTCGTCCGCGAGGCCTACGGCGACGCGCTCCGCGAATACCTCGCCGCGCTCCAGCACGGCTGCCGCCAGTTTCAGGTGGACTACCATTTCACCTACCTCGACCAGCCCTTCGACGGCGTGCTGACCAACTTCATGCTCCAGCGCGTGCGGGCGGCGAAGAAGGGGGGACGGTAGAAATGACGAATGACGGATGGCGAATGACGAAGTCTGACGCGCTGTCGAGATCGGCGCGTCATTCCGGCTTCGTCATTCCTTCGTCCTTCGTCCTTCGTCATCCGTCATTTCCCTAATGGCCTACCTCCAACCATGGATGCTCTGGGCGCTGCCGGCGGTTTTGCTGCCGCTGGTCATCCATCTGCTCAACCGGCTGCGCTACAAGACGGTGCCCTGGGCCGCGATGATCTTTCTGCTGAAGGCGAATCGCGC
>CAYQBV010000584.1:0-2056 GCA_964415705.1 uncultured Chthoniobacter sp. | reverse complement strand
GGCACGGCGACGTTCAACACCACCACCGGGACCCCCTATTATCTGACCAAGGATGGCACCGCCGGCGGAGCGGCGGTGACGATCACCGGTGCGACCCAGGTCATCAATACCGCCGGGTATAACGTCCTCAAAGGCGCCAACACCTACACCGGCGGCACGACTATTAAAAATGGCGGACTGTATGCGGATGCCGGCTCCATTACCCACGCTGCTGCCAACACAACCGTCGGACAAGCCAGTGGTGACTCAGGCGAACTGTTGGTGACCAACGGCGGCGACGCCACCAACTTCACGGGCACCGTCGGAAACCTCTTCGGGAGTTTCGGCAATGTCGAGGTCGGCGGCGCTGGCAGCACCTGGACCAACACCAACTATCTTTATGTCGGGGCCGCTGGCCAAGGCTACCTCTCCCTTTATACTGGCGGCACCGTGTCTAGTCCCAACGTTTCGATTGGCAATAACGCTGGTGGTAGCGGTTTTCTCACCGTCGCTGATGTGGGCAGCGCCTTGAATATCGCCAATACCATTTATGTGGGCAGCGAAGGCTATGGGTCCTTGGATATCATTAGCGGCGGTCTTGCCACCAGCGTCACCGGCTCGATCGGCAACAACGCCGGTGGAACCGGCGATACCTTTATCAGTGGCGCGGGCAGTGCGTGGACCAATTCCGGCAGCCTGTTGATCGGCAATGCGGGCACGGGGTACGTAGATATCCGAAATCAAGCAACGGTGTCCGCCGCCAATGCCACCATCGGTGTTCTTGCCGGTATCGACGGATCGATTATACTCCAAAACACCGGCACTTTTGGCACCACCGGCAACCTTGTGATTGGTGCTGCCGGCCTAGGCTACCTGCAGGCGGGAGCGGGTTCCACCATCACTACCGGCGGCCAGGCCATCATCGGCAACAATGCAGGTGGCGATGGACTTGCGTTGCTTCTGGATTCTGCCACCAGTTGGACCATTGCCAGTGATCTGATCGTAGGCAATGCCGGTAGTGGTACTCTCTACCTTTTCAATTCGGCGACTTTGAACGTCGGCGGTGGCAGTGGCACCATTCGTCTCTCCCAAACAGGGACTGCTTCAGGCACTTTTTTCATCGGTTACGACGGAGGCACTTATCAGCCGGGCGGAGTCATCAATGCCGCCGATATTACCACAGGCTTGGGTGTTGGGCAGTTGGTGTTTGGCACCAACTCCACAAGGGCCGCCCCTTACTACCTGACCAAAGACGGAACCGTGAGCGGTGCGAATGTGGTCATCAGCGGACCCACCCAGGTCGATGTTCTTTCCGGCCACACGGTGCTTTCCGGCACGAACACCTATACGGGCGGCACCACACTTCAGAGCGGCGGCACGGTCGTAGCCGCCAGCAATTCCGCCCTCGGCACCGGCGGGGTCTTTTTCTATGGCGGAAATCTCTTGGTCGCACCGGGCGTCACCTTCGCCAATACCATCAATTTCGGCGTCGGCGGCGGCACCCTCGGTGGCAGCGGCATATTTGGTAACAGCATCACGGCAGGCACAGATGTCCATCTCGCCCCCGGCAACTCGCCCGGCATCCTGTCTTTTTCCAGCGGCCTCACGCTGGCTTCCGGCGGCTTTTTGGATTTCGAGGTGCAGACCGCCGCCGGCCCGGCCGGCACCGGCTACGATCTGGTAAGTGTCTCCGGCGCCGTGCTCAACATCACCGCCACCAGCATCGCGCCTTACACGATCAACCTGATCTCCCTCAATGCGGGCGCCACGGCCGGCGCCGTCGCGGATTTCTCCGCCGCCAGCCCCTACTCGTGGACGATCGCGACCTCGGCGGCGGGCATCACCAATTTCGCCGCGGACAAATTTTTCCTCAATACCGCCTCTTTCACCAACGGCCTCGGGGGCGGCAGCTTTTCCATTCTGCAGTCCGGCAATAACCTGGTGCTGAACTTCACCCCGGTGCCGGAGCCGTCGACGTACGCGCTGCTGGCCCTGGGTCTTGCTTCCCTCGCCTGCCGCTGCCGCCGCACCTCCACCAAATCGGCACGCTGCGCGCCTCGTGGGACTGCGTGCTCGC
>CAYQBV010000583.1:0-2063 GCA_964415705.1 uncultured Chthoniobacter sp. | reverse complement strand
CTGCGGCTCGTGACCGGCAAGACGGGCCGGCAGCAGATCATCCCGCTCGCCAAACCGTTGCTCCGCTACGTCGAGAAAGAGCTGTCCGCCAAAGACGATCCGCGAGCACCGCTTTTTCCGAAGATGTGGAAAACCATCGAGCGGCAGGAAGGTCGCACCGGCTCCTTGAGCGGACAGTTCCACCGGCTAATGGCCGATGCGGGCTTGGTGCCGGCGCGGTCGCACCACCCCGAGCAGGCCGGCAAGGGGCGCAGCGGGCGGCGCGTGACCGGGGAACTGTCGTTCCACTGCCTGCGCCACACGGCGACGAGCCTGATGAAGAACGCCGGCATTTCCCCGGCCATCGTGCAGGACATCATCGGCCACGACTCCGCGGCCGTCAGCGCGCATTACACCCACATCGAGGGCGATGCGAAGCGCACGGCGCTGGATGCGATGCCGGACATTTTGCCGAAGCCTGCTCATTGAAATCCTTTCCTATGAAGAAACCGCCATCCGCAAAATTACCGAAAAAGCGCATAGTAGTCACCACGGCATACCCAATGGAGTGCGGCCTAATTAGGGAGACGCTGGCCGCCCTGTGCAACCACCTTGAGGATCAGTTCCGGACGCGGCGGTCCCGCGACCGCGACCTCGCATCAGGCTATCTCTATGTGCAAATGGAAAAGCTGATGCGCACGAGCCGCTCTCAAATAGGGCGCGTTTTGCGTGCGTTCTTGGACGCCGCTGAAATCGAGGCCCGCGAATATGCACGGTTCCGCTTGGACACCGAACATACCATCGCCCGAGCGCTGCTTTTTCGTGAAATGGAGCGTAACGAGAAAGCATCGTTGGATGACGCACTGGCGCGTGCGTTCAGTTTGGCGAAGCGCCGGGCCTTGGTCGAAAAACTTTCGGAGAAAGAAGCATGGGACGAGCTAAGCGCCTTGTGCGACTGGATCGAGGCGAGTCTTGCTCGCTCCGCATTTGTGGTCAGCCGGACAGACCGGAAGATATTCAGCACGAGAGACCTTGAAGCGCGATCACATGCGCTCGTCCTCTGGCTCCATTACAATAAAAACCTGACGCCATCGGGGAAATCGCAACGACTTCGGGAGGAACTGGATGAAATCGGTGAAAGGTTCAGGGAACCCTACCCTGACGGCTTGATTGCGGTCAGCGAGGCTCATCAGCACGCGCAGCTCCATGCGCCGGCAGCTCCGGCCACGACGTTTGAACAACGGCTATTCGACCTCTGGCCATTGGTGAAACACGGTGAATGGTCGAAGGCCGAACTGTGCAAATTGATCCGCGATGCGAAGGTGGGTTTTCTCGAAGACGAGATCGGTGCTTTTGAGGAGGACGCCAATACCTTCTGCCGCAACCGAGGGTTGCGCGGCGGCAGTTCCTTGGGTAAAAGTGGGCGTGGCCGGGGGCGCGAATCTCCCCCTCACGCGCAGCTCGCCCGGATGCTTTTGCGGGAAGCGGGATCGGTGAAAGTTAGGTTGGGCAGACCAAAGTAGTCGTTGCCGAAACTATCGGCGTCGGAATGTGAAATTCTCCGGCGCATGAAGAACACCAGTGACAAACCAGCCGCAAATAACCCGCCCAACGTCGCCGCACTCGCACAAGCGTGTTTTGGTAGCGCCATTCTCTTTGAAGGCATTGCGCTGCCGCCAATGCTCCGGGCGCAACAGGTGGAGAACACGTTCGCTATCGGCCACGGCGCTCTTTATGGCCACCTAAACGCCGGGCGAATACGATCCATAGCGGTCAGGGGTGATCCCGGTCAAAAGCGATGCACGAGGCTGATCTTCACGCAGAGCATCATCGACTTTTTGCGGAGCTGCGAGGCGCAGGAAGGGGTCCGGCCATGAGCGCTTTGCCCAAACCGAAACCTGCTCACCAGCAATCTTCCGAAAGCGGCGAGCCAATGCCCGATGCCCCGTCTCCGCCGGAGCACACGCCGGCGGAGGCCGGGGCCGGCGCAACGGGAAACGCTCAGTCCGGTTCGATCCTCACGCCTGCGACCGGGCTATCGCACGCTTCACCGTCAAGGAGGTTTCGTAACATGGCGAACTCCG
>CAYQBV010000582.1:0-2064 GCA_964415705.1 uncultured Chthoniobacter sp. | reverse complement strand
GAGCGGAACTGCGCGCGCGCCGTCGCCGGTTCCAGATGATTTTCCAGGATCCCATCGGCTCGCTGGACCCACGATTCATCGTCGCCGACATCATCGGTGAAGCGCTCGACATTCACGGCCTCGCTGCGGACGCCGCCACGCGCAGCCAGCGCATCGATACCTTGCTCAAGGCGGTCGGTCTCGATCCTTCGCACGCGCAGCGCTACCCGCATGAGTTCAGCGGCGGACAACGCCAGCGCATCGGCATCGCTCGCGCCCTGGCCGTCGAGCCGAAGCTCATCGTCTGCGATGAACCCGTCAGCGCGCTCGACGTGAGTGTGCAGGCGCAGATCGTCAATCTGCTCCAAGACCTTCAGCGCGAGCGCGGCATTGCGTATCTGTTCGTCGCGCACGATCTGGCGGTGGTGAAACACATCAGCCACCGCATCCTCGTGATGTATCTCGGCCGCATCGTCGAAGCGGGCGAAGCCAGGAGCCTCTGTCGTGCGCCGAAACATCCCTACACGCAGGCGCTGCTCTCGGCAGTGCCGGTGGTGAACCCCGACGCGAAGCGCCAGCGCATCGTTCTCACCGGCGACGTGCCTTCGCCCATTCATCCGCCGGGCGGTTGTCCGTTTCATCCGCGCTGTCCCGTCGCCGTGGCGCGCTGCAAAACTGAAGTTCCACCCCTGCGCGAGCTTGAGCCCGGCCGCCAGGCGGCGTGTCATCTGGCCGGATGAGCGACATCACTCAAATCCTCGACCGCGTCCAGCGCGGCGACTCCAAAGCCGCAGAGGAATTGCTCCCTCTCGTTTATGTAGAGCTCCGCCGTTTGGCGGCGCAGAAGATGGCCAACGAAGCCGCCGGCCACACGCTCCAGCCCACCGCTCTCGTTCACGAAGCCTGGCTGCGCCTGGGTGGCAGCGACGCTCCGTCGTTTCAGAATCGCGCCCACTTCTTCGGCGCGGCAGCGGAGGCGATGCGGCGCATTCTCATCGAGCGCGCCCGCCGCAGGATTGCCGCGAAGCGAGGCGCGGGAGCCGCGATGGAGGACGTGGATGAAGTCGAAATCCCTTCGCCCGTGGCGGACGACGATCAATTGCTCGCGGTGAACGAAGCCTTGGAGAAATTCGCCGCGCTCGATCCGCGCAAGGCCGAGTTGGTGAAGCTGCGTTACTTCGTCGGCATGAGCTTCGACGAGGCGGCGACCGCGCTCGGCATCGCCGTGCCCACGGCCAAGCAGTGGTGGGCCTACGCCCGCGCCTGGCTCACGGTCGAACTGAGGAGTTGAGCGTCGCGCCGAAGGCTGGACAAACCACGAATGGACACGAATCCACACGAATAAGGACAGGCATCCTCAGCCCTTCTGGCCCTTGGGCGGATGCGTGTCCCAGGTGTGGCCGGATTGCGGCTCGACATGGGTGAAGCCCGTACCGGCCGGCGGGCTCGGGATGCGGATGAGGTGGTTGCAGCCGGGGCATTGAATCTGCCGGCCCGCGTGGCACGGGTCGCATTTCAACGGCTGGTCGCAGTGGGAACAGTAGAATTTGAATTCGTTCATAGTCTTCACCTACCTCATGCGCAAACCGGCTGTCAAAAGTATGTGCGAAAAAATGTTAATACTTTCTGCCCGCCGATTGCGCATGTAGAAGCAGATGAACAAAACATCCATGCCATCTCCTCAGGAACGTGAGTCCGCGCTGTTCGCGCTGGCCGTCGAGAAGCCCCTCGCGGAGCGGTCAGCATTTCTTCAGGCCGTTTGCGGGACAGACAGCGCCCTCCGCCAGCGCCTCGAAGCCCTGCTTGCTGCCCACGTACAGCCGGAGGACGCGCTGGCCACGGCAACGCGCGCCGTCAAAGCCACCATCAAACTGGACCTCGCCGACGAACCTCCCGACGAAGCCGTAGGCCAGACCCTCGGGCGCTACAAGTTGCTGGAGCAAATCGGGGAGGGCGGCTGCGGCGTGGTCTATGTGGCCGAACAGAAGGAGCCGGTCCGCCGCAAAGTGGCCCTCAAGGTCATCAAGCTCGGCATGGACACCAAGCAGGTGGTCGCCCGGTTCGAGGCCGAGCGGCAGGCGCTGG
>CAYQBV010000581.1:0-2069 GCA_964415705.1 uncultured Chthoniobacter sp. | reverse complement strand
GTGATGGTCCCCCAACCCAAGTGACAATCGAACGCTCGTAAAAGATTGCTTTTCCATCACTTGTCTCAGTCTCGAACGCGCGTCGTCGGACCCAGGACCGACACCGGGCGATGCGCTGCTCCGCGAAGGTTCTGACTTGCAAACAGGCGCGGGCCACGCTCAAAGGAAGCGCATGAGAAGTTTCTCCCCGTGCAGCAATTCCTTTGGATGTTCACTAATCGCCGCGTTCCTTACAACGGCATTCGTGCAGACCGCCACTGCCGAGATTGCTGTCAAGAGCGGAGACAAAATCGCGTTTTACGGCGACAGCATCACGGTCGGAGGATGGATTAACATCACGGGATATATCCGTCGGGTTATGGCGGGCTTGGAGGCCAATGGGGTTGAGGGCGACGCGGTTCCCGCCGGGATGAAAGGAGGCACCTCCGGTGCGCTGCTCGCGGCGCTGGAAAGCAAGGTTCTATCCAAAACCCCGCGATGGATGACCCTGAGTTGTGGAGCGGATGAACTGTGGCCGGCCAGTCCCGATCCGGAGGGCGGCGACGTCGGCGCTCCGGTCGCGGTCGGAGAAACATCACTGGAAACCTACAAACAGAATATCTCGCAAATCGTGGAGCGGGCACGGGCGGCAGGCATTCAAGTCGTCATGCTCACCATTGCGGGCAAGGGGGACGATCCCGCCGGCCCGGAGCATGTGCGGGTCGCACCCTACAATGATTTTCTGCGCAGCGTCGCCAAGGAAAAGAGCCTGCGGCTGGTGGATCTTAGTGCGATGATGCAGGAAAAGATCAAGGCCGAAAAAGCACAGCGGGAGCAGACCGGCAGTGGAAAGAAAACCTCCAGCATTATCAGGGGACCGGACGAACTGCACATGAGATTTGGCGGAAGCATGGTGATCGCCACGGGCATCCTGCAGGCATTGGGCTTGAATGAAGCGGAAATGAAAAAGGCCCAAGCTGTTTGGGATGCGGAATTGACGGCGGGTAATGCTGCCAAGGCGGCGCTGAAGGCAAGGGCGAAGGCCGAGGCCGAACGAGTCGCCAAAGCCAAGGCCGAGGCGGCAGGGGAAGCCGACCGGATAGCCGCCGCTCGCACCAAAGCGGAGGAGGCCGCAAAAATTAAGGCGGCGGCGGCGGCCAAGGCGGTGGCCGACGCCGAGCGAATCCGCGCCCAGCGGACTGGTGGCACGCCGCCTCCTCCCGGTGAGACGCGCTGAGCTGCCGGGTTTACTTGGCCGTGATGGAGTTGGTCCGGGCCACGATCTTCACCTCGCGATAGCCCTCCGGCTTCTCCACGGTGATTTTCAATTTGATGTTTTTAAGCACCGGCATCTGCGGTTCACTCGGATCCGGCGGTTGGGCAAAAAAATCGAAGGTCAGGATGCCGTCCGCCGGCTGTGCTGTGCGCAACCGCAACTCTGGCTGGCCCCACGCGCCGGAGTTCACCGAGCCGAGCACCGCGATCGACAGTTTTCCGGGTTCCGCCTCCACGGGTTCCACGTCCACATGTTCGACGCTCAAAACTTTTTGCGGTGGAACGATGACCGGCATTGGCCGGGATTTTGACTGTTGTGCTTCTACGATCTTTGGCGGTTGAGGCTCGGCAGCGGGGGGGGATTGCCGGTTACAGCCCGAAAGCAAAACGGCGAACAACAGAACGGTGGTTCCTTGTTGAAATACAATCATGGTCGTGGGGCGTCGTTTTGGAGTGTTTGTTTAGAATGCCACAGTTGGCGTGTCACTCCTGAAATGTCACCGTCCGCTCAGCAGGACAGCCGGCTCCGAAAATCGTGGATGAAATTTCTTGCCAGCGGCACAAGCAACCCGTAAACGCTGAAGCTCGAGCCTAGGTGGTGTTGCGTCAAATCCATGTCCGCTATGACCATTTCCTAGGGATCACGACAAACCATCAACCTCAACCCTCCATTATGAACCTCCGCACCACACCTGCTCTGCTTGGCCTTTTCCTTTTCGCCAGCGCAATCCCCTTGAAGGCCGGCGATTTGGAAGTGAACGGGGACTTCATTCTGGACGGCGTGGTGGACGTGAGCGGCAATGCCTTTTACTTCG
>CAYQBV010000580.1:0-2076 GCA_964415705.1 uncultured Chthoniobacter sp. | reverse complement strand
GCAAGCTACGAACAGGCAAAAGGCGACATCGCCAGGACACTCGGCAGCGCCGACAAAATCGGCCAGGTCCGCCTCGCCAAAACACTCGCCGAAACCTTCGCCAGGAACTACCGCCGCGCCGCCGATCTCGCCCGTGCTGCGAAGTAGGGAATGCTTGCGCCACGACCGAACACAACTTGTGAAAGTCGGCGCGGATTCATTTGCCCCCGAGGGGCTGCCCGAGACAAGCCGGTCGGCAAGTCCGCCGCAGGTGGACGCAGCCACCGGATCATCCCCATCGAAGAACCATCGCCCCGGAGGGGCGGCGGATGGCTGCCTGCCTGTCAATCTTTCGCCCCTGCCGAGGCTTTGGTCCTTTTACGCGTGGACCGGTGGCTGACGCCGACCGGCTTGTCTCTTGACCGTGTAGTATAACGCGACTGGCCAATTTGAGGCAGCGGGACGGGTAAACCGACACCGGCTTGGAACAACAAGTCCGAACATTAGAACGGCACCCGTTCCCGCCGCCTCTCCGGCAAAAAGCCGGATGGTATCAAGGACCGTCAGCATAGCTGGCGGCAATCCGCAGACAAGCCCGCGTTCGACCGGAGACGCCTCAAGGCGGCCAGCAGCAAACACAACCACATCACAACCACAACAACACACACATCCATGATCCTCAACGAACCCATCCACATCTGCCTGGGCCTCGACATCGCCAAAGCCAAGCTCGATGCCTGCCTGCTCCTGGGCCCACGCGCCCATCACGCGCAGTTTGACAACTCCAAACCCGGCATCGCCAGCCTCCGCGCGTGGTGCAAAAAGCACGGAGTCCCCGCTCCGCTCACCGTCCTCGAAGCCACCGGCCATTACGGCGAACTGGCCGCCACCGAGTTGCACGCCGCCGGCTGCCCCGTCCACGTCGCCAACCCGCGCCGCATCAAAGACCACGCCCGCAGCCTCGGCCACCGCAACAAAACCGACCGCATCGACGCCGCACTCATCGCCAGCTTCGGCACCACCCGCACACTGACCGCGTGGCAGCCCGCCAGCCCCGCACAACAACTCCTGCGCGCCCTCATGCGCCGCAGCGCCGACCTTGCCACCATGCTCCAGGCCGAGCGCAACCGCGCCGGAAGCACCACCGACCCGCTCATCGCCAAAAGCCTCACCCGCATCATCCGCGCCTTGGAAAAAGAAACCGCCATCCTCCAAGCGCAGATCACCGCCCACATCAAAACCACCCCCGAACTGCGCGAAGACATCGCCCACCTCCGCCAGATCCAAGGCATCGGCGAACGCACCGCATCATGGCTCGCCGCTGAAGTCCCACGCCACCTTTCCAACGGACGCGCCGCCGCCGCATGGCTCGCCGTCACCCCGCGCGTCCGCCAGAGCGGCACCAGCCTGCGCTCCACCGCCCCCATCGGCACCGAGGGCAACCGCCACCTGCGCCGCACCCTCTTCATGGCCGCCCTCACCGCACGCCGCTGCAACCCACGCCTCAAAGCCTTCGCCGACCGCCTCGCCGCAGCAGGTAAATCCAAAATGTCCGTCCTCCTCGCCGTCGTCCACAAACTCATCAAAATCTCCTTCACACTCCTCAAAAACCACTCCGCCTATGACCCAAACCACCACCCTCTCCCTATCATCAAAAATTAAGATGGTATCTAATATCCGCCGAGCCTCCGGCTCTGGCAAAACGGCGAAAGCATCCGCCTGTGGAGCTTCCTTGCTCTCCACGCCCTTGCTGCTAAACATCCCTGTGAATGAAAAATAAGACCCCAGCTTCCTCCTGCTTCCTGTGCTCATGAGCTTGCTTGTAAAGTTTATGAGATCGGTCGCGGATGGCTTACTCATTTTGTTTATCCTACTCAGTCCGTTCGTATGGATATTGCGCGATGGCATGGGGCCAGATGCAATAGAGAGCGATGGAATGCTGGCATTAAAAAGAGCCTTTTTAACCTTCTATTGGGGGCCGATCACGCTCACTTCGATCACAGTGAGCATCCTATGTCGTCTCTATCTCCGCAGTTCAGCGAATAAACCCGCCGCCACCCGCGTCTGACAGCGCGACTCCGCGTCGTTTCTCACCAG
>CAYQBV010000579.1:0-2077 GCA_964415705.1 uncultured Chthoniobacter sp. | reverse complement strand
TCCTCTTCCAGGCCGGCGCGCCCAGCCACCTCGACCTTTTCGACTACAAACCCGAGCTGGCGAAATGGGACGGCAAGCTCCCGCCCGCCGAGCTGCTCAAAGGCTACCGCTCCGCGTTCATCAACAAGGACGCCAAGCTGCTCGGGCCGAAGTTCAAGTTCGCGCGCCACGGAAAATCCGGCGCGGAGCTGAGCGAGTTGCTCCCGCATTTGGCCGGTGTGGCCGATGACATCGCCATCGTGAAATCCATGCAGACCGACGCGTTCAACCACGCGCCCGCGCAGATTTTCATGAACACTGGCGCGCAGCAATTTGGCCGCCCGAGCTTCGGCGCGTGGACGACCTACGGGCTCGGCAGCGACTCGCAGGATCTGCCGGCCTACGTGGTTTTCAGCACCGGCCAGAAAGGCACCAGCGGCGGCTCCAGCAACTACGGTTGCGGCTTCCTGCCGAGCGTCTATCAGGGCGTGCCGTTTCGCGGCAAAGGCGACCCCGTCCTTTTCCTCTCGAACCCCGCCGGCGTGGACCCGGTGATGCAGCGCGACACGCTCGACTCCATCCGCGCGCTCAATGAGCAGCACCTCGGCGTGGTCGGCGACCCCGAGATCGCCACGCGCATCGCGTCGTTTGAAATGGCCTACCGCATGCAGACCAGCGCGCCCGAGCTGATGGACCTCTCGCAGGAGAAACCGGAGACGCTCGCGATGTACGGCGCCGTGCCCGGCAAAAGCGGCTACGCGAATTCGTGCCTGCTCGCGCGCCGACTCGTCGAACGCGGCGTGCGCTTCGTGCAGATTTTCCACGAAGCGTGGGACCACCACGGCGGGCTGGTCGGCGGGCTGAAAGAACAGTGCGGCGCGACCGACCGCGCCAGCGCCGCGCTCGTCGCCGACCTGAAACAGCGCGGCCTGCTCGAC
Source organism: uncultured Chthoniobacter sp. (assembly GCA_964415705.1). Taxonomy (GTDB): domain Bacteria; phylum Verrucomicrobiota; class Verrucomicrobiia; order Chthoniobacterales; family Chthoniobacteraceae; genus Chthoniobacter. Next base: position 1,160 of record CAYQBV010000579.1, on the reverse strand, counting down.
GACACGCTGGTTATTTGGGGCGGCGAATTTGGCCGCACCCCGATGGTCCAGGGCGGCAACGACGGCCGCGACCACCACCCGAACGCCTTCACCATGTGGTTCGCCGGCGGCGGCATCAAACCCGGCCTCACCCTCGGCGCGAGCGACGAATTCGGCTTCAACGCCGTGACCGACAAAGTCCACGTCCACGACCTCCACGCCACGCTCCTCCACCTCCTCGGCCTCGACCACACCCGCCTCACCCACCGCTTCCAAGGCCGCGACTTCCGCCTCACGGACGTGAGCGGCGAGGTGGTGACGAAGCTGCTGGCGTAGCGCCGCGGCGGGCGCTCCGGCGGTGGGGCGGGGGGAAAAATTGCGCTGACGCGGGAGCGGCGGGTCGGCGATGCAGCGGGGCATGAAGGATGACTTGCCGACCGTGCCCGCCCGCCGCCGCTGGTGGCGCGTGCTGGGATGGGGAATGCTGGTGGCCGTGGTCGCCATCTGCGGCTGGAGCGGGTGGCGGACTTATGACTACCGAGCTGCGGTGCGCGAGGCGGAGGCGGCGGGGTTCTACTTTGTGGAAAGCCCCACGCCCTTCGCCGCCATCCGCGCGGACTGGCGCGACGCGCTCCGCCCCGCCACCTGGACGGAGCGCGACCGGAGGCTGTACCTACGCGACGGCACCGACCTCGCCCCGCTCCGGCCCCTGCTCCTGCGCCTCGACCCGACGCACTTGGTGGCCTGGCAATGCCGCCATGTGGACGCGCTCCGCGGGCTCACCCGGTTGCAGGTGCTCGACCTCGTTAGCTCGGACGTCCAAGACCTCGCCCCGCTGGCCGGCCTTGCGCGGTTGCAGTGGCTCAACCTCGAAGGCTGCTCGGGACTGGGCGCGGAGGCGGTGGTGGCTTTCAAGAAGAGCCACCCGCAGGTCACGGTGTACGGCCTGGACGGGCAGGCGGTGAATGCCGAATGACGCCATGACGGAGGTCGCGGGCATTCGGCATTCGCTCCGGGTTGGGCGAGCGGTCGCACGGGAGGCTTCCGGGGTCGCACGGGAGACTTCCGGGGTCGCACGGGCTGGGGGGCAGGTCGCACGGATAGGATTTATCCATCGAAAAGCGTCCCAGACGGCCCAAACCTTCCCTTTTGCCCACTCCCCCGCCCCCGAGCCCCGGCCC
>CAYQBV010000578.1:0-2096 GCA_964415705.1 uncultured Chthoniobacter sp. | reverse complement strand
TTCCTTCCCCGCCTTAGTGCCTCCCCCGTCATTCGTCATTCGTCATCCCCCACCAGCCCCCGCCTTCGCAGTTGAGCGCACGCGCCAGTCAGCGATGCTCTCCGCACCCGCATGTCCGCGCCCGAGAAAGCCGATCCGAAAATCAAACTCCGCGATGTCCCGCACAAGCCGGGCGTCTATCTCATGCGCGACCGTTTCCACCGCGTCATCTACGTCGGCAAAGCGCGCGATCTCCGCAAACGGGTGAGCCAGTATTTCATGCCGAGCCGCGCCATGCGCGCCGACATCAAGACCCGCGCCCTGCTCGACGCGATCTGGGATTTCGAGTGGCACCTCGCCGGCAGCGAGCCCGAAGCGCTGCTCCTTGAAGGCCGCCTCATCAAGGAATTCCGCCCGCGCTACAACGTCAGCTTTCGCGACGACAAACGCTTTCTCATGGTCAAAGTGGACATGGCTGACGAGTGGCCGCGGTTCCGGCTCTCCCGTTTCAAAAAAGACGACCAGGCGCGCTACTTCGGACCCTTCGCCCACTCCGGCGCGCTCCGGCAGACGATGAATTTCATGCGGAAAAAGTTCGGCATCCTCACCTTTGGCCGCGGCACCCCGAGCGCGCGCGAATTGAAATCGTCCACCTATCAGGTGCCCATGAAACTCGCCGACATCAGCGCCGAGCAATACCGCGAACGCATCGAGAGCGCCTGCGAGTTTCTCGCCGGACAGTCCAAAGAACTGCTCCAGACGCTCGAAGACGAGATGCGCAAAGCCGCCACCGCCCTCGATTTCGAGCGCGCCGCCGAGATGCGCAACATGCTCGACGACCTCCGCAAAACCACCAAACCGATGGCCCGCTACAACCGCGACCAGCGCCACCGCCTCGGCGTCACCAGCACCATCAACCCCGTCGCCGACCTTGCCGCGCTCGGCGAGGAACTCTCCCTCGGCGGCCCGCCCCGCCGCATGGAGTGCTTCGATATTTCCAACATCAGCACCACGCACATCGTGGCCAGCATGGTCTGCTTCGTGGACGGCAAACCCGCCAACCAGCTCTACCGCCGCTTCCGCATCCGCACCGTGAAAGGGCAGGACGACTTTGCCAGCATGGCCGAAGTCGTGCGGCGGCGGTATGCGCGGGTGCTGCGGGAGATTGCAGATTGCAGATCTCAAATTTCAGATTTGCCCCACGGCGGCGCTGATTCCGCGATCGACCTTTCCGTCTCGCAGGAAAGCCCACGGGAAATCGCCCGGCGCATCACGCAGCTCGGCGAGATCAGAAATCCGAATTCTGAAATCAGCAATCTCCCCGACCTCGTCATCGTGGACGGCGGCAAAGGCCAGCTCTCCTCCGCCTGCCGCGAGCTCCAGCGGCTCGGCCTGCACGATCTGCCCATCATCGGCCTCGCCAAAGAATTCGAGGAAATCCACCGGCCCGGCCACCCCGCGCCCCTCATCCTCCCGCACGAAAGCGGCGCGCTGAAAATGCTCCAGCGCATCCGCGACGAGGCGCACCGTTTTGCCAACGGCTACCACCAGCTCCTCATGAAACGCCGCATCGCCGAGAGCCTCCTCGACGACTGCCCCGGCGTCTCCGAGCCGCGGAAAAAGCTGCTCCTCCAGAAATTCGGCAGCGTCGCCCGCCTCCGCCGCGCCAGCGTCGAGGAAATCGCCGCCACCGAAGGCATCAGCCGCAAACTCGCCGAGCAGGTCTCCACCTTCCTCGCCGAGCGCGCCTGATCGCGCCCCCCGTCACCATCACCCGCCCCCCGCCCCTGACCCAGCGCGCGCCTCATCAAGCGCCGCAAATGAGCCCCTCGATCCCGCCAGCGAAATTTTTCGCGCTGACCCCCCGCCCTCTGACTCGAAACCCATCCCCATCGGCCCGACCTTGGCCCTCAATCGCCGGCCCCGGTCCACCTTATTCCCCCTTCGACCCACAACCCGCCCAAACCCCTGCCCCAACCGCCATATATTTGTATGTGGTGCCATGCGAGATGCGGGCGGCGTTCCGGAGGGACAGCGGAAATTAGTTGGTGGCGTGAGCCAACGGATCATGGGAAAAATTGCATCCGCCCCGGCAGGGGCGTTGGAATGCAACCGCC
>CAYQBV010000577.1:0-2126 GCA_964415705.1 uncultured Chthoniobacter sp. | reverse complement strand
AGGATCATGCCGGCGCGCAAATGGCGGAAACCCTGGGGCACGAAATCGGCCACTATCTCGGATGCGCGGATCACTACGTCGCCGCCAAAAGGCATCATTTGATGCACGGCATTACGGATGCCCGGGGAACTCATATTCCGAAGCAGGATGCGAACACCATGAATCCCTGAAGCGATTATTGAAGGATGAAGACCAAAGTTGAGGCAGCAATCCAGGCGGCACGCAACGGCGATGGCGAACCACTGGCCGCCGTGCCGGCTCTGGGCGCGGAGGCGGTGCCTTTCCTAGCGACGCATCTGGCCGACTCGGATGCCGGAATTCGGCGACTGGTCGTTTCGACGCTCTCTGCGATCGGCGGACGGTCGGCGGCGGAAGCGGTCGTTGCGGCATTGCAGGACGAGGATGCAGACATTCGGGAACGGGCGGCCGGAGCGCTCCATGCGTTCGAACGTCCGGACGAAATCCTCAGCAATGCTGGTAACGCGCACGCGCTTCGAGCGAGCGTCGAAGCTGGCAATGACACGGCCGGCGCGGTGCTTTTGCTTGGCTACGCCGCAGGTCCGGATTCGCTGACGCTGCTGCAAAAGCTGCGGCAATCGCCACCCGAGCGCCGCACCAAACTCAACGCATGGAGCGAACCCGTTTCAGTCGCGCTCGTAGCCACGGCGGCGGCTTCGCGGCAAGGCGACACGGAAGCGCGGCAGTCGCTGCTCGCCGCTCTCGACAAAGGCTCTTTGGAAACGACCACTTTCTTGCTGAGCGTGGCGCGGGACATTGACGACCCGCCAACGCTTCAAGCGCTTGCCCGCAGGCTTAACGACGAGCGCGAGATTCGCGGTGGCGTTCCATCTGGAGCCACTCCCAGCCGCCGCGTGTGCGACGCCGTGGCGGATGCGCTCGTCGATCGTCTTCGACTGCCTGTGAAATTTTCCAGAAATCCGGCGCGCCGCTACAGCGCTGCGGAGATCGACGAAGTTCGCCAGGCAATTCGGGCTTCGATTCCGAGCTAACGAAAGAGATGAAGCGCTGCCGGCTGATTATCCTGCTGACTGCGCTGGTTCCCATCACGGGGTGGGCTGGTTGTGCGGAACACCTCAAGGCTTTGAGCGATCCGACGCAGGATCAAAGAGATCGAGCGGGAACTGCGCTCTACGACCAATGTGATCCGGCGACACTCGGTCCGGAAGTCGGCGCCTCCTTGCGCCGTTCGCTCGATCTCGGAACGAGCGCTGCCGGAATCATCCTGCTGCTGGGACACTTTCCCGGTGCAGAGACCACCGCAACTCTGGAGGCAATCCGGAAGAAATCTGGAGAAACGATCGTCAAATTGCATCCGTGGGGACCAGTCGCCAGCCCGTCGCTCGCCGCGTCGGTCGCACTCGCGCGCTTGGGTAATACCGAAGCTCGGGATCAAGTGTTGCAGGCAATCACGGCTGGCGAGCTTGGGGATTCGCGTTTCCTTTTGAGCGTGCTCAAGGAGATCGACGATCCAGCCTTGCTCACCGCACTCAGCAAACGGCTGTCGGATACTCGTGAAATTCCCGGCGGGGTTCCAAGCGGGGCTCGCCCGCAGAGCAGAGTGTGCGACCTCGCGACGGAATCATTCGGTGCCCGATTCAAGCTAAGTTACTCTTTCAAGCTATCACCGGGCCGGCAGTACACAGATGCCGAACTCGCCGAAGCGCGCACCGTAATCGAGCGAGCGATTGTGACACCCAAGTAGCGACCATTCCGGAGGGGTCAAACCCACCGGGATAGTTCGATCAATGCCTGTAGCGGCTATCTCTGTCTGCTAGGATTTGCTTTCGCGCTCGGCGCGCCGTGGACCGCCAAAGCGGGGATCGGCGTCGGGGAGTGATGGGGGTCTAGCGGGAGCGAGGGAAGACAAACCGCGGACTCCGGCGGATGCAGGTCACCGTGGGGTTCGATGCGGTCGATTTCCGGGGTGCACTTCGGTTGCCGAGCACATTTCGTTGTGTGGGAGTATGCAACTCCGCTCCGCCTTCCCAAGCTTTTTTGGGCAGCGGTGTTTGGGATTCTTTGAGCCGTGGCGGAACGCGGCGCGCACATGGCGCTCGGCGATGTCTTCACCGTGGCCGATCGCGGAGCAGCGCAGGCTGGAGACG
>CAYQBV010000576.1:0-2128 GCA_964415705.1 uncultured Chthoniobacter sp. | reverse complement strand
TGTCGGAGATGTATTTGAGGAAGATGAGGCCGAGGACGACGTGCTTGTATTCCGCGGCGTCCATGTTGTTGCGCAGCTTGTCGGCGGTGAGCCAGAGCTTGGCCTCGAAGCCGAGGTTGGCGGTGGAGGAATTACTGCCGATTTATTTTTTGGTGCGGGCCATGGTCAGTGGTTGGCTGCAGAACTTGCCGGAGCGGCGTTATCGGTTTCCTTCTCGAATGGGACGATCCGGTGCATCCGAGTGATGCTGAATCAAAGTGCGCCGGGTGGCGAGCCGGTTTTTGCCACGCTCACGATGTTGGGATGCCCGCTGCATTGCAACGTCAGCCGTCCGGCGCTCTGGGTTTTCCCGCCTTCGGCTTGAGTTACGGTGAGCGGGTTCTTGAGTTCGCCTAGCCGGCCTTCTTGCCCCGGTATTGCACCAGCAGCCAGCACACCACGGCACCCGCGCCGAGCAACCACCAGGGGGAGATTCCGTAGCCGGCCGGCAGGTAGCCCAGAAACGTGGCGATGGCCGCGGCGGTCAGCGCGTAGGGGAGCTGCGTCCGGACGTGGGCCATCACATCGCAATCGCTGCTGAAGGCGGAGACGATGGTGGTGTCGCTAATCGGCGAACAATGATCGCCGAAGACCGCGCCGGCCAGCACCGCTCCCACCGTCGCCACGAGGATGGGGCTTTCCGTCATGCCGGCGTGGAAGCCGGTGAATTTCACGGCCAGCGGAATGGCCAAAGGCATGACGATCGCCATCGTTCCCCAGGACGTGCCGGTGCTGAACGAAATGATCGAGGCGAGCAGAAACACCAGCGCGGGCAGCCACGCGGAGGGCAGTCGATCGCCGAGCAGGGCGACCAGATAACTGGCGGCGCCCAGTTCCTTGATGACGCTGTTGAGCATCCAAGCGAAGACGAGGATCAGCGTGGGCAGAAACATCTGTTGCATGCCGTGCAGGAAGGCGTGGGTTCCGCTCTCGCGAGGTTCGGGGCCGGACGGCGTGCCCCGCCACAACGCGGTCATGGCCAGCGCCACCGCCGTGGCGAGCGCGGTCGCGAGCACGAACACAGCCGCGGCGTCGGCTTTGCCCATCGCCTCTACGAGATGCGCGAAGGTGAAGGTCTGTTGCAGCCCGCCGCCGCTGATGAACAATCCGCCGAAGACGCCGAGCACCAGCACGGCCAGCGGCACGAGCGCCAGAGCGGAGTGTGATCCGGTGGCGGCTTCAGTGGTTGAATCTTCGGCGGGACGAGGTTTCGAGCGGCTGGCTTTTTCCGCGGCGAGCATCGGACCCCAGTCGCGCATGAACCAGATCAGCAGGAACACCAGCAGCAGCATGAACCAGTTGTAGAAGCGGAACGGCAGGCTCATGACGAGCCACGAGAAGGGCGCGACGGCATCGGCCAGCGCCGCGTCGCCCGTGTTCGCAAGGCCCTGGCGGATGACGGACATTTCGTAGGCCACCCAGGTGGAGAGCAAGGACAGTCCCGCCACGGGCGCCGACGTGGAATCGACGATGAAGGACAGTTTCTCGCGGGAGAGACCGGCGCGGTCGGCGATGGGACGCATCGATTTGCCGACCAACACGGAACTGGCCAGACCGTCGAAGAACACCAGCCAGCCCATGAGATAAGCGCCCAGCCCCGCGCGTCGTGGACTGCGGGATTGCCCCATGACCCGCTGCGACAGCGCGGTCATGCCGCCGTTGCGCGTCAGCACCTCGGCGAAGCCTCCCATCATCAACGTGAAGATCAGCACGCTGATGTTCCAGCGATCCATCAGCGAAGGGATCAGGCGTCCGATCAAGAGGTCGTGAAAAGCGGTCCAGGGATTTCCGCCGTGCAGCAGCAACGCTCCGCTGAACGCGCCGAGGAAGAGCGAGAGGTAGATGTCGCGCGTGACGAAGGCCAATCCCACCGCGAGCACACTGGGCCAGAGCACTGCCGGGCTGGCCTTGAGTTCCGGCACCAGCAGCCAGGCGAAGGTGGCGAGGAACCCGATGACAGTGATGAAGGTCCGTGTTCGGCTCATGCGTTAATCCAGTGCTCAAGTTGCATCTGGAGGCTGGCGCGGAGGCTTGTTGAGCCCGCCGAGTTTATCGCCGAATCCAGACCGTGGCCTGGGCGACGCTCCAC
>CAYQBV010000575.1:0-2129 GCA_964415705.1 uncultured Chthoniobacter sp. | reverse complement strand
CCGCGAAGAACACGCAGACGAATGACGAATGACGAATGACGAATGACGAATGACGAATGACGAATGACGAACGACGAATGGGGAGCGCACGCGCTCTCGCGGACGTGATCGGTGCGGCGTGGATGGTAAGGGGTAGGGTGGCACGGCAGGTCCGGGCGGGGTGCGGCGGGGTGTGCAAAAAAAAACGACGTCATCCTGAGCGCAGCGGAGCGCAGTCGGAGGACCCCTCGCTCCCGGCGTGGGCGAAGGCGGTGGGCTGGTGGGCTGGTGGGTGGGCGGTGTTGCCGCGGGGGACGCAGCGCATTCTCCCACCGCCTCCGCCCGCTTTTCAGTCACCAATGCTGCACTGCGCTGCGCTCCGGACGACGGCGTGTTGCGCTGCGTGGCGCGGCTGGCCGGTTGTTCACTTCGCCCGCGGGTGGAAACGGAGGTGGACGGCTTTGAGCCGCTGCTGATCGACGTGGGTGTAAATCTGCGTGGTCGAGATGTCGGCGTGGCCGAGGAGTTCCTGGATGATGCGAAGGTCCGCGCCGTTGCTCAGCAGGTGCGTGGCGAAGCTGTGGCGGAGGAGGTGCGGATAGACATTGAGATCCAGCCCGGCAAGGCGGGCGGCGTTTTTCACGATCTGCCAGATGCGCACGGTGGTGAGTTTCGTGCCGTTGCGGGAGAGGAAAATCTCACTGCCGGTGCGCTTCTTCACCATGCCGGGGCGTTCCGTTTCCAAGTAGGCGCGGAGGGCGTCGCAGGCTTTCTGGCCGACCGGCACGAGCCGCGTCTTATTGCCCTTGCCGACGACGCGGATGATGCGGTTTTCGAGGTCGAGAAATTCCAGCCGCGCCCCGACCAGCTCCGAGACGCGCAGGCCGCTGGCGTAAAGCAGCTCCAGGATCGCGCGGTCGCGCAGGCCGCGCGGGGCGGTGGCGGAGATGCCTTCCAGAAGCTGGTCCGTCTGGAGTTCGTTCATCGTCTCGGGCAGGTACTGCTCGATGCGCGGGAGCGGGAGATTTTCCGCGACATCGTGTGGGATACGCCGTCGCGCGTGCAGCCAGCGGATGAAGATTTTCACCGCGACCACGATGAGTTTGATCGAGCCCGCCGAGAGCCCGAGCCGCTTTTTGTGGGCAAGGTAGGCACCGATCTGGTCGAGCGTCACCGCGCCGGGGTCGAGCGTCACCGCGGGCAGTTCCTCGCCGCGTTGGATCAGCTCATCGAGCGCGGTCTCGCCCATCGCTTTCACGAGCTGGCCGCGCTCCAGCCAGAGGGTGAAACCTTCCAGCGAAAGCCGCGTGGAAAGCTGGTAGTTCACCGACAGCCCGCGCTCGGTGGCGAGGTGGAGGATGAAATCTTCGATGGCGGCGCGCACGGTGCGCCGACCATGCCGCGGCGGGCTCGCGCCGGCAATGCTGCGCCGCCTTTTTCGCTACTCCGCGGCGGGCTCGCCGGAGGGCAGCGCGAGGACGCTGGAGGACCAGTAGTCGATGATGTCGAGCGTGGCGAAGCGGAAGACGATGAGCAGCGCGTCGTTGAGCGGGATGCCGATGCGCTTGGCGATGGATTGGAGCGATTCGGAGCCGTTGATCGCCGTGGCGAAGCGCGCTTCCACGTCGTTGACCTTGAGCTTTTGCACCAGCTCGTAGCCGCGGCGCGTGTAGGCGGGACTGCCATTCGGGTCGGGCCGCTGGGAACTGAGGAGGTTTTTAAAGCGCACATGGCGCAGGCTGCCGAGCACCCAGTTGTCGGGGTCCTCGGTGCTGACCGGGAAGTTCCGGGCGTAGTCGGGAAATTCCTCGAGGTCCTCGAACTCGAAGCTCACGCGGCCGGCGGTCCAGAGATGGGCAAAGACGCGCTGCCCGTGGTCGCGGACGATTTGCACCACGTCGTCGTGCGGAAAGCCGCTGCGCGAGGAGAGCTGCAGGAACAGCGGGCAGCCCGTCGCCGTCTGGTGGACCTGGCTTTCCACGATCTGCCCGAGCGAGGTGGACGAGAGGATGGCGGGCGATTCGCTGCAGTAGAGTTGCGCGTTGCGGGTGGTGGCAAAAAGGCAGCGTCCCTGATTGAGGAACAGCTCGATGGGATGGCGGTTCAGGAAGAAGCGGGGAATATCGCGCGGGTTGATCGGCTCGATCAAG
>CAYQBV010000574.1:0-2150 GCA_964415705.1 uncultured Chthoniobacter sp. | reverse complement strand
CGATCCGCCGAATCTCCTGCTCATGGACGAGCCGACGACGCACCTCGACATCGGCTCCATTGATGCGCTCATCGGCGCGCTCCAGCAGTATGAGGGCACGCTCATTTTCATCAGCCACGACGTGCACTTCATCCGTGCGATGGCCCGCACCGTCCTGCACATCAGCGCCGGCAAGCTCACGCCCTACGCGGGCGACTATCAGTATTACCTCGATAAATCCAAAGCCACGTCCGAGCGCGCCGCGCTCACGGCGGGAGAAAAGCTGACGAACTTTCAGCCGGCGGCGCCGAAAGCATCCGCCGCGTCCGCCGCCGGCGGCAATGCGCCGACGCCGCGGAAATCCAAGGAGCAGAGGCGTGCGGAAGCCGACGAACGGCAGGCGAAAAGCCGGATCAAAAAGGAGCACGACGCCAAGGTCGCTTCGGTCGAAATGCAAATCGCCGCGCTCGAAGCCCGGCAGCAGCAGATCACCGCCGAACTCGAAAAGCCCGAGACCTACGAGGCGGGCGGCGCGGCGATGAATCTCAACCGCGAATCCCTATCCGTGAGCCAGTCGCTCGAACGCCTGACCGCCGAGTGGGAGGCGCTCTCCGCGCAAAACGTGGAAGGCTGAGCCGTTACGCGCGCGCGGTCTCGTCCAGCGCGGCAGCGGCGGCGGTATCGCGCCCCAGGTAGCGCGCCCCGATGAGCCAAAAGCCGCTCGCCAGCACCATCATCACCGAGACCAGGCCAAAGGCGACATTCCAACTGCCGGTCTCCGCTTTGATCCAGCCGACGAGCAGGGGCGAAATGGCGTCGCCGAAGGCATGGATGGCGAAAATATTGAGCGCGAAACCCGTGGCACGCACGCGGGTGGAAGTGACGTTGGCCAGCGCGGTATTGGCGGGGCCGGTATTGAAGAAGAGGAAAAAGACGGCGCAAAAAACTGCGACCCAGGCCCACGGAAACGACAGGTGGAGCATCGCGAGCGTGGCGGGAAAGGCGAAGAGGATCGCGCCGCCGGAGGTGAGAAAATACGCGCCGCTGTGGCGCTTGCTGAGTTTCTCCGCGATGAACGAACCGAGCAGGGTCGAGGCGATGCCCGCGACCACGACGATGATCCCGAAGGTGGTGTTCACCTCGCCGAGAATCTGCGCGCGGACCGCGCCGTCGAGTTGCTCGGGATCGAGTCCGCGGGAGAGCGCCACCCGGCCGGACATGAATTTCGGAATCCAGAACGAGATGCCGCCGATGGCAAAGGTCATCGCGGTCATCGCCGCGGTATTGAAGACGTAGGAGGGGACGCGCAGGAGTCCGCGCGCGTCTCGAAAAAAGGAGCGCCGCGGGGCGTTGTTCGCGTGGGCGAGGCGCGGCGGGTCGGGCATCCGCCAGCACAAAAACGTCAGCACCAGCCCCGGCGGCAAAACCAGCCAGAAGGCCCATCGCCAGTTGAGCAGCGCCGAGATTTGCCCGCCATAAATGTAGCCGAGGGCGCTGCCGACCGGGATCGCGACATAGAAAAAAGCCATGATGCGCCCGCGTTTCTCGATCGGGAAATAGTCCGCGAGCAAAGCCGGGGCAGCAGGGCCGTAGCCCGCCTCCCCGATGCCCACGCAAACGCGGGCGAGGACCAGCGCGGCAAAGGAAGTCGCCAGCCCGGTCGCCCCGCTCGCCAGGCTCCACACTGCGATGCTCCCGCCGATCAGCCACCAGCGCGACCACTTCTCCGCCAACCGGCCGAGGATCGGCGCGCCGACCATGTAGGCGTAGAGAAACGCCGACGCGAGGCCGCCCGCCTGCGTCTCGGTAAGTTTGAACTCCGCGCTCAAGAGCGGCTCCACCGCCGCCAGCACCTGGCGGTCGATGTAGTTGAAAAGATTGATGACGATCAGGAGCACGAGGGCGCGCCGGGCGTGGGTGGTGGACGGCGGTATGATCGGAGCGGACACGGAATGACGAATGACGAAGGGCGAAGAGCGAAGGAAGTCTGAATGACAGCCGGCGCGTGAATTTTGCGCGTCGCTCGCGGGTGGAGCAGGCGACCCGCAGGCACTTTGCGGCGACCCGCCGCAAAGATCGTGAGTGCGTGGTTGTCCGAAGACGCCCGCGTCATGGCAGCGTGGGAAGTGGATGCGGTGCGTTCTCGATGTCCGCGGGGGGTCGCCGCAGAC
>CAYQBV010000573.1:0-2168 GCA_964415705.1 uncultured Chthoniobacter sp. | reverse complement strand
GAGCGGCAGTTGACTCCAGCCGCCGTCGGCCCGCTGCATCGCCGCGAGCGCGCGAACGGCGCGCGTGGCCGCATCGGAGCCCGCGTTGCCCCACGCGAGGCCCAGCGCATGGAACGCGCGATCCTGCGTCGTCTCGGGCTTCGCACGCTTGAGCCACGCGACCGCGCGAGCCACCGCCTGTTCGCACGCCGCCTCGTCACCGGCCGGCGCATAATGCTGGAGCGAGTAGATGGCGAGCGCTGCTGCCTGGAACTCACCGGTGCTCATGGGTGGCCGCCGGCTTTCGCTGGCCGGCCAGTGTCCCTCCGCCGACTGCAGGGCCTTGATCACACGCACGACCGCGTCGGTGTAGGCATTCTTCGGCACGCCGTTCATGCCGGAGTCGAAGAGTTCCCACGCCTTGCCGGTGACCCCGACGATGTCGAAGTCCATGATGCGCTCGGGCGACGGCATCTGCGTCGCGGGCAGCTGTGGGATCTCGCGTGGCGCTTTCAGTCCCCGACCGCGCGCGAAGGCGGCGGCGGCCGACGGCAGATCCTGCGAGTGACACGAGTTGCACCCGCCGACGCGAATGAAGTTGTAGCTTTGCTTTTCGGTCATCACCAGCGCGCGCTCCACGGCGTCCGGGATGGAACGTCGGCGCGCCTCGTGGCCGGGTGATGGCGGCGCTGCGGGTGCGGTCTGCTTCGGCGGAACGCCGCCCAGCAGGCGTGTGATTTCGGTATGGCCGCGTTTGGTCGCGAGGTCGCGCGCGGTTTCGTCGTAATCGCCTTTGCAACCCGTGTCCGCGCCATTCGCCAGCAGCCGTTTCACAACGTCGGAGGGAATGGTGTCGGAGCTGGCGGCCAGCATCAGCGGCGAGTAGCCGCGGATGTTGCGCACGTTCACCTCCGCGCCGTGCCCGAGCAACAGGCGCACGACCTTCTCGCTGCCCGAGGTGCCGGCGTTGCCCAGCGCCGTTTCGTTGCGTTTGGTTTTGGCCCGCGCGTCGGCGCCGCGGTCGAGCAGCAGCCGGACGGCCTGGGGATTGCCGTCAGAGGCCGCCACCATCAGCGCGGTCTCACCCGCGCTGTCCTTGGTGTTGACGCTGGCCTGCGCGTCGAGCAGGAGACGAAGTGCCTCCACGTCACCGCGGCCGGCCGCTGCCATGAGCGGCGTCCGGCCATTGGCGGTTCGCAAGTTCGGATCGGCCCCGTGTTCGAGCAGGAGCCGGAGAATCGCATTGCCATTGCCCAGCGTGGCCGCGTGATAGAGCGGTGTGCGACCCGCGCGCTGCTTCGCGTTGACACCCGCGCCTCGGGTCAGCAGCAAGCGCACCTTGGCTTTGTCGTGGATCGCCCAGTGGAGCGGCGTCGAGCCCAGCCGGTTCGTCGCATTCACGTCCGCGCCGGAATTGAGGAGCCATGTCAACGTGTCGAGCGTTCCGAAGCCGGCCGCGTGGTGCAGCAGCGTCGAGTTGGCCGGGGCCTTCGCCTTCAGCAGATCGGGACTCGCCGTCACCAGTTTTTCGACGGTTGAACGCGGCGCCGAACGGACGGCCGCGATCAAGGCCGCCAGCTTTGGATCGATCGGTTTCGGTGGGGCCTCCTCCGCGACCTCGTTCCGGAAGTCAGCCCCCTGATCGATCCAGGCACGCAGGGTGGCGATCTCTCCGGAAGACAGTTCACCGTCCACCGGCATCTTCTCGCCGCCGTCGCCGTCCACCAGCTTGAGGATCAGTTTGCTCTCCGCGCTTTTGCCGGGGATGATGACCGGGCCGTAGTCCCCGCCGCGAAGCGCATTCTGCCGGAGGTCGAGCCGCAGGCCCGCTTGCTGGGCCTCACCGCCGTGGCACGAGTAGCAGTGCTGCGCGAGCAAGGGTTTCACATCTTTGAAGTAGTCCACCTGGCCGGTCGCGGCCGGGGGAAGCTGGGTTTGTGCGGCCAGAGGCACGGACGATGCGAGAAACAGCCACAGGATATTGTTTAGCTTCGGGCTTTGATGGTTTTTCATAGAACTGAGTGATTTTGTTAGCCGTTGTTCATCAGGCAAGCGTTACTGCTCCTTCCCACGCAATCGTTCTTGCGATGCTTTGAACGCTTTTGCCGTAATCTCGGCGCGATACGCCGCGAGTTTCTTTCCGATTTCGATGGTGCGGTTCATGGGCGTCAGACTGACGCCGTGGAGCT
>CAYQBV010000572.1:0-2170 GCA_964415705.1 uncultured Chthoniobacter sp. | reverse complement strand
GCTGCGCAAACGCGCCCGCGAGATGGGCATGCGCACCCTGCGCGAGGATGGCATCCGCAAGGTCCTCGCCGGCATGACCACCGCCGAGGAGGTCATCGGCGTGACCATGTCGGACGCCAACTGACCGCTGCTCCCGCCCGTATGGCTCTCTTCGATTTTCGCAAAAGCGCCGCGCCCGTCGCACCTGTGCCCGAGCCGCCGTCCGACACGCCGGTGCCGCCGATGGAGGATTTGCTGCGGCTCGTCCTCGACGAAGGCGCATCCGACCTGCACCTCTCCGTCGGCACCTCCCCGGTGCTGCGCCGCCAGGGCCGGTTGGTCAAGCTCACCACCCGCCCGCTCACCCCGGAGGACACCGAAACCCTGGCCCGAGCCATCACCAGCGACGCGAATTTTGCCCGCGTCAATGAACAGGGCAGCGTGGATTTCGGCTTCTCGTATAAAGGGCAGGATCGTTTCCGCGTCAGCGTCTATCGCCAGCAGGGCAGTATCGCCCTGGCGCTGCGCATCATCCCGAAGCGCATGATGTCCCTCGAGGAAATCGGCCTGCCGCCCGCCGTCCGTTCGCTCCTCGAAACGCCACGCGGTCTCATCCTTGTCACCGGCCCCACCGGCTCGGGGAAAACGACCACGCTGGCCTCGATGCTCGACACCATCAACGCCACGCGCGACAGCCACATCATGACGATCGAAGACCCCATCGAATACGTCCACCAGCACAAGCTCGGCATCGTCAACCAGCGCGAAGTCGGTGTGGATGTGCCCAGTTTCCCCGACGGCCTCCGCCGCGCCCTGCGTCAGGATCCGGACGTGATCCTCGTGGGGGAAATGCGCGACCTCGAAACGATGGAGACGGCCATCACCGCCGCCGAAACCGGCCACCTCGTCTTTTCCACCCTCCACACCACCGGCGCCGCACGCACCGTGGACCGCATCGTCGATGCCTTCCCCAGCACCCAGCAGGAGCAGGTCCGGGTGCAGCTCGCCGCCAATCTCAAGGCCGTCCTTTCGCAAATCCTCCTGCCACGCATCGACGGCCCCGGGCGCGTTGCCGCCTTTGAGCTGATGATCAACACGCCATCCGTCTCCGCCCTCATCCGCGACAACAAAACTTTCCGCATCTCCAACGACATCCTCACCGGCTCGAAGTACGGCATGGTTTCCCTCGAAGCCTCCCTCGTGGAGCACTACCTGAACGGCTCCATCGCCTACGAGCAGGTGCTGACCAAAGCGCAGGACCCGCAGGCCGCCGTGCAGCTCATCGCCGACCGCAAGCCGCCGAAGCGCTGATCCGGCGCGGCGGGCGCGGAGGGGTCGGCGCGGTCGTTGATGCCGGGAAAATCCCCTTGTCCCGCGCGCCATTCTGCCTACGTAATTGGCACCATGCGGCCACCCTTCGCCCACCCCGATGATGAGAACAATTCCCCAGATTATCTTAACCGGCTCCATCGCCGGCCTCCTTACTGCGGCATCCGCGCAGGCTTATACCGAAATCTGGACGGGAGCCGTTGACGCCGACTGGGCGGAAGCCAGTAACTGGAGCGACTCATTCACTCCATTCGCGGGCGTCACAGCCTCCTTCGACGGACCCGGTGGCCCGGTGGACGTGATCAATCTCGAGCCCGGCGGGAGCTCGATCGGCCACCTCGTCTTCGATACCGCCGCCACGGCCGCCTACACCTTTGGCAGTGGGGCGGTCGGCAGCCAGACGCTCACCCTCGATGTCACCGGAGATATTGATCCGGTCAGCAAGATCACGGTGAACGCGGGCGTGACCACGAGCCAGTTGTTCAATGCCAATATCGTGCTGAGCAGCGTGTACGTGGATCCCGGGTACACGGATGCGTTCACCTTTGCGAACAACGCCACGGGCACGACGCTCACGTTTGCCGGCGGCATTGCGAGCGGGGGAAATCCGGGAGCCGTCACTCTCACCGTGGGTGGGACGAGCACGACGGTGATCAACGGAAACATCACGGATGGCGTCGGGCCAGTCGCGCTCACCAAGACGGGCGCCGGCACCCTGATTTTCAACGGGACCAATACCTACACGGGCGCGACCACCCTCACGGCGGGGACCTTGCAGGTGAATACTTCGTTCACCTCGGGCGCTCCCATCGCGGTGCCGGTGGGGGCCACGCTCTCGGGCTCGGGCACGGTCAATGGCAGC
>CAYQBV010000571.1:0-2180 GCA_964415705.1 uncultured Chthoniobacter sp. | reverse complement strand
CGTGATCCGGCAGCGGCCCGATGGCGTGTTCGGCGCGTTCGATTGTCCGGATGGCGGGCAGATCGCGCCCAAGCGCACGCGCAGCAACACGCCGCTCCAGGCGCTGAATCTGTTCAACAGCACCTTCGTCCTCCAGCAGGCGGACCTCCTCGCGAAACGTCTCGCCGCCGAAGCGGGCACCGCGCCCGAGGCCCAGGCCGCACTCGCGTTCCGGCTGTGCTATGCGCGCCCGCCCGATGCCGTGGAGCAAAGCACCTCCGTCGCGATGATCCGCGAACACGGCCTGCCTTCCTTTGCCCGCGCGATGTTCAATACGAGCGAGTTTCTTTTTGTGTTTTAGTCGCACGCGCACGACCGACTTGCCGTCCTTACCTGCCTTTCCTACTTTGCCCGCATGACTGTCACCATTACCGCCAAAGGCCAAATCACGATTCCCTTGCGGCTCCGGGAAAAGTTCCACCTCAACGTCGGCGATCAGCTCGAATTCGATGAAACCGCCCCGGTCCTCACCGCGCGCCGGGCCACGGATCGCGCCGCATGGGAAAGCACCTTCGGTGACTGGCAAAGCGCGGCGGCGAAATCGCTGAAGGGACATCCTTGGGAAAAGCAGCCGGCGTCCGCCATCGTGGATGATTTGCGCGGAGGCCAGGCGGAACCGACGCGGAAAGCGCGACGCAAATGACCACGGCTCTCGATTCCTCGGTGCTCTGGGCAATCATCAGGCGGGAGTCCGGGCATGAGCGGTGGCTGCAAGCGCTCATGGAGGCCGCTTCGGAGGGGCCGCTGATCATCAGTCCGGTGGCCTTTGCGGAGCTGGCCCCTTCGACCGCCGACGAGGGAGAGCTGCTGGAATTTCTCGCGCGTCTTGCGATCAGCTACGAACCCATCTCGCCGGCCGCCGCGCATCTCGCCGGGCTGACCTTCAAGCGATACCGCAAAGCGGGTGGTCCGAGGGAACATTTGGTCCCGGATTTCCTCATCGCGGCCCACGCGCAAACCCACGCCCAGCGCCTCGCCGCCATCGACCGCGGCTACCTGCGGAAATGGTTTCCAGCGTTGCGGCTTTTGGCACCGGGTATGGCATAGCGCGCGAAGAGATATGCACCCATTCCTCAACCGCCGCGGTTTTCTCGCGCACACCGCCACCGGGCTCGGCGGCATCGCGCTGGCGCATTTGCTCGGGCGCGGGCGCGCGCTCGGCGCGCCACCCATTCGACCGGAAATCAACCCCGCCAACCCCAACGCCACGCGGCCCGCGCATTTTCCGCCGCGGGCGAAGCGGGTGCTCATGATCTTCTGCTCCGGCGGCGTGAGCCAGATGGACACGTTTGATTTCAAACCCGAACTCACCAAGCGCCACGGTCAGCCGATGCCGGGCGCGGCGGGACTCATCACCTTTCAAGGCGAGCAGGGAAATTTGCACAAGAGCCCGTGGGAGTTCCGCCCGCGCGGGCAGAGCGGCAAGATGGTTTCCGATCTCGTTCCGCAGCTCGGTGCGCTGGCCGACGAGATGTGTTTCATCCATTCGCTCACGGGCAAAACGAACACGCACGGCCCCGGCGAAAACTTCATGTCCACGGGCTTCACGCTCGATGGCTTTCCCAGCATGGGCGCGTGGACGAGCTACGCGCTCGGCAGCGAAAACGACACGCTCCCCGCGTATGTCGCGATCCCCGATCCGCGCGGCGCACCGCAATCCGCCGGCAATTTCTGGGGGCCCGGCTTTCTCCCCGCGGCGTTTCAAGGCACGGACTTCAATGCGACCAAGCCGCTCCGCAACCTTGCGCGCCCGCCCGCCTTTGCCCCGGCGACGGACGCGGCGACACGCGCTTTCATCATCGCGCAGAACCGGCATCACCTCGAGCGCTTCCCCGGCGACAGCGAACTCGCCGCGCGCATCTCCAGCTACGAACTCGCCGCGCGCATGCAGCTTTCCGTCCCGGAAGTCGCCGACATTTCCGCCGAGCCCGCGCACATTTTGAAAATGTATGGCGCCGACCAGGCGGGCAGCCCCGTGAAGGATCTCAAGGCCGCCTACGCGCGCAACTGCATCCTCGCGCGGCGTCTAGTGGAAAAGGGCGTGCGCTTCGTGCAGCTCTTCAACGGCGCCTACCAGACCGGCGGCGAAGGCGTGAGCAATTGGGACGGGCACAAGTCGCTCCAGCCGCAGTACGTCAAGC
>CAYQBV010000570.1:0-2181 GCA_964415705.1 uncultured Chthoniobacter sp. | reverse complement strand
AACTACGACGTGCCGCAGCATCCCGAGGATTACGTCCACCGCATCGGCCGCACCGGTCGCGCGCTCCAGGTGGGCGACGCCGTGACCATTTTTACGGCGGAGGAAGTCGATCACGTCCGCTCGATCGAGCGCTTCATCGGCACGAAGATCAAGCGGCAGAAGCTGGAAAAATTTTCCTACCTTTTCACCGCACTCTTCAATGAAGACGCCATCCCGCAGGGCGGCGTCGGCAAAGGCGTGCGGACCGCGAAGGGCTACAGCTTCGGCGCGCGGAAGCGGCGGTAGCGGGCGGACTGCGCCGCCTCGCGAAACCAAATCCGTGTCATCGGCGCAATCCGTGGTTAAAAACGCCGCGATGTTCAGCGCCCTCGCCGACTACCACGTCCACACCCCGCTCTGCCACCACGCCAGCGGCTGGCCGCTGGAGTTTGCCCGGCGCGCGGTGGAGCTGGGGCTGGGCGAACTGGGCTTCGCCGACCACAACCCCATGCCCGCGCGCTTCGACGACTGGCGCATGCTGCGCGAGGACTTGCCGCGTTATCTCGCGGAGGTGGAAAAAGCGCGCGCCGCATTTCCCCAGCTCACCATCCGGCTCGGGCTGGAGTGCGATTTCCTCGATGGGCGCGAGCCGTGGATCGAGGAACTCCGTGGGCTGGCGGAGTGGGACTTTTTCATCGGCAGCGTCCACTACCTGCCGGACGGCGCGGAGGTGGATAACCCGAAATACCTGAGCCGCTACCGCGACGGCGACGTGGATGCCCTCTGGCAGGCGTATTGGGAAACCTACGGGCGGGCGGTGCGCAGCGGGCTCTTCGATTTCATGGGGCACCCCGACCTGCCGAAAAAATTCGGTTACCATCCGGCGGGCGATCTGCGGCGCTTTTACGAGCCCGCCGTCGCCGCGCTCGCGGAAATGCGCACGCCTTTTGAGATCAATACCGCCGGCTGGCGCAAGGACTGCCGTGAGCAATATCCGACCCGCGAATTTCTCGAACTCGCCCACACCGCGCAGATCCCCTTGCTCATCAATTCCGACGCCCACGCGGTCGAAGAACTCGGCGCGGGTTTCCCTGAGGCCGTGGCGCTGGCGAAAAGCGTGGGCTACACGCAGACCGCCCGCTTCCACCGGCGGGAAATTTCCTTCGTCGCGCTGCCATGAGATTTTCCACGGCGCGGAGAGTCTCGCACAAAGGCACCAAGGCACGAAGGTTCCGACCCCTTGGGGCCTTGGTGCCTTGGTGCGAGGCCCGACAATCGGGCCTTTTCCCATGAGGCTCCTCGCCCGCGGGCACACCCTCGAATGGCCGCGCCCGCCGCTCATCATGGGCATCGTGAATCTCTCCGTGGATTCCTTTTCCGGCGACGGCCTCGCCGATGTGGACGCGGCGCTGGAAAAGGCGCGCAGCCTGATCGCCGACGGCGCGGAGATCATCGACATCGGTGCCGAAAGCGCCCGCACCAACCGCCCGCCCATCAGCGAAGAAGAGGAAGCCGCGCAACTTGTCCGCTTCATCGAGCGCTGGCCCATCGTCATTCGTCATTCGTCATTCGTCATTTCCCCCCCGCTGCTCTCGATCAATACCTGGCGCCCCGCCGTCGCCCGCGCCGCGCTCGCCGCCGGTGGCGACATCCTCAACGACATCGGCGCCCTCCCCACCGATGAAAACGCCCGAATCTGCGCCGCGACCGGCGCGGCGCTCCTCATCATGCACAGCATCGGCGTGCCGAAAGTCGCCCACACCCACGTCGGCTACGACGATGTCATCGCCCGCCTCGACGCGTTCTTTGCCGAAAAAATCGCCCTCGCCGAGCGCGCCGGCGTCCCGCGCGACGCGCTCATTCTCGATCCCGGCATCGACTTCGCCAAACAGCGCGCCGACAACCTCCGCATCTACCGCGAACTCGAACACTTCGCCCGTTTCGACCGCCCCATCCTCCTCCCCGTCTCGCGCAAGACCGTCATCGGCGACGTCCTCGGCCTCCCCTCGCCCGCCGACCGCGATGCCGGCACCGTGGCCTGCATCGTTCAGGGGATGCTCCGCGGCGCAGCCATCTTCCGCGTCCACAATGTCCGCGCCGCCGCCCAGGCCGCGCGGATGATCGCCGCGGTCGAAAGCGCCGGCTGAACCCGCGGCTACGCGCCGGGGCGCTTCAGCGCATCCAGCCCGCTCGGCCTCGCCC
>CAYQBV010000569.1:0-2187 GCA_964415705.1 uncultured Chthoniobacter sp. | reverse complement strand
ACAAGCCGACGCTCGCGCGCGACACGATGTTCGCCGTCGTCATGCTCGTGCTCAATGGCTTCATGGGCCTGGCGCTGTTGCTCGGCGGACTGCGCCACAGCGAGCAGCCCTACAACCTCCAGAGCGCGAATGCGTTTCTCGTGATGATCCTCCCGCTCACGGTGCTTGGTTTGGTGTTGCCGAACTACACGCGCGCCATTCCGGGGCCGGTGCTTTCGACATTTCAGATGGTGTTCCTCTCGCTGATGTCCGTCGGCATCTACGCCATCTTCCTCTTTGTCCAGAACCGCCGGCATCGCGGCTTCTTCATGATGCCGGAAGAGAAGGCGGACGAGGCCACCGCGACGGCGACGGAGTCATCGCATCACTCACCGAGATCGACGTTTTATCATGCCACGATGCTCGGCTGCTACGGCCTGCCGCTCGTCCTGCTCGCGAAGCAGATGGCTGCGCCGCTCGACGCCATGGTGCTGAAGTTCGGCGCACCGCATGCGCTTGGCGGATTCGTCATGGCGGTGCTGGTGCTCACGCCGGAATCCATCGCCGCCATCCGTGCCGCCATGGCCAACCGCGTTCAGCGCTCGGTGAATATCCTGCTCGGCTCGGTGCTCGCGTCCATTGGTCTGACTATTCCGCTTGTCATCGCGGTGTCGCTCGCCACCGGGCGCACACTCGTGCTCGGTGTGGACGCGCCCGATGTCGTCCTGCTCCTGCTCACGCTCGTCACCAGCATCCTGACCTTCTCTCTTCCGCGCACAAACGTGCTGTTCGGCTGCGTCCACCTGCTGCTCTTTGGCGCGTATCTCATGCTGATGTTTGACCGGTGAAGGCGCGGCCTGCGTCGGGCCCCGCCGAAGCTTTGTGCCGAAGACTACCGACCGCCGGTACGATTGGTCTCATCGCCCCCAACCGTCTGGCCGAACGCGCCGTCTCGCCCACCCAGTCGGACGAAGTTTGGAGCGTGGATATGACTTACACCGAGACCACGCAAGGCGGGCTCTTCCTGGTCATCGTGCTCGATCTGCACAGCTGCAAAGTGGTCGGCCGGGCCTTTGCCGAGAGCCTGCACACGACCCTCCCGCTGGCCGCGCTGCACATGGCGCTCGGCCAGCGACGTCCGGCCCGCGGCCTCCTCCACCACGGTGACCGTGGCGGCCATTACGCCAGCGCCGAATACCGCGGCCTGCTGAGCGCCCACGGCCTGGAGGCGAGCCTGAGCCGCACCGGCAATTCTCCCCCTTTATCCTCGTTTGCAAAATTATCCTTGTATCTCCCTGCTCCCCCAGCGACATAATTCCCCTTTCATGAAAACCTCTCACTTCTCATCCCTCGCCGTCGCCATCGCGCTCGTCGCCACCACCGATTCCTCCCACGCCAACCGTGCAGGTAGCCGAACCTACGAAGGCAATCGCGGTGGATCCGTCACCGCCAGCGGTGCCAGCGCAGGCCGTTTCAGAGCTGGTTCCGTCAGCGCCACCGGCCCCAACGGTGCCACCTACAACGCCGGCGCCGCCTCCAATGGCCGCACCACCGTCGCCGGCCGCACCGCCACTGGCGTCAACGGCAACACCATCAGCGCCGCAGGCATCAACTCCAACGGCTACCGCGCAGGCGCCGTCTCCGCCACTGGCGTCAACGGCAACACCTACAGCGGCTACCGCACAGGCTACATCTACACCGGCGGCGTCTATCGCCCAGCCACCGTCACCGTGAATTCCGTCTACGTTGCCCCCACGGGCGCCTGCGCAGGCTGGAGCGTCATCGCTCGCCCATACTACATCTCCTACCCCTACTACGCCACCCACCCCGTAGAAGTCTCCGTCCAAGTCGAGTTGATCCGCCGGAAATACTACATGGGAACCGTCGACGGCCAAGTCGGACCTGGGACCCGCCAAGCCATCAGCCAATATCAAGCCGCCAATAACCTCCCAGTTACTGGCGCGATCGACCAGGCCCTCGTCGTTTCGCTCGGAATCGCCAAAGGCTAACCCTCTTCCCTGATCCTCGCCACATTGCCTAGTGGAGTGCGCCGCATTTAGCGAAGTGTATTGAGCTTTTTCCGGGCACGTTTGACCTTGGCGAGGATGGCGGAGGCGCAAGTGGTCCAGACGAACGGTGTCCAAAATTCCCCTTACAAAACCGCATATAACTGGCGCAGGGCGGCGATGGCAGGCTCGTCGTGAGGCT
>CAYQBV010000568.1:0-2190 GCA_964415705.1 uncultured Chthoniobacter sp. | reverse complement strand
AGAACAAGGGCCTGCTCAGGCTGGCCAGCAGCGGCGCGGCCGATAATCGTGGCGACGCTGTTGGTGGTTCCAAAGTCTAGTCCAAAGATTGCAGCCATTGAGTCTCCTTTTGAAGGCTTGAAACCGCGGATTGAAGTCGCTCCTGAATGACGCGGACGCGGGGCGGCTCAAGGTTTGCCGCTTCCGAGGCATTTTGGAGCCAGCGCGAAAGCTCGCCTCCGAGAAAGCCACGGACCCGGCCTTTAAGCGCATCGTAGCGATGACGCGCCGCTGTGCCAGCGTCGGTAAGTTCCTTTTCCAGATCCAGAATGCGCTCGGACTTCTCAGCGACATCGGCTTCAAGCTCTGTGATGTTTTCCTTTGTTGCTTGAACCTCGTCTCGGAGCAGGGATTTTTCGTTTTCGAGGCGTGCGATGTTCGCTTCAAGCTGGCGAACGTGAGCCGCCGAGGCGGCAGTGCGCGTCTCCCAGGCGGAGTGCAGCGCCAGCAACGGCGGGAGATTCGGCTTTCTCAGCGGAGTCCCGAGGATGATGGCGAGCGGCGAAGGGCCGGCTGGCTGGGCATCGTTGGAACGATCGCGCTTGGGTTTCGGCTGCGGGAAGGCGCGTTCGAGCAGGGCGAAGGCGTCGCTTTCTCCCAGCCACCCACGATGAAACGCAAGCAGCAGAAAGAGCCCGAAAAGATCGAGCTTGGGCTTCGCGTCTTTTGGATCCGCCGGGCGCAAGAGTGGACCGACCGCGAGAACGCACTCCGCTGCTGAGAGCGGCGGAGGCGACGATGGGAATGTGTCACGCTCGCGCAAGTAGGCTTCGGTGAGGGCGAGGATGGACTCGCGCAGGGAACCGACGGCTTCATCGAGCGCTTGGAGTAGGAAGATGAGCCGCAAAGCGCCATCGGGCCGCGCGAGGAGCGTCTGCACCATCGTGCGGATGTCTTCCGGCGATGGGATGGAAATGGCTCCTTTGCCGAGCTTGTGGAGTAGAGCGCGGGCCGTGTTGCCTCCCGAAGCCGCGGCAAATTCCGCGAGCGTGGCAGGCAGCGGCAGCTTGGCCTTGCCAGCAGGCACAGGTATAGGCGGGGGTGCGGTGGCGTTATTGGGCGGCGGTGTTTCCATGCGGAAGTGGAATTTCTAAACCGGCCTGTGCCCATTTCCCGAATAGAAAATTGAATTGGAGTGAGCGGAGTTGCTGCTGGGTCTTCTCCGTTTCGCCAAGGCGGGCATGGGCGATGGCGGAAAGGACGCGAATCTTCGTTGAGTCGTATTCGCTGAGTGGCTCCCAGCGGGCGAGTTCGTCGAGGCCGGCAGCGATGATCGGATGTGGCTTTCGCTCTGAAGTGAGGCGCTCCGCGGCGTCGAGAATGCGGTGCGTGACAATGTCCACCGGACACACCGAGGTGAGCCGTGGTGCCTGCTCGGCTGGCTGTGACGGCGGCTCTTTCCCGGCGGCGACGGCACGAAAAAATCCGAACGCAGTGTTCAGCGCAGGCAGTCGAGACGATACGGGGGTGACTGTGAAGTTGTTGAGGTTGAAGTTGACGGTCGCCGAGATGGCCCGCGCGACGGGACGACGGAAGTCTTTCAGCACAGCGAGTGCGGAGGTGAACTTCTCTTTGTAGTGCTCGAACTCCAAATGCACGCCCGCGTCGGGATGCCGCTCCTTGATCGCCAAGCCAATGACGTAATCGCCGAGCGCCCCAGCGTAGTCCTGCGCGGCATCCTCGTCCGGGCACACCCTGCGAAAGGTGTCCACATCCGCCAGGCGCGGATGCTCCACTGCGAGGAGACGCACGAACTCTTTGTCGATGGTGTTGAGGGCTGCGTCTGTGGGAATGCGGAACCGGGCCACGAACCGCACAGTGGCCGTGTTGTGGTCGAGCGCACGCTCATTAACCAACCGCAACTCGCAAGTGGAAGACCTTTCGGCAGCCAGGAGTGCCGGTAGTCGCGAAAGCGAGACCTTCCGCGGAGCACCGCCATCCTTGCGAAGCTCACACGAAGTGGAATTTAGCAGTGCGAAATCTGCGGCGTCGAGCACCGCACGGACAGCGAATTCTGTTAGCACCGGCTGCGACTGAACCTGCATCACAGGAATGTCGAGTGGGTGATCCAGTCCGAGGTGGATGAAGAGTTCGTCCGATGCTGGAAAGGTCCGATGGCAATAGGGACAGGGAATGACCGGCGGCTCTTGC
>CAYQBV010000567.1:0-2200 GCA_964415705.1 uncultured Chthoniobacter sp. | reverse complement strand
CCTTCGGCAATCGCGAAGAGGACGTCGGCTGCGGTTTTGGCTGCGCTGGACACCGCACGAATATACAAGCAGTTTGTATATTCGTGCAAGCCTCAGGTTGTGCGCGATTTCGCTGAATCTCGTGCCCAAATCTCGGCGGAAAGTCAGACTTCCAAGGGCAGTGACGGCAGGTTACTGGACGGCGGATGGATTACTGCACTACTGCACTCCGAAGCTTTGGAGATGGACCGGCTGCGGAGCCAGATTCGGGACAGAAAGATTCCTGTTCAGGGACCGTTTGGAATCGAACCGGGCGGGAAATGCCGAAAAATCGAGTGTTTCGAAGGGGAAGAAAATAAGGCTCGGCCTCGGTGATTTTACTGCACTCTTACTGCACTTCTCTGTAAGTCGTTGATTATCAATGGAGCGGGTGAAGGGAATCGAACCCTCGTGATTATTACTAACTCGCATTTCCAAGGGAATACGCTGTTTTCATCCTGAGCTTCCGCAGAAATTCCACCACCCAGCACCATTTTTTCGAGCGGATTTCGAACAGGTCACCACTGCTTACCACTCCGTGTCGATCGGCAATCTTCCGGCTCTGCCGGGGAACCGAGGAATCTCCGGACGACGTGACGAAGGAAGAAGTCAGCATCGAGCTGAACACGGACTTCTCCACGAAGGGACTCTCCTCGCAGGAGATTCAAAGCATCGTGGCGGCGTGGGAGGCGGGCGCGATCAGCCGCGAGACCATGCTGGATCTGTTCCGGCGCGGCGAAGTGCTGCCGGAGGGCCGGACGAATGAAGAGGAAGTGAAACTCCTGGCGGCGTCACCGGGAGCGAGCGGGGTTCAAGGAAACCCGTGATGAGGTAGTCGGTGTTGGCGGAACTTGGCTGTATACATTATCAAGAACCGACCCGTTTCCTGACGGAGTGATACCACCGGCCCGAGACATTTGGACTGTAGGCCTGGTCGCTGACCGGGCCCTTCGATGCGAACAACCTCTGAAATTGCCCGGTCGGCGCGCGGGCCTACATCAGGCGAGTCTACCACCAGAAAGTCTGGATCTATCGGGCCGTTGGTATGAGCGGGAGCGAGGGCCAGTGGAAGAGCCGCTGGCACGGCGTTCCATTGGTGAACCGGTCAACCGGATCAGTCCGATCCTGCCCGCGGCGCGGCTACCGTTCCAGAAACCTGGCGGCTGCGGTCCGGCAGTGCCAGCATCAGAGCCATTGACGACCATCCCGTGGCCACACTGGAAATCCACTGGTGGTTGCCATGCGGAAAGATGTCGTCGATGGCGACCTGCACCGGCGAGACGCGCGTCTTCACCTTCCAGGTGCCGTCGGCCAGCTGGTGCTTGAGCAAATAAGCGGCCCCTCGCTGGTATGAGGGTTCGGTCGTCACGATCCCACCCACCTGATGCAGCGCATAGAGCGCCAGTCCGGTCGCATATGCGTCGCTGTCCAGCGTTGCCAGCTGGGCCCAACCGCCGTCGGCGCGCTGTTCGGCCCGCAAGGCCCGGGCGAAGGTCTCGATCTGCGAGTTCGGCTGGCCCGCCCAGTGCAGGCCCAGAATTTGCATCGCCCGTTCTTCGAGCGAATGGGGTGCAAAGCCGCCGAGCCATCGCGCCCCTGCGGCAATCCTGGCGTTCATGCGCGTCTTCATCGTCGGCGGTGCGTAGAGCTGCAGCGCGCGAATCGCCAGTGCCGTCGAGGTGACATCACCGGCGTCCGTCGGCGCCCGCGACGCCTTCGAGATCCAGCGTCCGTCGCCATATTGATGGCGCGCCAGGGAGTACGCGAAATCGTCCGTCATGGTTCCGGGCGGAACCCGTCCCGCCGCGAATCCAATCAACAGCCATGACGAAATGTTGGGCACCGCCACGGGCTGCTCGACGGAGGATTCGCCTTCGCGCCGCGAACCGTGCATCACCGCCTGCAACTGCTCGCGCGCCACCGTCCCGGGATAATCCAGTCCCTTGGCCAAGGCCATCGCGCCCACCAGCGCCGGAAGGCTCTGCTGGTGGCAGGTGAAGCAGCGATTCGCCGTGGCCTCCGTCAGTCGAGCGCCACTCTTGATCAATACCGCCGCCGCCGCTTCGGCCGCCTGCCGGAAAAGCCTGGCATCCGCCCGCTCAAGCTGCTCCGGCGTCCATCGGGCGGCGAGGGTCTCCGGGGCGACTTCCGCAGTCTTGTCCCGGGCTCCGGCCGCCTCGAG
>CAYQBV010000566.1:0-2203 GCA_964415705.1 uncultured Chthoniobacter sp. | reverse complement strand
TGCGGGAGGTTGACGTTGTAAAAGAGGCCCGGTTCGGTGGGGCGCGCGAGCAGGTCGGCGAGGACGCGGGCGACCCAGCGGGTGGCGCGCGGCCAGTCGGCGGCGGTGTCCTCGCGGAGGTACTGTGAAAAGGCGATGCCGGGCCAGCCGTGGAGCACGGCTTCGCGGACGGCGGCGACGGTGCCGGAGTAGTAAACGTCCGCGCCGAGATTGCCGCCGTGATTGATCCCGCTGAGCACCCAGTGGGTGTCCGGCGCGACGCGGAGCAGGCCCAGCCGGGAGCAATCGGCAGGCGTGCCGTGCACCGCGAAGCTCGCCGGGCCGCGCTCTTCCAAACGCACGCCGCGTTCCCACGAGACGGCGTGGCTCACGCCGGACTGCGGCCCGGCGGGCGCGACGACCACGGGTTTGCCGAAAGCGCGCGCGGCGGCGAGCAGGGCCGCGAGCCCGGCAGCGTCGATGCCGTCGTCGTTGGTGAGGAGGAGGTTCATGGGTGCGGTGAGGTCGGTGGAGGGCGGCGCCATTCGTGGATGAAGAGCACGGCGGCGGCGGCGAGCAGGGCGGAGTTGCGCAGGAGGAGGAAGCGGAAATCGGTGGGCGTATTTTCTTTGCCGAAGCATCCGCAGGCGATGTCCAGCCCGCGCCACCACGCGTTGCCGACGGCGATGAGGAACATGGCGCTCATGCCGAGCAGCGCGGTGGCCGCGCCGAGCGCCAGGCGGCGGAGGAAAAGCGCGAGGGCCGCGGCGACTTCCAGCCACGGCAGATAGACGGCCAGCAGCACCGCGAGATCGGGCGACGGGAGGAGGCGGAAATTCTGGATGGCGATGGTGAAATCCGGGGTCGCCGAACGCATCTGCGCGAAGTCCCAGATTTTCATCGTCCCCGCGTAGAGGAAGACGCCGGCGACCGCGAACCGGAGCACGGCGATCACATTCCCTGCCATTCCGCGTAGCCTCCTTTCAGCACCAGCACGCCACTGATCATGAGATCCTTCCGGATGCGCGCGGCCACGTGGTGGCTGGCCTCGCAACTCCCGCCATCGCAGTAGACGACGAGCGTTTTGTCCGCATCCCAGGCGTCGAGAAACGGCCCGACGAGCTTGTCCCACTCGTCCTCATTGAGCAGCAGGGCGCCGGGGATGCGCGTGCGCTCAAACTTCGCCCGCGAGCGCGCATCCACCCACTGCACGCGCTCGCCCCACGCGCGCGCGGTGGCCAGGCGGACCTCGCCAGCCGCGAGCGGTTCCTCCTTTTTCCACCCGAGCTGCCACGCGCCGGAAACGAGCGCCGGGAGCAGCGCCAGCGCCAGCACGAGCGCGAGTTGGCGGGCGGCGCGGGCGATCACTTGACGCGCACCTGCAGGATGTAGGTGCGTGGCGAGTCGGCGGGGAAATCCGTCAGCACAAAGACTTCGCCGGACTCTTTCTGCGCGGTGTCGGTCGGCGTCACGGAGACGGTGTAGCGCTCGCCGGCCTTGATGGTCTCAAGCTTCGCGGCCAGCCGGGGATTCGACGCGATGATGCGTTTGATCCGCACGGGCTGCCCGGCTTCCGCCGTGAGCTGGATGGTTTTCGCCGCGGCGGCATCGCCCCTTTTCCACCAGACCAGCGCCGGCTCGATGGTCAGCGGATCGTGGATCAGCACGCGCAGATCGAGGATGGTCGGCTCGGCGGAATCGTCGTCGGTGCGCACCTCGATGGTCTTGCGCTGCGGTCCCTTGCGGTCGCCGAAAACGAAGCGCGCCACGACCTCGCCCGCCTCGCCGGGCGCGTAGGTTTCCTTTTCCAAATGCGGTGTCGTGCAACCGCACGAGGTCCGCAGCGACTTGATGGTCACCGCTTTCGTGCCCGTGTTGCGAAAGGAATATCGCGCCTCGATGCCCTCGTCCTGCGGCGTGCGCTGGAACTGCTGGATGGGGTTGTCCCACTTGAGCTGCGCCAGGCCGTGGCCGGTGAGCAGCAGCAGCGTGGCGAGGCCGAGGAGGATGCGAAAGTGCATGCGGGCTTTCCTAATGACGCGGCGCGCCGTTGGCAACCGCGGCGGCGGGCGGGGTGGGAAAGTAGCTTGGACTTTAGTCCAAAGTCCCGTCCCTCCGGCCCAGCCCACGGCCTTTGGAAAATATCTTCAGCGTTTCCGTTGACTCGGCCGCCCACGCCGCAAAGCGTGCCGCCCTGCTCGGCGGAGATCGGCGGCGGCGAGGT
>CAYQBV010000565.1:0-2204 GCA_964415705.1 uncultured Chthoniobacter sp. | reverse complement strand
CCGGGGTGAGGGAGCGGCGGGGCGGGCTCGGCTGGTTGGAAAATTCTTCTCCCATTCGCGGGGGTTCCGGCTAGGTTCCGCGCCCCTTATTTTATGTACCGCACTCATCATTGCCAGCAGCTCCGCCCTTCCGACATCGGCCAGACCGTCACGCTCGCGGGATGGGTGAATTCGCGGCGGGATCATGGCGGCGTCATCTTCATCGACCTGCGGGACCGGGAGGGTCTGACGCAGGTGGTTTTCCGGCCGGAGGAGCATCCGCAGGTGGCGGAGGCGAGTCACGGGCTGCGGAGCGAGGATGTGATTCAGCTCACGGGCGTGGTGGCGGCGCGGCTGGCGGGGAGCGAAAACGCGAAGCTGGCGACGGGCGGGATCGAGATCATCGCGAGCGAGCTAAAGGTGCTGAACAAGGCGGACGTGCCGCCTTTCCCGCTGGATGACCCGAGCGTGAATGAGGATCTGCGGATGCAATACCGCTACCTCGATCTGCGGACGGCGCGGATGCAGCGCAATCTGCGGCTGCGGCACCGGGTGGTGAAGGCGGTGCGGGACTATCTGGACGACGCGGGCTTTTTGGAAATCGAGACGCCGATCCTGTCGAACCCGACGCCCGAGGGCGCGCGGGATTTCCTGGTGCCGTCGCGGCTGACGCCGGGTTCGTTTTACGCACTGCCGCAGGCGCCGCAGCAGTACAAGCAACTGCTGCAGGTGGCGGGGCTGGAGAAGTATTTCCAGATCGCGCGCTGCTTTCGCGATGAGGATTTGCGGGCGGATCGGCAGCCGGAGTTCACGCAGATCGACGTGGAGGCGTCGTTCATCACGGAGGTGGAGATTCAGACGCTGATCGAGGGGCTGCTGGCGCGGATTTTCCGCGAGGCGCGCGGGGTGGAGATCCCGGTGCCGTTTCCGCGGATGCCGTACCGCGAGGCGATGAATCGCTACGGCAGCGACAAGCCGGACACGCGCTTCGGGCTGGAGCTGGTGGAGTTGGCGGACATTTTCGGGGAGTCGCAGTTCAAGGTCTTCCGCTCGGTGGTGGATGGCGGCGGGGTGATCAAGGCGCTGAACGCGAAGGGCGCGGCGGCGCTGCTGAGCAAGGAGCAGCTCAAGAAGTGGGAGGAGTGGGTGAAGACGGAGTTTGGCGCGAAGGGGCTGGCGTATATCAAGTGGACGGTCGGCGGGGAATGGGAGTCGCCGATCGTGAAGTTTTTCAGCGACGCGGAAAAGGCGGCGCTGAGTGAGCGGATGGGTTTTGTCGAAGGCGACGTGCTGTTCTTTGGCGCGGATGTGAAGCTGGAGGCGGTGTGCGAGGTGCTCGGTCGGGTGCGGCTGCGCTGCGCGGAGTTGCTGGGGCTGATGGCGGCGGCGAAGGATCAGCTCAATTTCCTGTGGGTCGTGGACTTTCCGCTGCTGGCGTTTTCGCCGGAGGACAATCACTGGGTGGCGGTGCATCATCCTTTCACGCGGCCGAAGGCGGAGGACATGGCGCTGCTCGACGCGCAGGATTTCGGCAAAGTCCGCGCGATCGCCTACGACGTGGTGCTCAATGGCGTGGAACTCGGCGGCGGCTCGATTCGAATTCACGAGAAGGATTTGCAGGCGCGGATGTTTGAGGTGCTCGGCGTCACGCCCGAGCAGCAGCAGCTCAAGTTCGCGCACCTGCTGCGGGCGTTCAGCTTTGGCGCGCCGCCGCACGGGGGCATCGCGCTCGGGCTGGACCGGCTGGTCATGCTGATCGTGGGCGCGGAGTCCATCCGCGACGTCATCGCTTTCCCGAAAAACAACCGCGGCACGGATCTGATGACCCACTCGCCGGTGGAGGTGGACTTCAAGCAGTTGCGCGAAGTCTATATCCAGAGCACGGCGAAGAAGGGGTAGGGACGTGGGCCCGGTGAGATGCCGGGTGGTTTAGGCGCGGGTGAACTTCGCGGCGAAGGCCCCGTCCACATGGTCGGTGAAGGGGCGGGTGCTGCGGCTTTCGATGAAGCGGAGGTCGGGCACGGCGGCGAGGGCGCGCTCGACGACCTGCTCGTTCTCCTCCGCCTCGAGGCTGCACGTGCTATAGACCAGCGTGCCGCCGGGTTTGAGCAGGGTGGCGGTGCGCCTGAGGAGGGCGAGTTGCTGGGCGGGCATGCGGAGAAAATCTTCGTCGGTGAGCCGCCAGCGCACGTCCACGCGGCGGCGGATGACGCCGGTGTTGCTGC
>CAYQBV010000564.1:0-2206 GCA_964415705.1 uncultured Chthoniobacter sp. | reverse complement strand
TGCGGATTCCCGACGACGGCCGGACTTACCCGCTGCCCGCCGGCCTCGGCGCGTTCCCCCTCCGTTCCCTGGCCGACTTTCCCTCGACGGCTCCGGCCTCCTGGCTCCAGCGCGGCGGAGTCGTCATGCCCATGGATCAAAGCGAGGCGCTCTGGATCAGCTTTTCAGCGCGGTATCCGTGCGCGGTGAAGATCGCGGCGGGAAAGATCAACGCCGTCTCCGGTGCAGCGTGGACCGCGGAGTTGCAAAGCGAGCCGCAGGACTACGTCGTCGTCCCCGGCCGACCGTGGCTCGATGGCTTCTCCGTCGGCGCAGGGCTCATCCGACAATTCGTCGCCCTGCCGCTCGGCGCATCCACCACGCGGAGTGGTTCACTCACACCGGCGGAAAGACGCAGCGCAGAGGCTTCCCCGCGAGGATGCGGTAGGGGGTGAAATCCCGGCGATCCGTGGTCAGGATCTCCGCGCGCGGATGCAGTTCGCCGAGCTTCACGACACAGGCATCGGCGAAACCGGGATCGAGGTCCGCAAACTTCTCCAGCCAGCGGAGCAGGTCGGCGGCGTGCGTTTCCGCGTGGAAATCCGCGGTGAGATCGCCGTCCACGAGCATTTGGAGCAGCGGTTCCGGCGTGCCGAGCAGGTAGGCCGCTTCGGTCAGGACGGCCTCGCACGTCCGCAGCGGGGCGGTGACGGTCAGACTTCGCGCCCAGCGATGATGCGCGTCCGCCTTGCTCCAATACGCGACCAGAAAACCCGTGTCAGCGACTTGCGGCATGGCGCTTGGCGATCAGTGCGCGCACCCGCTCTTTCGTTCCAATGGACAAATCCGCCGGCAGACCTTCGAGCGCCGGGCGCCCCGCTGCCTTCAGGCCGCGCCTCGTCCTCGTGGGCGCTGCCGGAGCCCGTCCGAGTTGCTTGGCGAGAAAGGCCAGGAGTTCCTCCTTCTGGCGCGCGGGAAGGCGTTCCACGGCGTTTTCGATTTCGGTGAGCGTGCTCATGGGCGGAAGATGCCCGAATCGGGAGCCACCGGCAACCGTTGAGTCATGCACCGCGTCAGTCGCAGAACCAGCGTGACGAAAGCGGTGCGGGTGCTACCGTCCGCCCCATGAGCGTCATGCAGATCATTGATGAACTTCCGAAGCTGACTCCCGCGGACTTGCTGGCCGTCCGTCGGAAGCTCATCGAAATCAGCGAGGAGAACGAAGGCGTTTCCCTTTGCGATGCGGCGGCTCTGCAAGGCGCACAGCTCCTCGACCAGATGGAGGCCGGGGACGGTGCGCGCTGCACGCGGAGAAATCTGGCAGATTGATTTTGGCATCGCCGCCAAAATTCGTCCCGCGCTGCTGCTCACCGGAGAACCGGCGGACGATCAGCTCGACCTGTTCACCGTGCTCTTGCACACCACCGCGCTGCGCGGCAATCGCTGGGAACTCGGGATTCCCAAGCCTTTCCTCCAGCCCGGCGCCTTTCACCTCCAGCAGGTGCAGACCATCTCCGGAGCGAAGCTAATGCGCCGGCTCGGCGCGTTGACGCCCGCCGAGATGCAGAAAGTGGACGATGCGCTCCGGTTGCGGTTTCGACTTTAGTTTTGGCCACCAGTCATGGTCCTTTTTCCACTGACCGCGGATCAATGGATGAATCTGCGCCATCTGTGGTTTCCGGCAGTGGTGCATTTCGGGTTCACGCGCCGCCGCACTGGCTCCAGGCCGTCCCGCCCTTCACCACGAAGCTCAGGTTGCTGGCCGTCGTCACGGCCACCCTTCGGGCTGCCTGCGGCAGGCGATGTCGCTCCGCTTCATTGCCCGCGCAAATCCGGCGTTGCCAAGTCCTCAACTTGGCAAGGACGGTGAAACCCGGCGGCTTGACTAAGCAACTCGCCTGTGTAGTATTCGCGCCACACCATGAGCGACGATCTATCTTTCGGTGAAACCTTGCGGGCCAGACGGATGGCCCAGGTGGAGAACGATCCCACCTTCTCCCTGCGGAAAGTTGCCGGGCGCGTGGGCATCGAGCCTTCCTACCTGAGCAAGATCGAGCGCGGGGAGGAGCCGCCTCCGGGCGAAGGGACCATCCGCCGGCTGGCCGAGGAACTGGGCGAAAACCCCGATGCGCTGCTCGCGCTGGCCGGGAAGGTTTCGAGCGATCTGCTCGAAATCATCCGCGAACATCCCACCGTGGTCGCGGAACTCCTGCGCGCGCTGCGCGGC
>CAYQBV010000563.1:0-2208 GCA_964415705.1 uncultured Chthoniobacter sp. | reverse complement strand
CAAATCCAGGCCGACAAGCACGCGCGCGGTGTCGGAAAGAGTGCCGATGAGGGTCCGCACGGGCTTCGGCAATTGGCGCACACGGTGGGGATCGCCAGAATCTGGTCGCCCTTGGCGAGCTGGGGCTGCTTCACCAGATCGATGACCGTGATGCGATAGCGGCCTCGGAGGTAGCTTTCGCAAAACTGTTTCAAGTTCGCGAACGCGGTCAGCGACTTGGGCGTCTGGCCGGCCACATAAAGGCGCAGTTGCCAGAGCGGGCCGCCGGGGAGCACGCCCGCCCCAGGCGTTGCGGGACGCGCCTCGCGGCCAGCCTCCGACGCGCGACGTTGACCCGGGCGCTTGGATCGCTTCGGTGCGCCCGGGTTTTCCGCGAGGGCGCGGAAAACTGCGCCCGAGGCGGGCGCGCTCCCCTTTTCATTTCGGCGCGGCGCGGCGGCGGCACTTTGTTTCACCGTTTTGGTTTTCACTGGAGCCTCCTTCCCGCTTTGGCTTTGTTCGGCGAGACGGAGCCCAGCTTGATGTCCGCCTGACGCAAGCGGCCGAACTCCGCCTGCTCGGTGTTGAGCAAGAGCGTGCGGGTGCCGACTTGTTCGGCGATACGCCGCAGTTCCAATGCTTCACCTTCATAGTCAGAACGGAGGTCCCTGATTTGCCGGTCGAGTGCCTTGCGCTTGCGCTCCACTTCTCGTTTGAGCTGGGCGGCTTCCTGCTGGCCGGCGAGCACCGCGGCTTTTTCGAGTGCGCCTTGCGCTGCGCGGGCGGAACCGGTCAACACGCCGCTCGCGCCGATGTAGGCGTCCACGATGTCAATGCCGTGGTCCGAGATCAGGAACTCGCGGATCTGGTTGGAGTGCGCCATGCCGCGCGCCTTGAGCACGTAGAAGACGCGGTTGCGTTCGCCGTTGCCTTCAAAGTCCTCGAGCAACAACCAGGAATCCATGAGCGAGGACATGCCGCCCTCGCTTTGCTGCAGCGCGTGACCGCCCTGCGTGAGGCTGGTGAAGAGCGTCGTGATCTGGGTGGCCTTAAGGTAGTCGATCAGCCGCGTCACCATTCCCTTGCCTTCGGAAACCGTGCCCAAATCCATCAGGCTGGTGATGGGATCGATGATGACGACGTGCGGTTGGAACGCGGCGATTTCCTTGAACATGGTGGCCAAGTGCATTTCCAGGCCGCAGAGCGAAGGGCGCGCCGAGTGGAACCGCAGCAGGCCGCGCTTCACCATGGGCTCCAAGTGCAGCCCGATGGAGTGCATGTTGCGCATGATCTGATTGGGCGATTCCTCGAAGGAGAAGAACATCACGCGCTCGCCGCGCCGGGCGGCGGCGTGGGCGAAATTGGAGGAGATGATCGTCTTGCCGGTGCCGGCCGTGCCCGTGAGCAGGATGCTGCTGCCACGAAAAAAGCCCCGTCCACCCAGCATCTTGTCGAGCCGGGGAATGCCGGTGGCGATCCGCTCGCGCGAGACCTGATGGTTCAGCGAGAGCGACGTGATGGGCAGGACGCTGATGCCGTCGGCACCGATGAGAAACGGAAACTCGTTCGTGCCATGCATGCCGCCGCGATATTTGACCACTCGCAAATGCCGCGTGGCAATCTGATCGCTGACGCGATGGTCGAGCACGATGACGCAGTCGGACACGTATTCCTCTAAGCCGTGCCGCGTGAGCTGTTCGCGTCCGCGCTCGGCGGTGATGACGGCGGTGACGCCCTTCTCCTTGAGCCAGCGGAAGAGCCGGCGCAATTCGCTGCGCAGAATGGCTTCGTTCGGCAGGCTGGCGAAGAGCACTTCCAGCGTGTCGAGCACCACGCGCTTGGCCCCGATGGAATCAATCGCGTGGCCGAGCCGGACGAAAATCCCCTCCAAGTCATACTCGCCGCTCTCCTGGAATTCGCTGCGCTCGATGTGGACGTAATCCACCACGATCTTTTTGCGCCGGACCAAACCTTCCAGATCGAATCCGAGCGACGCGACGTTGGCCTTCAATTCCTTCTCCGTTTCCTCGAAGGCCATCAGCACGCCCGGCTCATCAAACTGCGCTGCGCCGCGCACAAGGAATTCCGCCGCGAGCAGCGTCTTGCCGCAGCCCGCGCCGCCGCAGACCAGCGTGGGCCGACCGCGCGGCAAACCGCCGCCGGTGATTTCATCGAGACCCTGGATGCCGGTGGGGCTCTTCGGCAGACGAGTGGCCGGGGGGGTCGGCC
>CAYQBV010000562.1:0-2212 GCA_964415705.1 uncultured Chthoniobacter sp. | reverse complement strand
CGCCGCCGTGGCCGAGCGCGGGACGGCGCCGGACTTTATCCGGAGCGACAACGGCCCTGAGTTCATCGCGGCGGCCGTGCAAACCTGGATTCGCGAGCGTGGGTTCGAGACCCTCTACATCGCGCCCGGTAGTCCGTGGGAGAACTCTTACAGCGAGAGCTTCAACAGCCGCTTTTGGGACGAGTTCCTCAACCGCGAAAGCTTTGGCTCGCTGCTGGAAGCCAAAGTGCTCGGCAAAGAGCCCGCCACGGCTACAACCATCATCGGTTGCACTCCGCGTTGGACTACCAACCCCCGGCAGAATTCGCGCAGCGCTGCCTTGCGGCGGCTTCCGCTACGCTCCAGCCGCCGCAAGGCAGCGCCCTCCCCATCACCCGACAACCAACCAAATCTCTCATAGCGAGTGGCTCAAACTTCGGGGGCAGGCCAGGCAATCATGTTCCCCTTATGTAATACGCAAGATTTTGGAATAGCTCCTAAGGCCTGTGCGTAAGCTGCTTGCAGATCCGGTCTGGGGGCGGGCGGCGGAGTTCACCCGCCCACTATCTGGCGCGAGGACAGACAACCGCGCTCCTATGGGTGGGCTTTCTGAAAATATCTCCGCGACTGATCGCCTGGCGGAAAATCGGCAACGAAGCCCTCGCAGTTTTCGCGGCACCCAGCTATCTTTCCCCGATGAAATCCAGCAAGGGCACGAGCCGCGCCGCCGTCAAAAGGGCTGAGGTTCGCCAACACGTCAAAGACCGGCAGGTTGTGCTGCTCGATCAGGAGCCGCTGCGCCGCCGGGCGGGGTCGGAATGCAGCAAGCAGATGGCACGGCTGGAGAAGGCGAAGGCGGAGTGGAAGCGGTTCATGAGTGAGGACAAGGCCGTCTTTGACCGCTGGATGGCCTCGACTTTCGGCGCACAGTTGAGCCGGCTGCGGGAGATCGAGGCGCTGGTCCGCGAGAAGGAAATGTTGGTGCGCGAGGTGGAGGCGGAAATGTTTTTTGGCGGAGCCCGCAACCCGCGGACCGCCTACGCGAGGGTGCAGCGCCGCCGTGACGATCCGCCGGAGGCCGATCCGCAGGGCCGCCAGTCGCCTCCGCCGGGGCAGGGGGATGACGGGTTTGGAGCCAGCCCTTTCGACGACATTCCCGAGATTGAGCAGGAGCTGCTGTTCGAGGATTTTGTGCGCGTTGTCATGGGCATGAATCCCGACCGCATGAGCGACCGGAAGTATGAGCAGATGTTCACCGACTTTAAGGCAAACGTGCTGGGCCAGGAGCGCCCGCCACCGCCGCCGGCCGCCACACCACCGACGCCGCCCCCGCAGAGCCGGGTGAAGGAACTCTACCGGCGGCTCGTCCGCCGCCTGCATCCGGATACCAAGGGCGATGGCGATGTGGGAGTGTCGGCGCTCTGGCACGAGGTCCAGGAAGCCTACAGTGCGGGCAATGTGGAGCGGCTCGAAATGCTGCTGGCCATGACAGACATGCAGGCCAACGAGACGGGCGACCACACCAGCCTTTCTCAGATGCGGTCGGTGCTGAGAGAACTGCGCCGCTCGTTCAACGCCCTCCAGTGCAACCTGCGCGACGCCAAGCGTGATCCGGCCTGGAACTTTGGCCGGCAACAGGATCGCTCGGCGCTGGCCGAGCGGGTTCGGGGTGAACTGGAATCGAAACTCGAGTGGAACGCCAGGGAGTTGCGGCAGATGGAAGCCATGATTTCCAGTTGGTCGGCGTCTCCGAAAGGCCGAAGGAAGCCTGTGCAAAGCAACCAGCGGGATCTC
Source organism: uncultured Chthoniobacter sp. (assembly GCA_964415705.1). GTDB lineage: Bacteria > Verrucomicrobiota > Verrucomicrobiia > Chthoniobacterales > Chthoniobacteraceae > Chthoniobacter. The sequence continues at coordinate 439 of CAYQBV010000562.1, read as the reverse complement.
CCTTTTTAAGGCGGGAACCGCACGCAGGGCATACCGGTCCGATGGAGTGCCGGCGGAATAATTCGCACCTCGGGAATCTGCTCATCTGGAATCGAGCCCATGAGGATTAGAATTTGAACTCGTGGACGGGCGAGCAACCACGGGTGAATCCAATGGAGTAGTCAGGTGTGGACGCCATGCGAGCCGCTGCATGTCAAAGACACGCCGCGGCGGGCGTCTTCACATGGATCGCCTGCCAGTTGCGGTCCAGCACCAGGACGGTCGATTTGTTGAGGATGTCGTTCATTGGAAAAGTGAATGGAGAGAGTGATGCGGAGGCGGAACGTTGCACGTCCCGCCTCCGCGGTTTCAGTCTTCGGCGCGGTCGCCGGCCGGGCACATCTGCACGAGCTTCGGATCGAACTGGCCGAGGACTTCGACCAGATCGGTCTGCGCGGCC
>CAYQBV010000561.1:0-2228 GCA_964415705.1 uncultured Chthoniobacter sp. | reverse complement strand
GTGGGTGGACATGAACCAGCCGGGGATTGATCTGGGGCGTGCGGACTGGCGGGACGCGAGCAAGAAGCTGAAGATCTACCCGATTTTTGACGGCAACCACATCGCCGAGGTGACCGAGCAGGGAGTGAGCACGGGGCAGATGTCATTGCACGGAAAGATCGACAATGCGACACCGGCGGACATTGAGGGGTTTAAGGTGGAGGAGTATAAGGACCGGCAGGTGACGATGCCGGTGAAGTGGTTGTACATTTTGAAAGACGGGACGCTGGTGCCGGCGAAGGCCTCGGGGACGAAGGGAGACGTCGAGGTGGTGGTGCTCCCGGAGAAGCAGAAGACGGCGCAGGGGGAGGCGAACACCGTGGTGGGGCGGGTGGCGTTTTGGACCGACGATGAGACGGCGAAGGTGAACATCAACACCGCGTCGAAGGGCACCTACTGGGATACGCCCGTGGCGAACGGCCAACCGGGACTCACCGGGGCAGTCTCTGGATACAAATCCCTCAATGATTCCGTTTTTGAATGGGACCTGGCCGAGCGGCAGGGGGCGCAGAAGGAGTATCAGCGTTATCCAGGGCATCCGGCCACGACGTGCCTTTCGCCCATCTTTGGCCAACAACTCAAGCGTAAGATCGGTATCGGTGACGATCGCGCGATGCTCATCGAGGAAATCAACAAACTCGTCCCGCGGGTTTCCGGTGGGGAGTATGGCAACGGGGATAACGACCTGACCAATGTCTTGCGCGACAATTCGTCCAAGGGCGGCGAGGTGCGTGCGGGTGGCGGCTCGGGTGATACAACAGTGAATATCGTCACGCCAGACAGCGACCGCTTGTATGCTTCGATCGACGAATTCCTTTTCAACCCGAATTTTGGGACGACAACGCGCAACGCCTGGAGTCTGAGCCCGCAGGCGAACAAGCGCGACACCACGAGGGAGATGCTGGAGATGACGAGGTTCTTCCTGACGGCGAACAGCAAGGCTCCGGAGCAAAATCTCTTCAATCTGCCCAGGATTTCCATGTGGCCGGAACAGTTGCTCGACAACCGGAGGACGGCGTTCGACAAACTCATTGCCTTTTGTTCCACGGTAGGGCCGAAAACCAGCAATACTTCTTTGCCGTTCTACTTTACCCGCCAGAATGGTGACAGTGCCACGGCGGACTACGGACTCGTCGATCCGATCACCAGCAAGCCGCGCAACAAGGAATTGATGGAATACCTCAAGGGGCTCACGGAAAGGGAAATTCCCGGATGGGATACCACCGGTGCAGAGACGAAGACCTTCAAAGCAAAATATGCCCAAGGAGATCGCGCGCAGATTTTGACGGAGATATTCGACTACATTCGCTGCACGAACCTGGCAGACAACTCCGACCCGGGAGTGCCGAATTCGTCCTACACGCAGTCGAAAGCCGCCGGACCGGCAACCTACTTTCCGCGCAATCCCGCTCCCGCAGTGACCCAGTCCACCTTGGGCCAAGTGGTGCCGATCAAGATTAATCTGGACGGTTACGACACCCGAGGCATGGGGCGCATTGCCACCATATCAGAACTCGCGCTTGTGATCCTGAAAAAGGATCCCGCCGAGCCACCACCACAGAAACTGCAAGTCGTGCTGCTGCCAAAGTTTTTCTGCCCCATGGCCGGGTTCCCGGCGCTAGCCAATGACCTTCGAGTAACCTTTGAGGAGATCAATATCACGGTGAACTCCAAAAAGGTGTTTCAAGATTTCAGCGGGTCGAGTTTTAAGACACAGCCCACGATCTACGACGTCGGCCGGGTTGGCAAACCGCGGAGTTTCGACTCGAAGGTGGGAGGGACAATTGGTTGGGTCATGCTATCGGAACTCAATCATGCCACGCCCATGCCCTCGCCGACGGATTCCGTGCCGCCAAATGCCGAAATGATCGCCGGCGGTGGCAGCACCTTGCACATTGGAGGGACCGTGAAGGTGAAAATCACTGCTCCCGCCAAAGCCACTCCGACCAATTCCACGAACGAACCAGTGATCCAAACCATCACTTTCAATTTTCCGGATCAAACGGTGCCCATGCCGGAGTTTGGCGAAGCGCTTTACTTTACTAAAAAAGGAACTGGCACAGGATCTAATGAAAAAGGCAGCGGAGCCGCTGGGGAGGATTCCCGCTGGTACACGGCCCAGAGCAGAAGCCTTAAGGATCAGGACACGATCCGGTCGCTTGCCGCAGTCGGAAACGTCGGGACCCATG
>CAYQBV010000560.1:0-2242 GCA_964415705.1 uncultured Chthoniobacter sp. | reverse complement strand
GTCGCCGCCGCTGCGAACGAAGTGAGCGTGAGGCGGTGTGGGGCGGATCGAGTGTCGTTTGCGACGGATACCGTCGCCGCCGCAGGGCGACATGGCGCTTTAGCGACAAGCGCGACGGCTGAGGAAAGCGCGGAGCGTTTCGGCAGACGGCGCAAAATTTTTTTACGAAACTGCGGAGGGACGCTCTATCTCTTCACCTCGCCGAGAAACTCACCGATGCGTTCCATCGCCACCTTGATCTGCTCGAGGCTGGTGGCGTAGCAGCAACGGACGAAGCCTTCGCCGCTCGCGCCGAAGGCTGGGCCGGGGACGCAGGCGACTTTCTTTTTCTCCAGCAGGCCGAGCGAAAACTCGCGGCTGGTCAGGCCGGAGGTGGTGATCTTCGGGAAGATGTAGAAGGAGCCAACGGGTTTGAAACATTCGAGCCCGAGTTCGTTGAACGCGGCGACGATGTAGTTGCGGCGCGTTTCGTATTCGCGGCGCATGGCTTCCACGGCTCGCGCGCCGTTTTCCAGCGCCTCGATGGCGGCGTCCTGGGCCATGGTGTTGGCGCAGAGGATCGCGTACTGGTGGATTTTCATCATCGCGTCGGTCAGCGCGGCGGGCGCGCAGGCGTAGCCGATGCGGAATCCGGTCATGGCGAACGCCTTGGAAAAGCCGTGCAAAAATACGCAGCGCTCCCGCATGCCGGGCAGCGAGGCGATGCTCACGTGCTCCGCGCCGTCGTAGGTCAGTTCGCTGTAGATCTCATCGGTCAGCACGATGAGATCGTGGTCGATGCAGAGCCGCGCGATCTTCTCCAGCTCCGCGCGCGATTGCGTGGCGCCGGTCGGGTTGCAGGGAAAGTTGAGCATCAGCACCTTTGAGCGCGGCGTGATTTTCTCCGCGAGCGCCTCGGCGGTGAGCCGGAAATTTTCCTCCGCCCGCGTGGGGATGGCCACGGCGATGCCGTGCGCCATGGTCACGCTCGGCGCGTAGCTCACGTAGCAGGGCTCGTGGTAAAGGACCTCGTCGCCGGGGTTGATCAGGGCGCGTAGCGCGAGGTCGATGGCCTCGCTCACGCCGACCGTGATGATGACCTCGGTGCGCGGGTCGTAGGCCACGCCGAAATGCTGGTGGACGTATTTGCAGATCGAGGTGCGCAGCTCGGGCAGGCCGAGGTTTGAGGTGTAGTGCGTGCGCCCGTGTTCGAGCGAATAGATGGCCGCCTCGCGGATGTGCCACGGGGTGTCGAAGTCGGGCTCGCCCACCCCGAGCGAGATGACCTCTTTTTCCTGCGCCACGATGTCGAAGAACTCGCGGATGCCGGACTTGGGAATGTCGCGCACGTGGGTGGCGATGTGTTTGTGGAGAAGCATGGGAAAAATTTAGGATTTAAGATTTGGGATTGAGGATTTGCGGAGCGATGAAAATGCCGTCGACTTTTGTTTCCGAAGGTGCAGAAAAGCACCCGCCGAGAAACTGAAGCCGGCGGCTAGCGAGCTCGCGCGAAAATCTGAAATCTGAAATCTGAAATCTGAAATCCGTTCATGGCGTGACGGCCAGGCGCTGGGGTTTCGCCTCGCGCAGCAGCGAGACGCCGTTTTCCTTGTAGGTCTTCAAGCGGAAGCGCGTGGCCGTGGAGATCACGCCTTTGATGGTGCTGAGCTTTTCCGAGATGAACGCCGCGATGTCCTGGAGCGTGTTGCCTTCCACCACCACGAGCAGGTCGTAGCCGCCGCTGATCAGGTAGCAGCTTTGGACCTCGGCGAAGTTTGCGATGCGCCCGGCGAGCCGGTCAAAGCCGCCGCCGCGCTCCGGCGTGATCCGCACTTCGACGACCGCCGTGACGAGGCCGGCCTGCACTTTCTGCTGATCCACGATGGGCTGGTAGCCGAGGACGATGCCGTCGGCTTCGAGCTGCGTGAGGCGTTCAGCCACCACCGCCGGGGTGAGGCTGAGTTCCTTCGCCAGATCCTCCACGGAGGTGCGGGCGTTGCGGCGGAGCAGGATAATGAGCGGATCCATGGCGGTTTGTGGGCGCGCAGCATACACGGGAGGGCGGGGCGGTCAGCGGAAAAGTTCCGCGAGGCGCAAAGCGGGCTGGCCGCGATTCAGACGCGCACGATTCTCCACCCGACCGACTGGCCCCGCTCCAGTTCCAGCCACGCGTAGCTCGCGGGCGCGCCGCAGTTGGGGCGGGTGATGCAGCCGGGGTTGAGGCAACGCGCGCCGGCGATCATTTCGTCGCGGGGGACGTGGG
>CAYQBV010000559.1:0-2243 GCA_964415705.1 uncultured Chthoniobacter sp. | reverse complement strand
CGGCTGAGGAAGGATGCACGACGCTCCACACGAGCGACCGACACATGATCGCCGCCGCGCCTGCGTTTGGATTGCAGGCGGTGACGCTGTGAGGACCGGCGGCAGCACGCCTACTTCCAGCCCGCTCGCCGGAGAGCGCGTGTCAAAAGGAACTCTGCCTGCCGCCGCATCTTGCCCGCCTGGATGCTGATGGCGGAATTGATGCGCCGTTCGTAGTCGGAGACGCTGGTCACGTATTTCACGGCGTTGATGATCGTGATGCGAAACAGCCGGAACGTGTTCACGACGCCCACTTCTGCGGTTCGATGCGGATAGCCTCCCAAAGGCGTCGCTGCGGAAGCGACATCCGCTGCCATGCTGAGTTGAGCATGTCGTGCAGTTCTTCCTCGGTTACTGGCCGCCAAGTCATAACGCGCGAGCGACGCCGAATGACCCCAAGCTCAGCGGGGGCGGAGGCTGGCGCGACCGCTGCGCGGGCGAAGGCGGCAGAACAGCCGGCGCGACGCGCGGGGCAGTTCGCTCAGCTTGGTTGGGCGACGGTTGGAGTAAATCAATCGACCGAGCCATGGGTCTCTCCGGTGAGCAAGTGTGCGACGCTCCGAACAAAGGTGACGAAGCTGACGCCGCCGATCGCAAGCGCAAGAGCAGCGGAGATGATCGCTCCGCTGCCGTAACAAATGGCACCGCTGAGGAAGCGAACGTCAATGAAGGCACCGACGAGTAAGAGGCCGAGGACGGAGAGCACGAGACGCATCGGCGCGCGTCCTCGAATGGCGCTGGTGCGAGCCCGAAAGGCATCCGCAAGCAACTGATCCGCTCCGGCGCTCAGGGCGTCGCAAGGCGCAGGCGGAAGTAGCGGTTCGGCACGTCGAGCGGTGCGGTCAGCACGCGGGTTTGCGTGGTGGCGGGGAAGATCGGGGCGTTGCCGGGGACGTTCCAGAGCGACCACGATTGCAGGTCAGTGGTCGTCTCGATGAGCACGGAGCGGTTGGCGGGATGCTCGAAGGTCAGCGAGAACGTCGCGCCCGCGGCGCTGGGCAGCGGGAGGTAGGGTGGGTTGTTGAGCAGCGGGCTTTCGCCGAGGAGAAATTCGAGGTCGTTGCGCTGGCCGTCGCCGTCGGGGTTGGCGGTGGGTTGCGCCGTCGGGAGGCTGGTGCTGCCAAAGTGCGTCGTCTGCCACTGGGCGAAAGTTTTCCGTGAGGGCAGCGCGGTGTTGATCCAGTTCGTGAGCAGCGTCTCGGCGGCGAGGTCGCGCTCGTTCGTCCCGAGTGGCGGCATGCGCGGGACGCCGGTGCCGGCGAGGCGTTTCAGGATCATGGACTGCGGGGTGTTGCCGGCGAGGCACCAGCGGTTGGCGGGATCGCCGCCGTCGTTCACGAGCAGGCCGCCGATGAGATTCGCCGCGTCGGTCGGCGTGGTCGCGCGGGCATCCCAGTTGCCGACGGTGGCGCCGCCGGGCTGGTGGCACTGCACGCAATTGACCGCGAGATACGAGCGCACGCGCCATTCGAGCGACGCGGTCGCGTCGTCCCCGGCGGCGAAAGCGGGCAGCGAATTCACGCCGGTGACCGGGGCGGTGAAGTAGCCTGCGCCGCTCAGCGCGCTGAGCTGGTTCAGCGTCTGCGCGCCGAAAAGCTGGGGGCGATTCATCTGCCGCGTGTGGAAGCTGAGGGCGTGGCCGCCGACCGCAGTGTGGCAGATGCGGCACTCGGTGCGGCTGGGAAAACGCCATGTCTGCGGGGCCGGCGAGCCGCCGACGGTGAGATTGAGCACGAGGTTCGCGCCGTCCTCGGCCACGAGCGTGGCGTCGGTCTGCGCGCCGCTCTGGAGGTTGTTCCACTGGTAGCTCAGCCCGTAAATGTCGGTCGCCGTTTTCACGAGGAACCGCGTCTCCAGTCGCCGCCGGGTTGCGGCGTTGCCGCGTTCCAGATCGATGTCGAAATGTTTCACCCACACCATGCCCGTCGGCAGCGTCCAGTTTCCATCCGCGCTGAAGCCCACGGTGTCCGTCAGATTTTTGATCGCGAACCACCGCGACTTCACCGCGTGGTCGCTCCAGAAATTCACGTTCGGCGCGTAGCCCACCAGGCCCGCGTGCGGCGTGAGCGTCGTGAGGTTGGAAAACGCGCCCGTCGCCGAGAGCGTGACCGGCGGGGCGGTGCCGGTCGTGCCGGAGCGCGCGAGAAGTTTCACCTGCCCGGCGGTGAGATCGCAGAGCAGCGCGTCGTCGTTGCGCGGATAGT
>CAYQBV010000558.1:0-2263 GCA_964415705.1 uncultured Chthoniobacter sp. | reverse complement strand
AGGTCACGTCAAAGGCCGGCGCGAGCGACCACTCGCCCTGCTGGTTCATCAGGAAGGCGATGTTCTTCACGTGGTCGTCCTGATTCCGCGCCACGATGTTGAAGATCATCCGCCGGAACTGCTCCTCAACGGCGGCCATTGGCAGCTTCAACTGGCGGATCGTCAGCAGCGCCTGCTCGTAGGCATACGCCCCGGCTTGGTTGAAATCGAAATGGGCCAGCGCGCAGAGCGACTGCATGTGCTGCTTCGCCCCACCCGCCAGCCGGTCAAAACGCCGGGTCATGAAATGCCGCCGCCCATTTTCCTCCAGCAGCCGGCATTCGCTCATGGTGATGCCTGCCGCCTGCGCCATCAGGTGATACGCAAACTCGATGGCTCCGTAGCCCTTCGGGTCTTCCAGTTCCTTGTCCTTGTTGCCCGCCACGCCGTCGAATTTCAGCAGCCAGTATTCGAACCCATCGCCCGCCGCGATCTGGCCCGAGCGCACCTCGTTCGTCGCGCGATTCCACGCGATCACCGCCTTCGCCCGCGCCCCACCGGCGGACGTGCCCACGCTCAGGATGTCGCGCAGCGCCTTCTCCTGGCCGGCTTCGTGAAAGTGTCCCTGCAAATCGCCGCGATGCGTCAACACCTCGCCCGCCAGCCGCACCAGCGCGTCCACTTCGATCTTCGACGCCTTGCGCGGCTTCGGCCCGAGCACCGGGGCAAACTCCAGCGCGCCCATGCCGCGCGTGCCCGTGTAGCAGAGGCGCTCCACCGCATTGAAACTCTCCGGCGTCCGGCCCTGCGTGGCCAGCCATGCATCGATCAGCGCATTGCCGAATTTGTCCGGCAGCGAATCCGCCAGCAGCCCCGGCAGACCGTGAAACGTGTTCCGCGGCAGCGCGGGAAACTCATACACCCGCTCGCTCAACGGCATCGCCAGCGGAGAAATCTCGATCCCGCTGCGCGCAAAGTCCGCGTCATACTGGAACGCCGCCACGTCCCGCCCTTCGTCGAGCGACACCGCGCCGATGGTCCGGCCCCAAAGCTGCACCTTTGCGATCATGCCGGCTCACCCCACGTCCATTGCTTCGGCTTCCCCTGCGCCGTCTTTTTCCCGGTGGCCCGCTGGCGCTTCCGGCCTTGCTGTTTCAATTGCGCCATCGGGCTGGCGGTCTCCTCCGGCACGAGCGCCTCGAACCGCTCCACCAAACCGAGCACCCGGCAGACCCGCACAAAGCCCGACAACTGCGTGGCCGCCGCCCCCAGCTCCAGCCGTTGCACCGTGCGCAAGCCCAGCCCCGCTTGCTCCGCGAGCTGCTGCTGCGTCAGATTCTTCGTCAGGCGCAACCGGGCCAGCCGCTCGCCCAGCAGCTTGAGCAGTGCTTCACCGGTGATGTGAGATGCGATCTTCATACGCGCCTAAAGTGGCGTGTTAAGCAAATAAAGCAACATAAAACGCCATGTATGGCGTTTTATCTTTCGACAGTTAAGCGTCACCCGTGGCGTGTTGAGGTCCACGCTTCCGCTCAAGCCGCCGTTGGAGGCGCGTTGAATTCATGTCACGGCCTCCGGTTGAGATTCGAAGCCCGCCACGCCTGCCTGCGCCGCCAGCATCGCGGCAGGCAGGCTCAGCTCCCCGCTCAGCAACTTCGGCAGCAGCGTGTCGCGCAGGGTGGCGAGGGTGCGGGATTGGTGGAGGTTGGCGGTGATTTGGGCGTAGAGCGGCGCGACTTTGGCGGTGAAGGCGGCCATGAGTTCCTTCGGCGGCAGCACGACGCGAATCGGGCGGAAGTTCTGTTTGCTGATTTCGGCGAAGGTGGTGCCGGTGGCGCGGCTTTCGATCTCGGCCATGTTCGTCTGGCACCAGTTCAGTATGAAGAAGTTTGAGGCGCGCTCGTTACACTTCAGCGCGATGAAACCCTGATTGATGGCGACGGGCATAGCGGCGATGGCGAGGTAGCCGACGGGAGCGCGGGAGGAAAGCAGGAGCGTTCCGGCGGGAAGCAGGCCGGAGGAAATTTTAGCAATGCCGGCGTCGGTGAGCTTGCGGTCGGTGTCGAGGAGGACGGGCGCTTGCAGCGAGGAGAAGTCTTTCGGTGTCGTCCAATGGTGCGTGCCGCCTTCCCAATACTTCGGCTCAGCGGTGCTCGGGGTTCCGCCGCCGACGCAATCGACGACTTCGCCGACGGGCTGGAGAGTCCAGCCGTTCGGGATGTGGCCGGCCTCGGAGTCTTGGAAGGAGGCGGGGAAGAGGGAGGCGGTGGCGGGGTCGAGGGCG
>CAYQBV010000557.1:0-2269 GCA_964415705.1 uncultured Chthoniobacter sp. | reverse complement strand
GCGAATAAAGGGACAGGTCAATTATCGATTTAAGGACCAAGGCACGTCCCTGACGGCGGCGGAGCGCGGCGAGGCCGAGGGGCTGGTCGAGCTGGCCGAAATGCTCTCGCTCCTCAAGCTCCGGGCGTCGGGCGCGCAGGCAGCGGCGCCATGACGGTGCCGGTCCCGCTGAAACGCGCGGTGTTTCAGCGCGCGGGCGGCATCCGCCGCCCAACCGATGAAAACCAAGACCAAAAAAACCGAAATCGCCTTCGATGCCGGGGCACTGCTGGCGCGTGTGGAAGGCTTCGCCGCCGGGCGCGAACCGGCGCGCGAGCGCACCGTGAAGCTGCCGCCGCCGGTGAAGGCCATGCCCGCAAAGGAAATCCGCGCGCTGCGCGCCCGGCTGGGCTGCACGCAACTGGAGTTTGCCGCGCTGCTCAACGTGCCGAAGGTGACGGCGATCTCGTGGGAAAACGGGACGCGCAAGCCGAGTGGCGCGGCGCTGCGGCTGCTCGCGGTGGCGAAGCATCATCCGGAGGCGCTGGAGGCGGCGTAAGGGCGGCACCCGGAAGGCGCAAGGAGCGGGAGGGAACGTGTTAGGCGCGGGCTTGGCGATTTCGGCGCGAGGCCAGCCCGACAGCGGCGACGGCGAGCAGCGCGAGGGATGACGGCTCGGGGGTGACCTCCACTGGGTCGAGGCGAATTGCACGTCTCTGACCGTTGATATACCCGGTTGCGGCGATCTGACCGGAGTCGTTGATGCTGCGCGGGTCGGAGATGTCCGTAAAACCCGAGCCAGACACTACGAGGTCATTCAAATCATACATCGTATTGTTCCGATAAATGAAACCGTGCCACTTGCTGTCACCAGCGATTAGGGAAGTGCCGACCACAACTCCGGATTCGTTGATGCTCATCCCAGATGAATTGCTGCCACCAAGCGTCCCCAAGTCGGACATCGAACCAGCAGAATATAGAAACGCATGCGTTTTAATGTTTTCTCCTTGAGCAAATGGCACATTAGAGCCACCGGTAACCTGTCCAACATCGTTAATATCGCCGCCGGCGCTATCATCTCCGGTAAAGCCGCCGTAGAGCGCACCCAAGTCGGCCATCGTCCCAGCCGAGTAGAGGAACGCGTGTCCTATAGTGCGCGGGCGATTGGACTTACCTGTGACCTGTCCGGTAGAGTTTATTGCGTTCGCTTGGCTAGTGTTTCCGTCGGGCAGAGTGCCCAAGTCGGTCATTGCCCCATTTGAATACAGGAACGCATGATTCGCATAATATGGGCCGTATGGCGTCGATGAATACCCCACAACTTGTCCTGAGTTGTTGATACCATGAGCGCCGCTTTGCAGTCCGCCAGGAAGCGTGCCCAACGCGGTCATCGCCCCCCCCGAGTAGAGGAACGCGTGGGAGAAATAACTGTTCTCAGGCCCAGCCGTGAGATATACGCCAACAACTTGACCGGAATCGTTGATGGCACCAGGACTACTTTGGAGCCCGAGCGTGCCGAGGTCGGATATAGCGCCAGCGGAGTAAAGAAACACATGCCCGGCGCTGTTACGACCTACAATCTGTCCGAGGTTATTGATTCCGCTGCTACTGCTGTCCGCGCCTGCGCCAAGGTCGGTGACATTATAGGCAATCGCAGTCGCGTGGACGCGGGCAGGGCAGATCGTTAGCGCCAGCACTCCGGCGAGCGTGATGCCAAGTTTGTGTGCGTGGTTTGTTTTCATGGTAATTCTCCGAAGCCGCACGCACCCGCACCATGCGGAAGCGCCGCAGCAACGTCACGCACGGTGCGCTTTCGCGGTCGGATGTCGAGCGGGAAGTGTTTGATCGAATTCACCGCGCACACGCGGGCACAGTTCGCTCACGAGCGGAAGAGCGCGAGGTTTTGAAACAAAACAACGGTGTCCAAAATTTCCTCTACAAAACCGCATATAACTGGCGCAGGGCGGCGATGGCAGGCTCGTGGTGAGGCCGGAGAAAGAGTTGCACCCGCAACCAGCGGATGAACTTCACCGAGCGCACGGTGAGGCGCTGGAGTGTGCGCACGAGCAGCGGCAGGACGAGGTTTTCCTTGGCCAGGCGCTGCTCTTCTTTCTCCAGTCGGTGCGCGCGTCGGGTGAGTTCCGCTACATTGCGCACGCCGTGGACCTGGGCTAGTTCCGCCTCGCAGAGGATCATCAGGTTGTGGGCCAGACACAGGAAGTGCGCCTGCATGGATTTGGCATTGGCCGAACTCGCCCATGCCTTGGTCTCACCCAGCTTGTTCTTAAGT
>CAYQBV010000556.1:0-2272 GCA_964415705.1 uncultured Chthoniobacter sp. | reverse complement strand
GCGCTCGCAGAAATCGACGCAGGTCTGATAGTGCGGGCTGTCCTTGTATTTTTCTTCCGCGATCCGCAGCAGCGGGTGTTTAAGAAATTCGGATGACCACTTCCTGCCGCCACGAGGAGCCTTCCTGATCAACTGCGTGTGGAAGCGCGCATCATTCCACCCGGCGTCGCTGGCTTTATCGAACCACTCCACCAGATCCAACGCCTCCGGGTCATGGCGCGCTTCGGTAGCAGTGAGCAGCCCCGTCCAAAAGAAGGCTTCAACTCCGGAAATCAGGGACGATACGGTCGCCTTGTTTTCCGGCGCGAGCTGCCCGCGAAAATGGCCGCTTTGGACGGCAAGTTTGACGAAATCATGGGCGTCTTGATCCGGACATTGTGATTGGCTTTTGAAGGTCCGCAATTTCCCCTCGGCAAGCTGCCGGTCGGAGGAAAATTCATCAAGCCAGGCTTCCGCCTGCTCGCGGTTTTGCCGCGCAAGGTCGTAGGCGCTTTCAAAAGCGAGCGCAAACCACTCGGTTAAAAAATCTCCCTCGACGGGCAATCCCAGCAGTTCCGCTTCCCTGAAAAACGCGAAGTAATGCGCGAAAAAAACTTGGCTCGCCGGGTTCTGGCGCGGCGCGCTCTGGGCTTCGCGATAAACCGCGCCAAGGATCGGCCATTCAAGGTGCTCCTGAACCCACGCCGCTCGGTCTGTTTCACAAAGTTCCTGCTCGCGGGTCTTGAATTGCTGGCGCTCCGGCGCTGATTCTGGAGGTTGGCTGGCGGTGTGATGAGTCGTTTGCATAATCATCCAAACGAACCAGCCGCGAAATCGTCAACCGTGGCGCGGCGGCGCGGGATTGCGCTTCCCGAATACCATGACGCAGACCATCCTTTCCACGGCTCAAAAACATTATGTCGGACGACCTCATTGAACAGCACCTCGGACTCGCTCGTATGATCGCCTACGAATACGCGAACATTCCCTGTGCGAGCATGGACGAGGTGATCGCCGAAGCGGAGACCGCTCTCGCCGCCGCTGGACGGGCATTCGACCCCGCGAAAGGCCAGTTCACCGCCTACGCCGGCCGCGCCATACGAAATGCGCTCAACAGTTTTTTCACACGGCAGCTTCGTTACGTGCGGGTTCACGATTTCTCACTCGATGCAGAACCGACGACCTCGGCCTCGACCGGTTCCTCGGCTCGAAAAGACCACGCCGATCCCGGTGCAGATGTGCCCCTGGCTGCGCGTGCTGCGGAATCGCGCCGGATTCTGGAAGCGGTGCTCGCGGAACTCTCGCCACGTTCCCGATTGATGCTCGTGGGACTGCGAGAGGGAAAAAGCTACAGCGACATTGGAGCGGATCTGGGTATCAGCAAACAGGCCGTCCACAAGGTTGCTCACGCGGCCCTGCAAAGCCTGCGTGAAAAGCTGGAAGCCCGTGGCTTTTCCGGCATCGACTCGAAGGGGTTTTTGAAGTCCGTGCGCCGGGACAAGCCGGCAGGTTGACGGTTTCGCCCGTTCTCCGTAGTGCCACCCCAACGCCATGAGTGCCAAAGTTCAACTCAAGATCATCGAGGGAAAAACCTTCACCTTCACCGAGCACGATACCTTCGTCTTTGGACGCATGGACGACTGCCATGCGTGCATCCCGGACGACACGCAGGTTTCCCGGCACCACTTCATCCTTGAGGTCAATCCACCGGCAGCGTGCCTGCGCGATCTCGGCAGCTTGAACGGCACGCATGTCAATGGCGCGAAATTCGGGGCTCGGGAAAAAGGCGAGACTCCCGAGCAGGGCGCCAAGCGGCGCTACCCCGAGGTCACACTCAAACACGGCGACCGCATCAAAGTGGGACGGACGGAATTGGAAGTCTCCATTGAGCAGCCGAAGGAATCGCCCCGGCACCGTGTTGATCCTCAACTCGGGGACATCTCCCTGCTTTCGCCGGAGCAGCTTGCCAAGCTCATTTTTGGTTCACCGGATCAGGCAGCGAAACCGAAGCTCCAAATACCCGGCTGCAAAATCGAAGCGGAGATCGGGCGCGGTGGATTCGGCGCGGTCTATCGCGCACGACGCGCCGACGGCAGCATTGTCGCGGTGAAGGTCATGCTTTCTCGCGTGGATGCGGACGACGAGGCCATCGCCAAATTCAAACGCGAGACCGCGATCACGGCCAAGCTCGGTCATCCCAACATCGTCCGCGTCCTCGAAAGCGGCGCATCGGGCGCAGTCTTCTACTTCATCATGGAGTTCTGCGACGGCGGGAGTGTCTGGGACTTGATGC
>CAYQBV010000555.1:0-2277 GCA_964415705.1 uncultured Chthoniobacter sp. | reverse complement strand
TGATGTTGCTCGAAGAGGAAGACCAATTCGCGCAGCAGGTGGCTTTTACAGAACGTGTGCAGGCAGTTCTCGAAACTCAAATAGCTGGAGAGAAAGTCATGCATGAGCCAACCCGTGAACTTGGGGAGGATCCCGATGGCTTCAATGGCCTCTTTGCCGCGTTTGAGATGGATGGCGAAGAAGGTCAGCAGCGGCGTGCACAGGACATGCAACCAATGGTTGACCTGGTTGATGGGCACGCTGGTCTCGTCGGCGTGGAGCACCGGTTCTTTGGGCAGGATCTCCAGCAGCCGGTTTTCATAGGGTTCCAGCGCGGCGTGCTGCTCCATACGGGCGGCTTGCAAGGTCGCTTCGCTGACCGCGTAGCCGAACATCTCGGCGCACATTTCACGGATCCGCCGGCTGGCGCCTTCCTGGGCGTCGTAAAGGTAGGCCAGCAGCGCGCGGAAGTTTTTCCCGTATTGGACGGGAGCTTTGACGCCGACGGGAAAGGTCGCCGCCGAGGTTTGGTGGCAACAGGGGCACTCCTTGATCTCCGCCCGATGTTCGGTGCATTCGAGCTGGAGAGAGGGCAAATCGAAAACTTGGCGGCGTTGAAAATCAACAGCGGGCTCTTGGGAGAGATCCTGGCCGCACGAACACTCCAGGCACGGGTGGATCTGGATGTGTGCGGGCGTGTCGCTGGGTTGGAGGGTGCGCCCGGGATGGCCGGGTTGGCCGCCCGTCTTGCGGCCGGACTTCTGGCGCAAACTCTTGGGCTTTGGTTTCTCGGATCGGTCCGTGGAGGGGGGGCGCGAACTGTTGCGGCTGTTTTGCGCGGCCGCGTCCCGCAACTGGCGCAACTGCGTCTGCAGGTTCAAAGCGTAGTCGACCAGGCCGTCTGGATCGGCTTGGCACCAGTGCCGCAACTCCTGGCGACTCTTATCGGCAGAGATGGTGGCGGGCATCGGCCGTTAACGGATAGAGGTAAATGTCTTTGACCGGCGCATGCACGGCATTATCCCGGTGGCGCTGATTCTGGCGGGTTCGCCCGGTCGTTTGGCCCACGTGGATCCAGTTGGCCGCCTGGTAGCAGGTGCCTCGGAATCGGTCCGGCTGCACGAAGGTCTCCAGCAGGTGCAGAGGGTGGCCGTAGCGCTGCTGCCAGTCTTGGTCGATCCGCCGGGCAATTTGCGCCAGGACATGACTGGCCAACTGCGGCACGATGACGGAAGGCAAGATGAGGAAACGACTGTTGTTGGCGATGAAGGGCAAGCCTTGCGCCCGTTGCTCGGCCGTCCAACCGATCCAGCGATCCCGTCCAGCGCACTGCCAAGCTGCAGCGCCGAAAAGCAGACAGGCCAGATCGACCCCGGCGCCACTGCGGATCAAATACGCGAGGCTCTCACCCACCGGCCCGCGATGACCCAGATAATGATGTTGGCGCAGGTAACTCTGGAACCTTCGGTAGTTCGCATCCTTGCGGCCAACCACCTGGATTTGCAGCGGCTGCAGGGAGGACAAGCTCGCCATGACCGAAACCGGGGGCACGCACTCAAACAGGTCCGGACCCGGATCCAAACGGCGCGTGACGGGCGCCCGCCGACGTTCAGGCAGCAGGATGAGCCCTCGCTCGTGGAGCTTGAGCAGCAGCGTGCGCGCCGCCATGTCTTTGAGTTGGCCCGAGGCCGCATACCAATGCCAACGCTCGGCCAAGACCTGCGACAACCGTCGTCGGTGCCATCCCGGATTCTGCTCGATAAGTCCACGAATCTCGTCGATCTCGACCCCGCCAATCCGGCGGCCTTGAATGGTCTCGGCTTCCTGCACGCCGACAGGATGACAGATGGAAAAGTGAGAGTCCCGGGCAAAATGCAAAAATCTTCGCGCTCACCATTCACCCCATTCTGATCTCACTTTCGACCTGAGTAGTTACCTGACGACAAAGGGAACCATTTAGGCCTTCGCCCGCTGTTTCCAGAGCGGTTGGAGCCCACGACCGACGGAGGACGTCTCTCCCCCGGCCATCGGATGGGCCAGGGTCGCGGATGTTCATCTCCGCGCGCGCTGTCTTGCTTGTGCGTGTGGAGCGCCCGCCCGCCTTGCTATTGTCAGCCGGTTTCAGCTCCGTTAGCGTCACTTTCAAATGAACACTTTGGTTCGCGCTCGTGATTTCTTCCTCCTGATTATTGTGGCCACTGTCACGGCACTCCTTTGCGGTTGCTCGCGCCCCTCCGGCACGGGCAGCGCAAGTGGTGATGAGTTCCTGAGCCTGATGAACGTGGGCCGGTCACTCTA
>CAYQBV010000554.1:0-2293 GCA_964415705.1 uncultured Chthoniobacter sp. | reverse complement strand
TACGGTCAGCGGAGGGGCCGGCTGGAGGGACAGGGAGGGGGCATTGGCCCCGCCGTCCCCGACGGTTAACGATGCGACGGTCGCCGCCGAAGCCGGGCCGGTCACCGCCGCCGGATTGGCCGGGGCGATGGTCGCGAGGGTCGAAAAGATGGGGGCGATATTGCCGATCGCCAGTCCCGAGAGCTGCACCCGGCTGTTGGGGTTGTCGTAAACGACGCTTCCGCTCCATCCTTGCTGGTCCCAATTGGCGGCGGTGGCCCAAGTGCTGTTTCCGTCGGTCCAGTTCGACACCTGACTGCCCGCGGAATTCAGCAGCGAGGCATCGACACTCCACGCGGCGCTGTTCACCAGAGTGCCGGTGTAGTTCAAAATGGTATAGGTCCCTGCCGTGGGCGCCGACCCGCCGGCGGCGAGCTTGAGCACCGGTGTGCCGGTGACGTTCAGGTTGCCATTGACCTGGGCAACAGCCGGGCCTGCGCTGTCCACCTGCACCCGGTAGGCACCGGTGCCAGTGACGGTGAGGGCGTTGTTCAGCGTCAGCGGGCTGGCAATGTTAACGGCGAGCGTCCCGGTGCTGTTCACGGTGACCGCGGAGGTGGGGATGTTGGGCGCCGCACCAGTCATCAGGAGGGTGCCGCCGTTGATATTCGTCGCGCCGGTCTGACTGAGGGCGGCATTGTCACTAAGGGTCATGGTGCCGGTGCCGGTCTTCGTCACGCTGCCGCCGGCCGCGGCCCCGTCGGTGAAGGTTCCGGAGTAAGTGGTGCTCGCGTTGTTATTGCCCACAGACAGCGCCACGGCTTGCACCGAGCCATTGGTCAGTGCGATCCCTTGCGACCCGGACAGACCACCCAGCGTCGCGGCGGTGACGGTGCCGAAGGTCAGGGTGCCGGTGCTGTAACTAAGCGTACTGTTCTGCAAGGCCAAGGCATTCGCCAGAGCCACAGTGCCCCCACTGGCGATGGTCGTCGTGCCTTTGAACGTGTTGGCGTTGCCCAGGGTCACCGTGCCCGAATCGGCGGTGAGGAAATTGCCGCCGCTGCCTTCATCCGAAATGATGCCGTTGAGGGTCACGTTATTGCCCAGCGTTCGAATCACGATGCGGGCACCCGAGGCCATGACAATCTGGTTGGCCACGTTGGACAGGCTGGTATTGATCCTCAAGGCTCCGGCCGTAACCGAGGACGAACTGAGTTCGGAACGCAGGATCCCCCCGCCCAACGACGCATTGTCGTCGATGCTGACATTGGGTGTATCCCCGGACGAGCCGACCGTGCCAAGGGTCACGCCACCGGAAAAGGTCTTGGCTCCCGAGAAGGTCAGCCCTGAGTCGCGCCCGCTGCCGGTAACCACGACTCCGCCGGCACCCGAGACCGCCGTGTTAATCCAAATGTCATTGGCTCCGCCAAAGGCGACGTTCAGGGTCACTTTGCCGCCACTGAGGACGAAGTCGTTCGGCAAGGCCCCGTTGGGATCGCTGGGCGAATACGCGCCATTGCCCTCAAATCCGCTCGTCTGGAAAAACGTGCCGCCAGCCAGCGTCACCGGGCCCGTGCCAAACCCCTTCTTGTTGCCGAGGATGAGCGAACCGGCGCTGGCCGTCGTTCCGCCGCTGTAGGTATTGAGGTTGGAGATTTTCAATGTGCCTGCGCCGGTCTTGCTTAGTGCGCCGCTGCCGTCGATCAAACCGGTAAGTTCCAGGGTCGCACCCGCCGTATCGATTTGGAATGCCCCCGTGCCGCCCGCGGCCATGGTGAAGGTCTTATTGATACCGGTGCTGGCTCCGGTGTAGCGCAGGGTGCCGGTTTGCGCGCCGGTATTCCCGAGGATCACGGCGCTCGCGCTGTTGCCGAGCACGCCGCTGGTGCTGGCGTTGTTGATCGTGGCGATGGAAACCACCCCGTTTTGCACGCTCATCTGGCCGGTGAAGGTGTTCGTGCCGGAAAGAGTCACCGTGCCTGACGTCGTCTTGGTCAGCGTCGCCCCAAAGCCCGCGAGCCGGGCGCTGATCGTCCCGCTTTCCACGGCGAACGACGTGCCGGTGAGGATGCTGCCCGAGCCGGCGATGCTGCCGCTGCTCAGCGTGACCGCGCCGACCGTGCTGTCGAAAGTCGATAGATCGAGCGTGCCGCCGTTGACCAGCACCGTCGAGCCGCTGCCGAGCGCGTCAGTCGCGCCGACGCTCAGCGTGCCAGCCGTCACCGTGGTCTGACCGGAATACGTATTGGAGTTCGAGAGGGTCAGGGTGCCCGCGCCCGTCTTGGTGAGAGCCACACTGCCCGCCCCGTTGGCG
>CAYQBV010000553.1:0-2297 GCA_964415705.1 uncultured Chthoniobacter sp. | reverse complement strand
GGAGTCTCGCCGGGATGAGCGTTCCCAAAGCGCTGCGCTAACTTTGGGAACGAGAGGCGAATGCCCCCGCCCGACCAGCAGACCGGATGGCTGCTCCACGGCTTCTCCACGGCTTCTCCACGGCTTCTCGTTCCCAAGCTCCTGCTTGGGAATGCCCATGTCTTCGAAGCTCTGCTTCGTCCGCGTGGCTGGGAAGCGAGGGGCCATTGCCAGATCGCGCCGTGCGAAGCAGAGCTTCGGGGACAAGTGCGTTCCCAAGCTGGAGCTTGAGGAACGAGGAGCGCCGGAGCGGGCGCGGGCGGGAGGAGCGCTCAGGGTTGGGCGGGCGTGGCGGCCGGGGGCAGGGTCTGGCGCCGGAGCTGGCCGCAGGCGGCGGCGATGTCGTGGCCTTTTTCGCGGCGGAGGGTGGCGGGGATGCGGGCGGCGGTGAGCACGGCCATGAAGGCGTCCTGCCGGGCGTGGCTGGGGCGCTGCCAGTCGAGGCCTTCGACCTGGTTGTAGGGGATGCAGTTGATCTTGGCTTTCACTTTGCGCGCCACGCGGACGAGGGCGGCGGCGTCCTCGGGGCGGTCGTTGATGCCGGCGATGAGGATGTATTCAAAGGTGAGCCACTGCTTTTTCCGCTGGGTGTAAAAGGCGCAGGCCTCAAGGAGCACGGCGAGCGGGTATTTGCGGTTCACGGGCATGATCTGGGAGCGGACTTCATCGGTGGCGCCGTGGAGGGAGATGGCGAGGCGGACCTGGAGGGGCTGCTCGGCGAGTTCGCGGATCTGCGGGGCGAGGCCGCTGGTGGAAAGGGTGATGTGTCGCGCGCCGAGGCCGACGCCCCAGGGGGCATTGATGATGCCGATGGCGCGCATGAGGTGGGCGAAGTTCGCGAGGGGCTCGCCCATGCCCATGAAGACGATGTTATTGATGCGCTCGCGGCTGAGCTCCTCGACGCGGAGGACCTGCCCGACGATCTCGGCGGCGGTGAGGTTGCGGCTCCAGCCGTCGAGCCCGCTCGCGCAGAATTTGCAGCCGTAGGCGCAGCCGACCTGGGTGGAAACGCAGAGCGTGCGCCGGTCGCTGGCTTCGCCGTAAAGCGCGGGCGACGCGGGGATGAGCACTGATTCGATGAGCGCGCCGTCGGCGAGCTGGAAGAGGTATTTTAGGGTGGTGTCCTTCGAGCCGAGGGTGCGGACGGGCTGGAGGTCATCGAAGGCAAACTCAGCGGCGAGCTGGGTGCGCAGCGCGGCGGGGAGGTCGCTCATGGCGGCAAAGGACGGCGCGCGTTTGGCGTAGAGCCACTGCATGACCTGCTTGGCGCGATACGCGGGCTGCCCGAGCGCGGTGAGGCGGGCGCCGAGTTCGTCGAGCGTGAGAGATTTGATATGGAGCGGGGCGTCGGGCAAAGCGGTCGGGTGTGCCCGCTACTTATCCGCTAGGCGGGCTCCACGTCCACCACGGCGATGGTGATATTGTCGCGCCCGCCGGCCTCCATGGCGGCGGAGAAGAGCGCGGCCACGACCCCGGCGGCGGCGCGCTCGCCGCGGACGAGGGTCTCGATTTCCGCCGCGGCCAGCATGTCGGTGAGGCCGTCGCTGCAAATGATGAAGCGGGTGCATTGGGCAACACGGAGCGGCTGGATGTGGACGGTGATTTCCTCCGCCACGGTGCGGCCGCCGATGGCCTGGGTGAGGGCGTGGAGAAAGCCGGGGCGCTTGCCTTCGGTGCGTTCGAGCAGGCCGAGGTCGATGAGATCCTCGGCCTCGGAGTCGTCGCGCGTGAGCTGCACGAGCGCGTCGTTTTCCCACCGGTAAATCCGCGAGTCGCCAATATGAAAGGCGAAGAGCCCGCGCCCGCCGCAGCCCAGCCCGGCGATGGTGGCGCCCATGGCGGCGAGTTCGCTGTCCTTGGCCCCGCGCTCGCAGAGGTGGCGGTTCAGGCGGTGGAGCAGATCGGTGATGCTGTGGGGCGTGACGCGCTTGCAGCCGGCGAGGGCGCTGACCACGGTGTGGCTGGCTTCCGCGCCGCCACGGTGCCCGCCGATGCCGTCGGAAACGGCGACGATCCACGGGCCGCGGGCCACGCGGACGGCGGCGGGCGTGTCGAGGCTGTCATCGGAGAGGATCGTCCCGGCGAGGCAGGCGTCTTCATTGGCGCGGCGGACTTTTCCCACGTGGCAAACCCACGCGCCGCTCACGGCGTAGTGCGCGGAGGCCGGCCCCTCGGGCACCGGGGTGGGTGCGGGCGCGACGGTGGCGAGGCCCGGGGGGGGCGGGGGAGGTGGGCCGGTGAGCGCGCTTCTCCGCGGG
>CAYQBV010000552.1:0-2300 GCA_964415705.1 uncultured Chthoniobacter sp. | reverse complement strand
GTTGTAGGCCAGCGTGACCAAGGTCCATTCGGTGGCCGCGCCGGCCAAGCCGCGCCGGCGAAAGGCGCGGAACCCGACGGCCGCTTTGAGGATGCCGAAGATGGGTTCGACGGTTTGTTGCCGCAACTTGTAGCGGGCGCGTCCGGCTTTGGTGGCGACGCGGTGGGCCATGTGTTCGGCCCACGGCGCGGCGGGGTCGGGTGGGTCGGCTTTCTTTTCCAAATCTCCCACGCGCCGTCCGTGCCGCTCGCGCCCCATGGCGGCGAGCACGCGGACGCCGTTGGGCTGGCCGTCGGCGGCGCTCTCCGCAGCGCGCACGGCGGCCTCGCTGACAAAGCCGCTGTCGATGAGCACTGCGGCCACGGGGCCGGCCTCGGCGACGAAGGCGGCGAGGCTCGGGACGAGTTGTTCCTTGTCATTGGGCGCGGCGCTCACGCGCTGGCCGACGATGAGCCGGCTGTCCACTTCCACCGCCGCCGGCGCGTTGTAGCCTTGCTCGAAACCGCCGCCGCTCACCGGCATGATGCGGCTTTCCGGGTCGGTGAAATTGACTTGGTCCTTCCGACCGGGCGCGGCGCTCGGGGGCTGCGGTTCCTTGCCGCGCGGCTTTTTGCCGGCGGCTCGCGTGGCGTCGCGCGCGGCCAGTTTACGCTCGTATTCAGGGCGCTCCAGCGCGGCGCGGGCTTGCGCACGGGCTTCGATTTCGGCCCGCGCCCGGGCCAGTTGCGCTTTGCGTTCCTGGCGGCGCTGCACTTCCTCGGGGATCGACAGGCCGTCGTCGAGCGGAGTGCGGTCGGCGTCCTCGGCTTTGCGCAGCAACTCTTCGATTTCCAAGTCCAGCTCCTGCATCAGTTCCCCGGCCCGCCCGTGGCTCACGGCGGCGTGTTTGCTCGCGCTGGCCAGCACTTTGGTCCCGTCGATGGCCACGGTGATGCCACCCACTTTGAGCACCCCGCAGCGCGCGCTCAGCTCGATGACCCGCGCGAAACTGCGTGCCAGCAATTCGCGATTTTCCCGGCGGAAAGTGCAGATCGTGTCGTGATCGGGATGGGTGTCGGCGCAGAGCAGCCGCACGGCCACGCGATCATGGGTCGCCGCCTCGATCTGTCGGCTGGCGAAGACGCCCGTGGCATAGCTGTAGATGAGCAGCCCGAGCAAAAGGGGCGGCGGATACTGCGCGTCGCCGGTGCCGCGCTCGTTGACCCGCACGCCGCGCAGGTCGAGCTCGCCGACGGCATCCATGATGAAATGGACGAGATGATCCGCCGGCACCCACTGCCGGAGATCCGGCGGCAGTAAGAGCGGCGTGTCGTGGTCGATGTTGACGAAGCGGGCAGGCATACCCTCTTAACCCGCCAACCGCAAAAACCGTGGACGGTAAGTCCGACAGGCTGCTAGAGGCGCTCCGGCGTTTGCCTGCAGCGTATCAGCAGAACCGAAGATAAAACAAAAAGCCCCGCCTCTTGTATCCAAGAGACGGGGCACAATACTGGCGATTTCCTACTTTCGCGCAACCTATAGAAGCACTATCATCGGGGCTGCAGCGTTTCACTTCCGTGTTCGGAATGGGAACGGGTGGTGCCACTGCGCTAGGATCACCAGAACTCTAGCGAATTTAAGGCCCAAAGTAAAATCACTTGGCCGCCTCTCGCCGATTGGCAAGATATACCTCAAATTCGCCAGACTTCTGCTGACTACTCGATCATACGATCAAAGAACGACGATTCTCTGACATCTACATACAGGGTTCGCACAACTTTTACATTAAGTTTTTAAAATGTCATTTTCGTTTTCCAATAAAGGAAAAGGAAAAGACCAAGCCGAACGGAATATTAGTACTTCTCAGCTGAACAACTATGCTTTCGCTCGTTGCTTACACCGGAAGCCTATCAACGTGGTAGTCTGCCACGATCCTTCGGGGAAGAGTCATCTTGGGAGAGGCTTGGCGCTTAGATGCTTTCAGCGCTTATCCTTTCCGAACATAGCTACCCAGCAATGCCCTTGACAGGACAACTGGAACACCAGCGGTTCGTCAGACCCGGTCCTCTCGTACTAAGGTCTGAACCCCTCACTCTTCCTGCGCCCACAGCGGATAAGGACCGAACTGTCTCGCGACGTTCTGAACCCAGCTCGCGTACCACTTTAACCGGCGAACAGCCGGACCCTTGGGACCTTCTCCAGCCCCAGGATGTGATGAGCCGACATCGAGGTGCCAAACCGAGTCGTCGATATGAGCTCTTGGACTCGATCAGCCTGTTATCCCTAGCGTACCTTTTGTCCGTTGAGCGATGGCAATTCCA
>CAYQBV010000551.1:0-2301 GCA_964415705.1 uncultured Chthoniobacter sp. | reverse complement strand
GAATTGCGTGCTGTTGAAATTCGTGACGACCCCCTGAGTATTTACCCAGGCCAGTTGAGAGAATGGGTCGGTGCAGCCATCCTTTTTGCGCAACCGATACGCCATGATCTCCCGGCCATCGTTCAGTTGCAGACTGGCCCAATCCCAACCCGCCTGGTCGTCATCCAGTTGGCTGCTGCTGATCTCGTGATCCATCCACGCCTGCCCGCGGACGGCTTGCTTGCGGCCCGCCAGCGTCACCTCGCCGGCCACCGCCAGTCGCGAGAACGTCAGGTAGTGACTTGATGCCGTCGGCGAAGCGCCTTTCCGGGAAACGCCGTTCTCACCAAAGATGACGAGTGGTTTGGTCGGGGTGAGCGCGAGCGAAAAGGTGGCTTCACCGCGAATCGAACCCTGCATGGCCAAAGCACCGTTGACGTTCGTGCCCCAGCGCAAAAACCAGTTACCGTTCCGCACCGCCAGCGTGTTCGTGCTCGACCCGGCATCCCAGCCCTGTCGGTTCAACCGCTCTTCGTGGATGAACCGCCCGCCTGGCACATCCAGCAAAGCCATGTGCGCGAGCTGCAACTCGTCGTTCCCAAAGGCTGCGGAAGTGGCCGTGATCGCGCTCTCATTCGTGGGTTGCGGCCCGGCGCGGCGGAAGAAGGTTGCTTGAAAACCGAAGCGACGATCTTGTTCGCCGAACAAATGTCCCGTCACGTACCACCACTCGATCTTGAACTCGGGATGGCTGCCGTGATCGCGCGGGAACTCAAAGCGCCGCCCCGGTTGCGGCACTGCGAAGCCATCGGTCGTTTTTAACGGGGGCTGAAATTCAGCGGCGGGCAACAGCATGACCACGCTTAAAACCGCCGCTGCCAGAATCGGCGCGCGGCAAAAGTGCGCCCGTCTCCATCGCCGGAAAATTGGATTCGATCTCATGGTCTATTCCTCCTGATCCGCCGGGAGCGCCGCGCCCCACCGGCCCACGCCGTAGGCCACGCCGGTACCGGCGCTGATCACCAGGAACGCCAGCCCCGCGATTTGCCGCCACGGCACGTCGAAACCCAGCGTCCAGCCAAAGGTTTGTTTGTTGATCACGAAAATCAGCATCCACCCGAGCGCCAGACTCACGGCCACGCCCACGGCGACTCCCGCGACGGCCAGGACCAGCCCTTCGCAGGCGGTGGCTTGGGCGATCTCGCCGCGATTTAGCCCGAGGGCGCGGAGCGTGGTCAGTTCCGCCCGCCGTTCCAGCAGCACGCTCACCAGCGTCAGCCCCAGTCCGATCACGGCCACCAGCACGCCGATGACTTCGAGCGCGTAAGTGATCGCGAAGGTCTGCCGGAAGATGCGGAGAATCTCCACGCGCAAGTGGGCGTTGCTGAAGACCCGCAATCCGGGATAGCGCGCCAACCATTCCGCTCGCAGCGACTCGGCCGAGAAGCCATCGCGGACAAAAACCATCAGACCCGACACCTGTTCGTTTTGAAACCACGCGGCGAAATGCCTCCGCTCCACCAGAATCGAGCCGCGTTCGTTTCCGTAATCGGAGAAGACGCCGGCGATGGTCAGTTCCTTTTTGCCCTGCGGTGTCGGAAGCGTGAATGCGTCCCCTCGCCGCAGCGAAAACCGTTCGCTGAAACTTTCGCTGACCAGCGCCAGCCCGGCATTTTTATCGAAAGCAAAAACGTCGTCGGAAAGCGGCGGTTGCATCCAGGGGATGGCCGTCCGCCGCTGCATCACCTCCAGCTCCGCGCCGGACAACATCGTCTTCCCTTCCGGGAGTTGCACATCGCACGTCTGCACCAGGTTCAAATCGGCGACGGCGGGGTGCGCGAGAATGCTTTTCCAGGTGTCCGGCGAAATGCGGTTTTCCGTGGCGGCACTCTGCGCGCCACTGCTGGAAATATAGAGGTCCGCCTGGAAGGTCCGTTCGACCCAACCGCGCATGGTCGTATCAAAGCTCGCGACTAGAATCGTCATGCCGGCCGTCATGGCGATGGCGCAGACCAATCCAGCCACGGCCAGCCGATGCCGACCCGACGGTTGAATCAGGTGACCGGCGGCGATCTTCACCGGAATCAACCAGCGCCCCAACGGCCGGGCCAACCGAGCCAGCGCGCGCAGGGTCGCCCCGCTCAGAATGCCGCCGCCGATGATCCAACACAGCCCGGCGAAATAGCCCGCCAACGGGAAGCGCACCCCACCCGCAAAGCGCTGCGGCGGCAGCCACACCAGAGCAAATCCCGCCAGGACCAAGAGCGCGCCCAGCCATTCCTTGCGCCAGAATTGCAGGCCCGGCGGCGCGAGCGCATGGCG
>CAYQBV010000550.1:0-2305 GCA_964415705.1 uncultured Chthoniobacter sp. | reverse complement strand
CGTAGGTGTCGCGATGCCGGCCCGGCGTGAGCATGAAGTCGAGGTAGCGCTGAAGATAGTCCTCCGCGTCATAACCACCGCGCGCGGTGAGCGATTCCATGAGCACCCGGGCGAGTTGGAGATTGAGCGTGTTTTCGCCCGCGCGCAGGAACTGATGATAGTGAACGCCGCGCTGGCCCCAGTATTGGGCCTGCTCGTGGAGGATGTCACCGCGGGCGTTGAGCGGCGTGTAAGCCGAGCGCCAGAGAATGCTGTCCGGATGCGGATTTCGCGGCGCCAGGTAATCGCGCACCACGCCGTAGTCCCGGTGCAGCGCGGCGCGGTCGTAATACCAATGCACGGGCATGGCGAGCGCGTCGCCGATGAGCGAACCCCAGAGGACTCCGGCACGTCCATCTTCCGATGGCTGACTTGTTTTGCCTGCGATCATTTAGAGCAGTTTAGCCAGTGCAGCGCCCGCCGCCAAACCCGAGAGCGCCGCGCCTTCCACCCGCGGTCCGCCGAAGGCGTCGCCGGCGAAGACGACCGGCGCGGTTTCGAGCACCACCACACAACGCTCCGGATGCACGCGCAGCGGCAGGCTGTAGCGCCAGCGATGCAGTTGCGTTTGCACCGGCACGCTGCCCAGCCACGGTGCTGCGGCAGCGAGCAACGTCGCGGTGACTGCGGCCTCCGGCGTCTCCCACTGCGCGCGAGTGAATTGCGGGCCCGCGTGAATGGTGACGGACGCCCCAGTGCCCGAGGACACTTCCTTGCGCTGGTTGTCGGCCATCCAGGAAACGGGTTCGCCGTCAAACCACAGCCCGCCTGGCTCCGGGATGCGACTGGGTCCCGACAGTTGAGCCAGCACGGCCAGGCAGGGTGCATACTCGATGCGCTCCAGGTCGCTTCGCACCGGTTCGGGCAATGGGAAATTTCCCGTGGCCAGCAACTCCAGGCTCTGCGGTACGGGCGACGTCAGCAGCAACGCTCGACCCGAGAAGCGTTCGCCGGCTTCCGTCGTCACCACCCAGCCATCACCCTCGGTCTGCACGCGGACGACCTTCGCATTGACCCGGACATCCAGCCCGTGCGCGAGGTATTTCGCGATCGAAGCCATTCCGTTGACGCCGCAGAAACGCGTTTCGCCATCGCGCTTGAACGTGCCATCGGCCAGCGCGAATCCAGTCGCCCATGCCCTCACGATCCCCGCTGCCTGCCACGCCTCGACCCGCGAACGAAACTGCGGATCGCGCGCGGTGAAAAACTGCGCCCCATGATCGAAAGCGCCCAAGTCGGTTCGCCGCGTCGCCAACCGCCCGCCGACACCGCGCCCTTTTTCCAAAATCAGGACGCGCGCTCCGCCAGACTGCAGCGCGGCTGTGGCCAGCAAACCACTGATACCGGCGCCGATGACGATGACATCCAGGGGTGAATCCGTTTTCATCTTGGTAAATCAGGACCGCGGCATTCCGGCGATGGAGCGTGATGTTTTCATGGCCGCGGGATGAGCATGAATCCGGTGGCCAAATCACCCAACACTTCTGTTTTTGCGCCACGGTGCAGCCAGTGCCAGTAGCCGATGAGCGCGCAGAAGAAAGCGTCGGTTTGGTCCTCGACGTCCTTCGTCCACGGCAGGCCCAGCAGGCGGGAGAGTTCAGCGCTCATTTCAAGCGCAGGGAAATGAGCGGTCAGGCAGGCGTGCAGCTCCGTTTGCAACCGGCCGAACTCGCGCCGCCGCGCGTCGACGCGTCCGCGTTTGTAGGGAATGCGTTCGCTCAATCCAAACAGTCGCACCATCGCGGGGTGTGGATACACTTCCGCCACGACCCGCTCGCCGCAGGTGCCGATGGTGAATCCTCGTTCCACCAGCCGAGCGGCAAAGCGCAGCGGACGCGGGCAGCGCGTGAGGTTGCACGGATGAGCACCAGCCTTGAACCGGCCGAAATGGACGTGCGTGAGCCGGTCCACGGGCCGCGCGCCGGTAAGGTTGCGACAAACGACGGGCGCATCCATGGCGATGAACGCCCGCCCTTCGCCGAGGTTCTGATCGAGGAGTGCCAGCAGTTCGTCGTCGCCCTGCGAGAGGCCCAGCGCGAGCACTCGGGCGCGCTGCCGGTTCACTTCGAGCACGCAAACCCCATCAGGCCGGCGGTCGCCCCAGGCGAGATCCACGCCCGCGATGCGAATCGTTTCTGGAAAGTCCTGCATGATAGGTTGCCAATGCTTGAATATGTTGGTGCGTGCCTGGAACGCAAGTAACCCTGAAAAGGGTTGGAGGGGCTTGGAAGCAACTCAACGCGGCACCACGAGCAGCGCGAGCGCG
>CAYQBV010000549.1:0-2316 GCA_964415705.1 uncultured Chthoniobacter sp. | reverse complement strand
AGCTCATCGGGCGGCAGATCACGGCCATCCTCTGGGAGGAACTGGAAGGCCAGGCGTTGCCGGTCCTCCTGCTCACCGGCTGGGACCGCGACGGCAACGCCGCCACAGCCACCGTGCTGGCCGACCCCGAGGGCAATGGACCGGGGCATCTGGATCACAACCTGTGATTCCGCTCACCCTCGCCATCCTCGACGCCCGCACTGAACTGATCCGCCTTCGGGCGGGTTGATTCGATGCGGGGGTATCGGGTCGGCGGGAAAAGGGAATCCGCTCACCGCGGGTTCCTTTTTTCTACCTATCAGTGAGTACGGTGAGTCTCGTCGCTTCAATGGGACCGCCGCTGCCATATTTACCAGTTTGAGAGGAAGTCTCAATCGGCGAGCAGACCGTCTTCGCCAACTAGGGGCAAAGGTTCTATCTCAGCCAGTAATTCGTCCCGCGAGGGATTGCCGGGACAGCATGCGCAGAAAGCGTCGAGCCAGCGGCTGATCAACTTGAAGTATTTCTGTCTCACGGAATCAGTCGTCGCAGCTACAGCGTGAGCTGCGTCGTTGCGTGCTTGGAGCAACGAAAGCGCGGACTGCAATGCCTCCCAGTCTGGCTCCGGGCGCGGGGCGTCTGCGGTGCAGCGTATTTGCAGCCACGCGTAGGCGAAATACGCGAAGGACTTGAAGCTGTGGAACTCCGCGCCGGGTGGGGTCGCTTCGAGACTGGCGCTGGTTTTTTCGAGGGCGGCCCATTTTTCCCCGGCGCAATCCCATACACTCTTTGAGGCGTCCGGCGCGCGATAGTAGTTCAGTTCCAAAGCTACGCCGGCCCAGCTACGGAAAATCTGCTCAGGGAGCACTACCACTTGGTTCAGTGCGATTTCGGCGGATCGGGTGTTTTCGGCTGCCTTGAATTTTAGCGCGATGAGCAGGGCCGCTAGCCGCGGGTCGGCCGGGGTTTTCCTCAGGCCGCACAGCGCGTCAACGTAGCGTGGGTCACGTTGGATTGTGTCTGCGACGGCACGGGCCATGGTCCCGAGTTTTGCGAGGCGTGGGAGGAGAAACAGTTCCGCGTCCGGAATTTCTGCGGCGGCCTGCTCGAGCCACCGGCACGTTGCAACGATTTCCTTCTCGAGGATGGCCCAATCTGGCGCGTAATCGGCGGCCTCGCTACGACTTCCGTAGAGCACGCCCATAATGCGAGCGTGGCTCAGGAGCAGCCGCAGGTGCGGGCGTAAATGTTTTTCCGGGAACTCGCGCAAAAGATTCTGTGTGTCGGCGAAGTGTCCGTTGCGATAAAGGTGGCGGGCGCGGTTCCAGAGATCGTTCCAGCGATGCGCCGACGGCCGGTCGAAGGCCTGGCGCGAGAGCCGTTCCTCGGCGAGCGCACCAAGTGCTCCAGCGCGGAGCTGATCCCCTTCAAGCAGCGCCTGCCGCCAGTCGTGACGGTCGAGCCGATAGACGGCGTCGGTGGAATCGAGCGTGCGATAAAGGTGGCAGATCGCTTCGGAAAAATGCGTTTCGTTTGGCGCGTCGAGCAGACGTCCCATGCGTTCGAGCGCTTGATGTGCTTCAACGCGCAGCATTTCCCGCACGGCGATGGTTGATGTTGCCGGCCGACCATCGCTGATCCAGCGGTCGAGCAGACGTGCAGTCGCCGCCGGAAACCCGCCGACCATTTGCGCAATCAGTTTGCCCAGCCATTCCGGCGCGGCCCGAGCGGCGACAAGTGCAGCAAGGGCCTCGCGGGATAGCGGTGGCGGAGATTCACGCCGGTGGTGGTCGCCGTAATCGCTCACGCAAAACGGGATGTTATCCGCTTCCCATCGTCGCTTTAGCTCCGGGTACAGCAGTGGTGTGAGTGTGACGGTGCGGAGCTGGCGGCTTTGTTCGGCATTGCGCATGAGCGCGAGCACGTCCTCATCCAGCTTCCGCGCGATTTTGTGAAAACGCAGGATGATTTGAAATCCCGGATCCTCGGTGGTGAGGGTTGCGAAGAGCGCGTGCAGATCGTCCGCCGGCGCAGCGGAGTATAGCTTCCACTGCCGTGCGAGATCGCGCGCATAAGCTTCTCTCCCCGCGAGCGCGTCCGCGAAAACTACCGCGACACGGCGTGCGCTGCCGTTCGCACGAAGGGCGGCGGCCAGAGCTTCGGCCAGGTGGTTTTCGTCGGCAAAACCTGGCGGTAGCAGCAAGCAGGTATTGGCCGGCACCTCGGCATCTATTAGCCTGCCGACTATGCGATGCACGAGGGCGTCTTGTTCGGGAAGCGGGATCATTCCTGCGCTTTTTGTGCCTCTAATATCTGGTCCACGGCGTCGCGTACAAC
>CAYQBV010000548.1:0-2320 GCA_964415705.1 uncultured Chthoniobacter sp. | reverse complement strand
TCACTGACCCCGGTTTGTGGCGGAACTTACCGGGCTCAGTGAGCCCGGCTACAGCGGCCCGGCTACAGTGGCCGGCTACAGCGGCCCAGCTACAGGGGTCGCCGCGCGCCGGTGTCGGCGAAGAGGTTCAGGTCGGGGCGGACGCCGCGCTTCATCAGGCCAACGAGCAGGGCGGTGGAGTCCACGCCGAGGCCGTTGGCCACGGCGATGGGTTGGGTGCCGCCAAAATCGAAACGAGGGTGTTGCATAGGTTTTAGAAAGGAACATCTGCCCGGCGGCGGGCCGGGTGGTGGAGTTGGAAAAGAGCAGTCTCATAGGCTCTCCATGATGGCGGCCGAGCGGGGACGGGCGGCGACCGGGGGTGCGGCGCGGCGGCGGGCCTTGTCCGCCGCCACCTCATGCCCCTGGTCATCAAAATAACGCTGATAGGCGCCGTCGCGGCGATCAACGCCGGAAAATCCGTCTGCTGCGCCTCCCCCACCAACCACTGCACGATCTGCCCGCCCAGCGTGTTGTCGATCGACTGCCGGAACGTGGTCAACCCGGCCGGCAGCAACCCTAAAATCGCCAAAAACGCGAACGCCACGATGCCAATGCACAGCACCACCTCGATCAGGCTAAAGGCCCGGTGCCGCCCGAAAGCAGCGAGCGGATCGGACTTCGTTGCGATGAGGCACGGGAGCATGCAACGGGAGAAACTCTGAGGAACGCTCGAATTGAATCTACAAAGCAATGGCGTGCCAGCTCTTTTGCCCGGCGGAACCACCCTCATTTAGAGGGTGGTTGCCCCCACCCTCCTGGGGGAAAAGGCGAAGCTGCCATTCTTCGGCGAGCACCAGCGGGCAGCGCAGCCGTGCGATGGTTTCAGCCCTTGCCGCCCGTCGGGGCCGGGTTAATTTCCGCGCATGCGGGCCCCGCTCTTCGCGCTTTTTTTCACCCTCACCCTCGCCGCCCATGCCCAGCTCGTGCGGCAGGCCAATTCCACGCTGACCCTGCCGGCGGAGTTGCCGGGGGCGACGGGTTACACGACGCAGAACGCGCTCGGTGCGCTGACTTTCTCGAATCCCATCGACGTGGCGTCGCCGCCGGGAGTGACGAACCGGCTCTTCGTGCTGGAGCGCGGGGCGGGCATTCAGATCGTGAATCTGGACACCATGACGAAGTCCACTTTCATGCCGCTCGCCGCGTACACGAGCAGCGAGTGCGGGCTGCTCTCCATGGCCTTTCATCCGAACTACCAGCAGAACGGTTACTTCTATCTTTTCTACAGCCTGCGGATCAGCAACCAGACCTACCAGCGAGTGGCGCGCTTCACGGCCACGGGGACGGCGGGAAACTATCACGCGGCGACGACGGCGCTGGCGTCCACCGAGGCGCCGCTGATCACGCAGCGCGATCAGCAGGACAATCATAACGGCGGCGACCTGGCCTTCGGGCCGGATGGCTACCTCTACATCTCGGTGGGCGATGAAGGCGCGCAGTACGACGGGAGCGACAATGCGCGGCGCATCGCGAAGGATTTCCTCGGGCACATCCTGCGCATCGACGTGGACGCGAAGCCGGGCTCGCTCGCGCCGAATCCGCACGACGAGAGCAGTACCGGGACGGTGGGCGACAGCGCGATCACCGCCGGCAGCTACCGCATCCCGCCGGACAATCCGTTTGTCGCGCTGGCGAGCGGCAGCGGCAACGCGACTTATAACGGCTACACCTTTCCCAAGACGGCGATCCGCACGGAGATCTACTCAGTCGGCTATCGCAATCCGTGGCGGATGAGCTTCGATCCGCTGACCGGCCGGCTTTTCGTCGCCGACGTGGGGCAGGATAACTACGAGGAGGTGAGCCTCGTGACGAATGGCTTCAATGCCGGCTGGAGCTGGCGCGAAGGGAAACACGCGATCACGCCGGCGGTCGCGCCGGGCACGCCGCCGGTGGGCTGGACTTCCAGCGACCCGATCTACGAATACGACCACAGCAATGACGGCGGCGGCAGCGGCAACGACGCGGTGATCTACGGCAGCTCGATCACGGGCGGCGTGGTCTATCGCGGCGACCGGCTCCCGGAGCTGTTTGGGAAGTATCTGTTCTGCGACTACAACACCGGGTTCATCGTGGCGCTCACGGAAGGCGCGGGCGGCGCGTGGACGGGCGTGCGGCTGGCCACGGACGGGAACATCTCCGGCTGGGGCTACGATCCGCGCAACGACGACGCGCTGCTCTGCGATCTCACCGCCGGGCAGGTGAAACGTCTCGCGCGCTCCGGCACGACCGGCACCGCCCCGCCGGTCCCGCTCTCGGCGACGGGCGCGTTTTCCAACCT
>CAYQBV010000547.1:0-2321 GCA_964415705.1 uncultured Chthoniobacter sp. | reverse complement strand
CCCGCTGAACGGGCTGCCTTCCTCGACGGTGCTTGCCGGGACAATGCCGCTCTGCGCAGCGCGGTGGAGGAACTGCTCGCCAATCACCGCGAGGATTCGTTTCTGGAAGCTCCGGCGCTTTCCGTGCCCACGAGCATCACGCCACCCTCCGAACAGCCGGGTCAGAGGATCGGCCACTACAAGCTCCTCCAGCAGATCGGTGAGGGCGGATTTGGTGTCGTGTGGATGGCCGAGCAGGAGCAGCCGGTGCGGCGGCGCGTGGCTTTGAAGATCATCAAGCTGGGCATGGATACCAAGGAGGTGATCGCCCGCTTTGAACAGGAGCGGCAGGCGCTCGCGATGATGGAGCATCCGAACATTTCCAAAGTGTTCGATGCGGGCGCGACGCAGTCCGGGCGACCGTTCTTCGTCATGGAACTGGTGCGCGGGGTGAAGATCACGGAATATTGCGACGAGCAACAACTCCCCACCGGACAGCGGCTCGCGCTGTTTATCCAGGTTTGCCAGGCGGTGCAGCACGCGCATCAGAAAGGGATCATCCACCGCGACCTCAAGCCGTCGAACATTCTCGTGACGGTCAACGACGGCGAGGCGGTGCCAAAGGTCATTGATTTCGGGGTGGCCAAGGCCACACAGGGGCGGCTCACGGACGCGACGTTCTTCACCCAGTTCCAGCAGATGGTGGGCACACCGCTCTACATGTCGCCCGAGCAGGCGGGGCTGACCTCGCTCGACATCGACACGCGGAGCGACATCTACAGCCTGGGCGTGCTGCTTTACGAATTGCTCACCGGACTCACGCCGATCGACACCACGACCCTGGCGAAGGCGGGCCTGGATGAAATCCGGCGCATCATTCGCGAGGTGGATCCGCCGCGACCCTCGGCGCGGGTGAAGACGCTCGTCGGCAACGAACTCACCACCACCGCGAAACGCCGCCACACGGAAGCCGCGAAGCTTCCCGCCGCGCTCCGCGGCGATCTCGACTGGATCGTGATGAAGTGCCTGGAAAAGGATCGCAAGCGCCGCTACGACACGGCCAACGGCCTCGCGCACGATCTCCAGCGACATCTCGCGAATGAGATCGTCACCGCGCGACCGCCGACGGCGGCGTATTTGATCAGCAAGCTGATGCGGCGGCACAAGCTCGCCGTGACCGCGGGCGTCGCCATCGCGGCCTCGCTCGTCATTGGCCTCGCGGCCAGCGTTTGGCAGTCGGTTCGTGCGGATCGCGAAGCGAAGCGGGCGAAAGCAGCGGAGTCGCAGGCGGTGGCCGCGCTCGACGAATTGCGCTCCACCGCGCCGGCTTTTGCGGCGCAGGCGCGTTCTCTGGTGGCCAGGGAGCGCTTCGCCGAGGCAATCGAGAAACTGGATTACGCCATCAAACTCCGCCCGGATGTCATTGATCACCTCCTCACGAAAGCCGACCTGCTGCAATGCCAGCTCCAATTTGCCGGGGCCGCGACCGTTTATCGCGCCGCCTTGAGACTGACGCCGGGCCACGCGCGGGCGCAGGCGAATGCGGCGCTCTGTGACAAGCTGCAAATCGAGCTCGACGCCGGAACGAAACTGTCCCGGGAGAGCCTCGTGCAACTCTTTCAGGCGATGGTTGCGGAACATCGCCCCGCAGCGGAACTGCTCACCGTGGGTAGAATGGTGGGCGAGGAGAAGGAACTCATTCTTAACTACTGGGTCGAGCGGCTCAAGGACCTGCCGTTGCCGCCCAACCTGCCGATCGAGAAACGGCTGACCATGCTTGAAGATGGAACTCTGGAGCTCAACCTGACCAACGCGCCGATCGTTGATCTTGCGCCCCTGGAGGGAATGCCGCTGGCGAATTTGAATCTCGCTGGTTGCACGGCGGTTGCGGACCTGCGCCCGTTGAGCGGCCTGCCCTTGCGGACTCTGAATTTGGATGGCACCAAAATCACAGACCTCGCGCCGCTGGCGAAGATGCGCACGCTCAAGGAACTCGACCTTTCGCGCACCGGTGTGCGCGACCTTTCCCCGCTGAAGGGTTTGCTGATCGAGAAGCTGTCCCTCAACTCCACGAAGGTTTCAGACCTCGCCCCGCTACAGGGTCTGCCGCTGCGAACGCTCAGCCTGCGCTATACGGCGGTGAGCGACCTCCAGCCCCTCACGGGCCTGCCGCTGGACTTCCTCGATTGCACGGCGATCCCCACCGCTGATTTCAGCGCGCTCGCCGGGGCTCCGCTGAAGACGCTGAATCTCCAACTCACGCGCGTCGGCGACCTGTCATTTCTTCGCGGAATGCCGCTCGAATTGCTGGCCCTCAATTCCTGCCTGCTCGCCCGGGGCTT
>CAYQBV010000546.1:0-2322 GCA_964415705.1 uncultured Chthoniobacter sp. | reverse complement strand
GTCGGTCAACATCCCGGCGGGCGTCACGGTGTCGTTCATTCCGAATGCGGGAAATAAGCCGGTGGTATGGTTGGTGCAGGGCGATAGCATCATCAATGGTGTTGTTGATGTCTCCGGCAAAGACATTGATTACTCCAATCCAGGAGCAGGTCGGATCGGCGGGCCGGGTGGTTTTCGTGGTGGAAGTGCAGCGAACGCCGGCGCACTACCGGGTGACGGACTCGGACCTGGCGGCGGAAAAGCACCGTTCACTTCACCGAGTATTGGTGGGAGCGCTTCTCATGCAACCTCCGGCGCAACGCAAAGCGGAGTTGGACTTCCTGGTGAAATCTATGGCACCAGCTATTTACTACCGTTGATCGGCGGTTCAGGCGCCGGCGGCTCATTCAATACTTATGGTGGTCTCTTGGCGGCGGGGGCGCAATTCTTATTGCTTCTTCAAACGAAATTCTGATCAACGGAACGATTAACGCAAAGGGCGGTGGAAACTATGGCAATGTTGGCAACGGTAGCGGGGGGTCTATAAGACTGATTGCAACAACGATTCGCGGGAGTGGAACTATGGATGCCAGTGCGAGCAGTCTCGCAGGGCAGGGGCGCGTAAGGTTCGACTCATTTGAAAACAGCCTTTCAGGAACAACGCTGGGCGTTGTTACTCGCGGTTATCAGCCAATCATCATGCCACCAGTAAACCAAGCCGTCAGTTTGGTGGTCCAAAGCGTCGCGGGCGTCGCCGTTGCGGTGAGTCCCACCGGCCAACTCACAACGCCGGACGTAATCGTTCCTGCCAATCAGCAAAACCCTGTCTCGATTATCGTGCGCTGCACGAACATCCCGCTCAACACGGAAATCATCGTTGATGTAAAACCAGCGAACGGTGCAACGGTGCGCGCGGTGGCGCTGAACACCACCGGCACGCAAGCCTCCAGCACGGCGACGGTGCAGGTGAACATGCCACGCGGTGGCGGGACGATTCAGGCCAAGGCCGTGAGCGGCCTCGCGCTCGCCGCCGCCAACGGCACGAACGACAAAGTGCGTTCACTGGCCGAGACGGGCTGGACGGCAGACGGCGAACGCTTCGCCCAAGTGGAAGTCACCGCCGCGCTCGGCGGCTCCCCGCAGATCGCCTACATCACCGAATCCGGCAAACGCCACCCGGTGAAATAACCCGGTGAACACGCGCGCAAATCCGGGGAGCGCGCTCGTTCCGAGTGCTGGTGAAGGCATCCTGCCTTCACGAACTTTCTGCGACGTCCCGATTGCGAAGAACGCGTTGTTCCATGCGGACGCCGCAGAAAGTTCGTTTCGGCGGAACGCCGAAACCAGCGTGCGAAACGCACGCGCTCCCCGGATTCTGCTGCTCGCCGCCCTCCTTTTCCTCACCGCCTTCCCACCCGCGCGAGCCACGGACCCGGACGCAGTTTCGCCGCTGGTCAGCTACCAATACCTCGACTCCCTCGCCGACTCACCCGCGCAGCCCAACGTCGTCAGCCCGCTGGTGAGCTACCAGTATTTCGACTGGCCTGGCGACGAGAACCTGACGTTCCAATCCAGCGCGAACGTCAGCTACTATTTCAGCGGCGGGATGGCGGTGGCGATTACCGGCACCATCCGAACGAGCCTCGGGGCGGCGGTTGGTGGGGCGACCATCGCCCTGAAGCGCTATGGAACGGTGTTTTGGACGGGCATCAGCGATGCCAATGGCTACTTCAACGCTCCGGGACTGCTCGCGGCCGACTATGTGGCGGTCGTCACGAAACCCGGCTACGTGACGGCCACGATCAACGTGCGCGGAGATGGCGGCGGGAGCCTAGCGCTCAATCTCGAACTCGCGGCAATGCCTCCCCCACTGCCGATGCTGACCGTGAACCGCGACCCGGCAACGACGGCGGTGCGCGACACCGGCCCCGGCAGTGCGCATCTGCGGTTTTTCAAAGGCGGACAATTCACGACCAACCATCTCGTGGACTTGGAATTTAGCCCCAGCCGGCCAACCATTATTCTCAGTCACGGATGGAAGAGCAGCGTAGGTGGGGCCGGGAACTGGGTGACACCGATGGCCCAGCAGATTCGCAACCGAATTCCCGCCGGTGCGCTCAACATTGTGGCATGGGATTGGTCAATCGAGGCGGATACGGCGCTGCCGGGCGCAATCGATGTCGCTGCCACGCAAGGTGAGCATTTAGGCAAAGCCCTGAGAGAGGCGCTCGGCGTTGGCTACGGGCAGCATCTGCATTTTATCGGGCACAGTTTCGGAACCATTGTGAATGCCTTTGCGTGTGATTATGTGCATGGGCGGCTCCGCAATTCCGGCCTGGACCC
>CAYQBV010000545.1:0-2335 GCA_964415705.1 uncultured Chthoniobacter sp. | reverse complement strand
CGCCGTTGTTCGGTATTTTTTAAGTAAGAACAAATCTGCCAGCAATGAACGGAGTCTGGCGCATAGTGCGCGGGCGAAGTGGCACGCGATGCCGTGATCCCTGCCTCCGCCAAAAGCTGCTCCACCGCCTCGGGGCGGAACTCCTTCCTGCTTGGGCGAACCGCGAGCAGAAACCGCGACTTTGCCCACAGCTTGTCGCTTTCGGGCGGCGGCTGAGGCAGCGCATTTTGCCAAGCGGGTAGTGCCTTCCCGATGTCATGGTATGCAGCGGCGGTGGTCAGTGCTGATGCGAGGTTCTCGGGTAACTTCAAACGAGCGGCGATGTCTGTTGCCGCGCTTTTCACCGCATCAAGGTGCAAGGGCAACTCCTGCCACTCGCCCGTAAATGTCTTGCGGTTGCGGTCGAAATCCTCCGCGAACGGCCCCGGCGGCAGTAGGTTTTCGAGACGGTGTTTTGCGTCGCCTGTCCATCCGATACCCGCGTCGTATCCGCCAGTGCTGGCGCGAAGCATCAAGACCATTCCGGGACACAAGGAAGCCGCCGATGGAGATTCCCATTCTGCCTTGTCGTCATTCCAAAGATACGCCCGCCCGCCTTTTTCCAAGAGCTTGCGTAATGCACTTATCGAAACACGAACGCCTTCCGATGGGGCAAAAGCCGGACCTTCCAACTCCTTGGGCGGGAAAGCCCGCTTCGGGGCATCGCTGCGCCAAAACACCGTCACGTCTGCGTCATCATCCGAATCGCGAACAAACGGACTAACATCGGTAAATCCGCCGAACAGATCCGGCTCCGTGGAGAACAGCCCGTGAACCTCACTCGCTCGCGGATATGGCTCGGGCACTGGCTGGAGCGCCGCAACGATTTCTTTTCCGATGGCCGACTGTTGGCGGATTTTTGCGAGGGCTTCGCGGGCGGAAAGCGTCGGCTCATTTGCTGAAAGCTGAATGAGTGCCGCGAGAATCGTTTCGCCCCTCGCAACCGCTTCACCTTCGTAAGGCCCGACGCCCGCCCCTTTCTTCGGCTTCGCCCCGGCGCTTGAATCCCAAAAGAACATCGCCTGTGCGTCGGCGTTCGATCCGCCATCGCGATTCAATCTTCCCATCCGCTGAACAAGCGAGGGCCAAGGAGCAACCTCCGACCACAGCCGGGTAGCGGAGACATCTACGCCCGCCTCCACGACTTGTGTGCTCACGCAGATCAATCCCTTGTCGTCTGGCGCTTTGCCCTCCTTGCGCGCCTTTTCAAAGTGCAGCAATACTTCGATGTGCTGTTCACGGTCCCCTTTTCGGAAGCGGGAGGTGAGTAGAACGAGCCGCATCCCTGCGGGGAGTGATTTTTTGGCCTCAGCGAAAACACTCTGCGCGGTGGCGACGGTGTTGCAGATGACAAGGGAAAGAGCTCCATCCACATGGGAATCAATCACCGCCGCAGCCAAGGAATGGGAGAATCCGCCGCCGAGATTCATCACCGCTGCCTTCCCTTTTGCGGAGGCTTTCTTTTTTGGGCTGGCTGGTTCCGTCCACATCGCACACGGGCGGCAAGCGGCGAGTTTCGTTGCCGCATTTGGCTCATCTCCAAACTCGAAAATTTCGGGCATCGGAAACTTGCTCCCCATCCGGTCGGAGGTTTTCAAAAACTCATCTCCAACCGTCGCGCTCATCCACCAAGTCGGCGCGGGAAACAACGAACGGAAACGATCATGACGCATCCAATCAAGCTGCGCAGAAGTCCACAAAGCAGGCCCCATCAACTGCGTCTCGTCCATCACCCAAAGCGCGTCATTATTCAGCAGGCCGAAGTGGATGGGCCAGCGGTAGCGGCTCATGCCGTAGCCGCGATTCAAGGCGCGGGAGAGGAGCATGTCTTGCGTGCCGATGAGGATGGCTTCGCACTCGGGGTGGATGTCCCATTCGCCCGCATCTTCGCCACCCATGAGGATGACGGGACTATTCGCCGCGAGCCATTTGAGTTTGGCTTTGGTTTCATCGCTGAGAGCGAGTTCGCCTTTTTCGTCCGCGAGGATGGCGTCGATCCATTTTTTCACTTCCCCGGCGGTCTGCTCCACGAGCGTGCGCATGGGCAGGCAATAGACGAGGCGGCGGGGCCAGGCGTTGCGGGCGGCGGCATCAGGCTGGCCGACACGGTTCCACAGCCACGCGAGGACGACGGCTGCGGTCTTGCCGAGGCCGGTCGGGATGGTGATGAGATGGGAATGCGCTTCGGTGCCGCCGGTGAGCCACTCGGCTTCGGTCCGCTCTCCGCGCTCACCGCAGGCGAGGCGGGATTGATAGTCGTATGGCGAGTAGCTTCCGCCCGTCGCTGCTTGGAAAA
>CAYQBV010000544.1:0-2341 GCA_964415705.1 uncultured Chthoniobacter sp. | reverse complement strand
GAGCCGCCGGGGCTGCGGCCTGGCAGGAAGCCGTGGTGAAACTCTGTCATCTGCCCGCGGCCCTGGGCCTGATCCTCTCAGTGACGCTGCTCATCATCGGCATCGTCAAACACCGCGCCCCGGCGGAATCGGAAGCCGCACCATGAGCAACTCGACCTTCAACGACTCCGACACAAAATTGCACGCGAACGGCCCCGCCAGAACTGTTGCGAAAGCCGGACCAAGGCCCTCGGAACATGAGCGAGATTTCCAAAGCTGACCCCGCGGCCCTGCGACCAATCCTCAATATCTAGGCTCAATGATGAGTTGATTAAACAAGGATCTAATGTGCGACTAGACGTGTCCAATTTTCGGCCGGTAACCGCCATCCCATAATATGTTAAATTTATATCGAAAAAGCGGGCTGACATTTCACCAATGGCTGGAGTTGGTGGGTGCCATTGATGGCGTTTCACTTTACTTAACTAAGGCTCGCCTTTGGGAGAAAGA
The DNA here is from genome assembly GCA_964415705.1 of uncultured Chthoniobacter sp. Classification (GTDB taxonomy): domain Bacteria; phylum Verrucomicrobiota; class Verrucomicrobiia; order Chthoniobacterales; family Chthoniobacteraceae; genus Chthoniobacter. The sequence goes on along the minus strand of CAYQBV010000544.1, from coordinate 1,852 downwards.
CCCCAATGGCACGGGCGCTTGTGAGCATTCGGATGTCGAGAGTTCGCCCTTACCTGATTTCACGAGCAACCCACGCTTTTGCTACCTCAATTTCGAGGTTGGGATTGATTGCGGGGGCTATACCGAAAGGTTGTTCTGCTCTCTGCTGACCATGTCGGATTCAGTGTTCGACCGAGATTCGGCCAAGTGGAACCCTTTGAAGGACACCCTCATTCACCGCACGGGCCTGAGCGGTATTTATCTCGATTTTAATCCTGGGCTCTACCGTCAAGGTCATAATTTCGATACGAATGTGAAGTATCTGGAGTTTGCGAGGCGGTGCTACCGGTTCGCAAAAACCTTGTTTTTGAGACTGGACTGTGATGAGGCCGACGGCTTCTCTGAAACCTATGATCCTACGTTGGATTACGATGTGCCGAATCACGGAAGCAAGGTGTTTCATTTCGAAAAAGGTGCCGACCAGCAACTGGCTATTTTACCTTTCGAGGAGAATCGAGAGGCCACGTGTGAGGAATCGAAAAAGTGGAGTTGGCGCGGGTGGCGCGACAGTGCACTGGTGTTTCCACCTAGTGCAACGGTGTCCCAAATTGGGTGAAAAGCAGCAAAAGGGAGGGGGATGACGGGCGGCTTTTCGACACGCTTACCAATGGGCGAGAGTCTGGTTTGCCCGGCGCGGCGCGGCGTGCGTTAGCGGGGAAAAGGGTCAGTCCGTGCATATGTGCAAAAGCGACTTGACCGCCGTGGGCGGGGACACTGAGGTGCGGGCATGCCAAGGTCGGTGCGAATCCAGTATGCAGGAGCCGTCTATCACGTGATGTGCCGCGGGGACCGGCGGGAGGCGATCTTCGCCGATGACGGGGATCGGGAAATGTTTCTGAGCACGCTGGGGCAGATGTGCGCGCGGAGCGGGCTGCGGGTCCACAGCTACGTGCTGATGAGCAACCACTATCACCTGCTGCTGGAGACGCCGGAGCCCAATCTGGTGGCTGGGATGAAGTGGTTCCAAGGCACCTATACGCAGCGGTTCAACGCGCGCCACCGGCTGAGCGGGCATCTCTTTCAGGGCCGCTACAAGGCGATTCCGGTGCAGGCCGAGGCGGCGGGCTACTTTTGCGCGGCGAGCGAGTATATTCACCTCAATCCGGCGCGTGCCGGGCTGCTGGATCGGAGGCAGCCGGAGTTGCTCGAATACCGTTGGAGCAGCTATCCGCTGTTTGTGGGCAAAGCGGGGCTGCCCGACTGGCTGCGACGGGAGCGGGTGTTTGGAGCGCTGGAGCTGCCGGATGAGGGAACCGGATCGCGCCGGCGCTACCGCGGGTGGCTGGCGGCGCGGACGCGCGACGTGCTGGAGCGGGAGGCCACGGCGGCGGAGGTGGGGAAATGGCGCGAGCTGCGGCGGGGCTGGTATCTGGGGAGCGAGAGCTTTGGGGACCGGCTCATGGACTGGGCGGCGAGTGCGGTGGCCGGGCGTCGGCGGGCCTCCTACTCCGGCGCGGGGCTGCGGGCGCACGATGAAGGGGAGGCCGGGAGGCTGCTCGCGCGGGGGTTGGAAGGGCTGGGGTTGACGCTGGCGCAGGCGGCTGCGCTCAAGAAGACGGACGCGCGCAAGCAGGCGTTGGCCTGGCTAGTGAAGAGCCGCACGGTGGTGGGTGACGAGTGGATCGTCGCCCGGCTGGAAATGGGCCACCGCAGCAATGTCAGCCGGGCGGTTTCGGCCTATCGCGAACCGCAAGCAGCGGAACGCCGGAAGCTGCTGAAAATTCTGCACACATGCACGGACTGACCCCTTTCCCATTCCGGTGGTGGGTGACGAGTGGATCGTCGCCCGGCTGGAAATGGGCCACCGCAGCAA
>CAYQBV010000543.1:0-2366 GCA_964415705.1 uncultured Chthoniobacter sp. | reverse complement strand
TATTGGCGGCAGAGAGGGTCAGTGTGCCGACGCCGCTCTTGGTCAGAGCGTTGGTGCCGACGGCGGGAAGGACGCTCGCAAACGTGACGTTCACGTTGTTGGTATCAATGAGGTAGCTGCTGTTACTGGCCGCAGTAATCCGGCTGGAATAGTCGAAGTTATTGACCCCCGAGTATTGCAGGGTGCCGCCGCCGAAGCTGATCGAGCCGGCCGGCACCGTAGGATTGCCCAGCGGGCCGGACGTGCCCGCCGTTTCCACCGCGCCGACATTAATCGTCCCACCGTTGATCGCCGTCGTCCCGGTATAGGTTTTCGCCCCCAAGAGCGTCAGCACGCCCGCCGCGGTCTTGGTCAGGCCGACGGCACCAGCCAGAATGGGGCTGGCGGTGGCTGCCGCGCCGTTGTTCATCGTGAAAGTGCCGGTCCCGGTCAGCGTACCTGTGCCCGTAATGTCGCCGGCGGTCAGTGTGACCGTGCCGACGGTGTCGCTAAAGCTGCCAAGGCTGAGCAAAGCTCCCGTGCCGTTGACCGTGATGCCGCCGGTGAGAATGGCGTCGTTGATCCCGTAAGCCAGCGTGCCGGCACTGACCGTGGTCAGGCCGGTGTAACTCTGGGCAACGGGGAGCAAGAGGGTTCCGGAACCGCTTTTGGTCAAAGCGTTCGTGCCAAGAACGGGAAGGGCCGTCCCGAGCGTCACGTTCACGAGACTGGTGTCGATGAGGTAGCCGCTATTACTGGTCGCCGTCATCCGGCTGGAGTAATCGGTATTGTTCAAGGCCGAGTATTGCAGGGTGCCGCCGGCGAAGATGATCGAGCCTGCGGGCACCGTCGGATTGCCCAGCGGGCCACTCGATCCGCCCTGAGCACTGCCTAAACTGAGTGTGCCCGCGCTGATGGTCGTCGTTCCAGTGTAGGTGTTGGCACCACTGAGGATCACCGTGCCACTACCAAGTTTGGCCAGGGAACCGGCATCGGAAATGATGCCTGAGAGCCGCATCGCAAGGGTGCTACTGCCACCCACATTGAGTTTCGCCCCGGTGGTGATCTGAATGTTATTGGCCACTCCCGCACCGGCAGAAAGATCCGCCGTATTTTCGAGGCCGCCGCTGGCACCGGTGTTCGACGCCACCAGCGTTCCGGTTCCCAAAGCGGCGACATTGCCTAAGGCCAGGCGCGTATTCACGTTGCCGCCGGAAAGAACGACGTTGCCCAAAAACGTGTTGGCATTCGACAACAACAGACGCCGCCCGGAAACATCGCTGGTCACCGTCATGCCACCGGCCCCGGAAATCGTCCCGCTGATGGTGACATCCGCGCCGACGACGCCGGAGGGCACATCAATTACCGCGGAACCGCTGGGCAGGCTGAAATTGTTGGCGAAGATCGGCGCCCCGCTACCGGTGGCGCGAAAAATCGCCCCATTGGCCAGCGTGATGGAGCCCGACCCAAAGGCTCCCGCATTACTGGTGCTCAGCGTCCCGGTATTGACGACTGTTCCGCCAGTATAGGTGTTGGCGCTGCTCAGAGTCAGCGTGCCGCCGCCATTCATGGTCACAGAAGTGCCATTGGTGATGGCATTACTAAAAGTCGTGTTGCCTCCGCCCGTCACGGTCAGTGCCATCGAGTTGGCATTGACGGTGCCGCCCAAGGTCAGCGTCCCCGCGTTGCTCGTGATCGTGCCCGGAGCCGTGACAATAGTGACATTGGAGTTCACCGTGCTGGTGCTGTTGCTGGTCAGGGCAGTCGCCCCGGCACCGAGCGTGATCGTGCCGCCGGTAATGATACCGCCGCCAGTGATCAAGTCGAGAAACGCATTGGTCCCGGCCAGCGTGAGGGTGCCGACGCCGGATTTGGTCAGCGTGGTTCCGTTGCTAATGGCATTGGCCAGGGTCACGTTGCCGGAGCCCACCAAATCCAGCGCCATGGAGCCGGCATCCAGCGTACCGCCGAGCGTCAGGGTGCCCGCATTGCTCGTGATCGTGCCCGGAGCCGTGGTCAGGGTGACGTTGGAATTGACCGCACTCGTGGTGTTGCTCGTCAAAGCCGTGGCTCCGGAATTCAGCGTGATGACGCCGCCGGTAATGATGCCGCCGCTGGTGATCAGGTCGGAGAAGCCATTGGTCCCGGCCAGCGTGACCGTCCCCGCGCCGGACTTGGTCAGGGTGGTCCCATTACTGATGGCATTGGCAAAGGTCACGTTGCCCGCGCCCGAGGAATCGAGCGCCTGGAACCCGGCGTTGAAGGTCCCCGTGAAATTCAACGAGGACGCCGCGTTTGTAACCAGAATGCCGCCGCCCGCACCCAGCGTGACGTTGGCCGAGATCGTCGCCGCACCCGTGGTATTGACGGCCCCTTCCAACGTAAAG
>CAYQBV010000542.1:0-2388 GCA_964415705.1 uncultured Chthoniobacter sp. | reverse complement strand
ACGCGGGGCTGCCGGCGGGCGTGGTGAATTTTGTGACCGGCGCGGGCGAGGTCGTCGCGGCGGTCATGGGCCACGCGATTCCGGCGAAGGTCGCGTTCACCGGCTCGACCGAGGTGGGCAAGATCATCATGCGCTCGCTCGCGGGCTCGGACAAAAGGATGACGATGGAGCTGGGCGGCAAGGCGGCGAACATCGTCTTCGACGACGCGCCGCTCGACCAGGCGGTGGAAGGCATCGTGAACGGCATCTTTTTCAACCAGGGCCACGTCTGCTGCGCGGGTTCGCGCCTGCTCGTGCATGAGTCGGTGGCGGAGCGGGTGCTGGCGAAGCTCAAGAACCGCCTCCGCGTGCTGCGCGTGGGCGATCCGATGGACAAGAACACGGACCTCGGCGCGATCAACTCGCGGGAGCAGCTCGGCAAAATCCGCGAGCTGGTGGAGGCCGGGGTGAAGGAGGGCGCGGAGATGTTTCAGCACCCGTGCCGGCTGCCGGCGAAGGGGTTTTATTTCCGCCCGACGCTTTTCAGCGGGGTGAGTATGAGCCACCGCATCGCGCGTGAGGAAATCTTCGGCCCGGTGCTGAGCATCCTTACTTTCCGCACAGTCGATGAGGCGATCGAGAAGGCGAATAACACCGCCTATGGACTCAGTGCCGGAGTGTGGACGGATAAGGGTTCGCGCATTTTGAAAATGAGCACGGAGCTGAAGGCGGGTGTGGTCTGGGCGAACACGTATAACAAGTTCGACCCGGCGTCGCCGTTTGGCGGGTACAAGGAAAGCGGCTTTGGCCGCGAGGGCGGGCGGCAGGGGCTGTTGGATTACTGCCAGCTCCTTTGAACAAGTTTTTGAGAATGCGAGCGTGTCACCCCTCCCGTCATCCTGAGCGAAGTCCCCGGCGGGCGAAGGCGGGCGGGGACGCAGTCGAAGGACCTCTAACTTCTTGCGGGCGGAGGCGGCGGGAGAAAGCGCACCGCTCGCCCACCAGCCCACCACCTTCGCCCCCGCCGGGAGTTAGAGGTCCTTCGACTCCGCTGCGCCCGCCTTTCCGCCTCCGCTGCGCTCAGGATGACAGGTTTTCCCTTTTTGCGCTGTCACCCTTTTCAATATGAGCCGCCTCCACATCACCAAAACCCCGAAATGCTATGTCGGCGGCGCTTTCATCCGCTCGGAAAGTGCGCGCGTGTTTCCGCTGAAGGACGCGGCGGGAAATTTCTACGCGAACATCCCGCAATGCTCGCGCAAGGATCTGCGCAACGCCGTCGAGGCCGCCGCGAAGGCCGGCCCCGGCTGGGCGAAACGCACCGGCTACAACCGCGGCCAGATTCTCTACCGCCTCGGCGAAATGCTCGAAGCCCGCGCCGGCGAGATGGCCGACGCCATCCAACTCGGCGGCGCGTCGAAAGCCGCCGCCGCGCGCGAGGTCGCCGCGAGCGTGGATCGGCTGATCCATTACGCCGGCTGGGCCGACAAATTCGAGCAGGTGCTCGGCAGCGTGAACCCCGTCGCATCGCCGTATTTCAATTTCACCGTCACTGAGCCGATGGGCATCGTCGGCGTCATCGCGCCCGACACCGCGCCGCTGCTCGCGCTCGTCTCGCTTTTCGCGCCCGCGATCACCAGCGGCAACACCGTCGTCGCTCTCGCCTCCGAGACGCAGCCCTACCCGGCGATCCTCCTCGGCGAAATGCTCGCCACCAGCGACCTGCCCGGCGGCGTGGTGAATCTCCTCACCGGGTTCCGCAAGGAAATGCTGCCGACCTTTGCCACCCACACGCATCTCCGCGCGCTTTGCGGTGTCGTCAGCGCGGACGAACGCAAAGCCCTGGCGCTCGGCGCGGCCGAAAGCGTGAAGCGCCTGCATCTTATCAAAGTCGAGGACCATCCCGACTGGTTCGCCGACACCGCGCAGAGCCTCTACGCCATCCGCGACACGCTCGAGTTCAAGACGACGTGGCACCCCATCGGCGCGTGAGGCACCGCGTCGGCCTCGCGTCCCGGCTCGCCGCGTTCCTCGCCGTGCTCGTCCTCGGGGCCAGCGCCGGATGTTCCAGCGTGCGCCCGGTGGCGGAAAAGCGGTCGGCTTTGACCACCGCGCCCCGCGCCCACCAGCCGACCCCGAAAGTGATCCGAAACAAGCCGAGGCATCGCCCCACGGCCGCGCAAAAAATGAACCCCGTCTTTTGGTTCGGCAACCTCGACGACCCGCAGCCGCCGGAGTGGTACGCCCGGGACGATGCCGCGCGCGGGCGCAAATGGCGCCGCCGCAATGGGCTCCACAATTTCACCTTTTACGTCATCGGCATCGCGGATCGGGAGTTTGAGCAAACCGGGCGATTTCCCGGCACCGTCTTCCATCCACACGGCGGCTGGAACTGGACGGTCTGCCGCT
>CAYQBV010000541.1:0-2398 GCA_964415705.1 uncultured Chthoniobacter sp. | reverse complement strand
CTGACTTTTGGATCGGCGCGGTGTATCAAGACATCAGCTGTGCGCAGTCGCGACAGTCGAGCCGTCGAGACATCAGGGATGGAGAACGCTTCGGGAGACACGGCGGATATCCCCGAAACCGACGTGGTCGGAGGGTCTGATAGATGCACCTCTGAGTCACCAAGATGCTTGTAGACCAGATTTCGTCCTTCAAAGGATGCGATGAGTCCCGCAATCTCATCGAGCCTCAGATTCGTCATCGCCTCGTTGCTCACGCGACCATCTGTTGAGTGCGGCGCAAGCAATGCGAGATGAGGTCCCGCCGGCGATGTCCGTTGCTCGACTTGCGGTAGCAGGGTGAGTCGATCGATGCTCACGAACTCCAAGTCTCGATCAGCCGCAAAGTAGGTGACGCTGGCATTGAAGAGAATTGCGCGAACATGTTGCGTATCACTCCAAAAGTCCAAGGGAGCCCCTGATCACGAGTCGTTGCGGCGGTATGGTTGGCGGGGTCACGAACCGGTCACAAGCCGCACGACCGCGCCAGAGCCACGCGATTCACCCTTGTGCTGTGTGAGGCCCAGTCGGTAGGGTAACGCACCCCGCTCGGAACGAGTCGCGCGATGCCCGTGGATCTGCGCCTGCTGCAGAGTATTGACCCGGACGCCCTGCCCGATGAGCAGCTGCGGCCCACCCTGAGCCTCGTCCTGAACATCATCGAGGATCTGGTCGTCGCCGTCGAGGCGCTCACCGCCGAGAACCAGGGTCTCCGCGACGAGATCAACCGCCTGAAGGGCGAGCAGGGCACGCCCCGTTTCCCAGCGCGGAAGCCACCCACCGGAGGCGAGAACGTCTCCTCCGAGAAGGAGCGGCGCGAGCCGCGGCCTCGGCACACGGGCGCGAAGCAGGACCAGCTCACCATCACCCGCACCGAACGGCTCACGGTCGATCCGACGCTCGTGCCGGCGGATGCGGTCTACAAAGGGATCGACACGGTGGTGGTCCAGGAGCTGATCCTGCGGGTGGACATCATCAGTTTCGAGCGGGAGTGCTGGTACTCGCCCAGTCAGCACCGGCGGATCATGGCGCCGTTGCCCCCGGGCTACACCGGCCAGTTCGGGCCGCATCTGAAAGCCCTGGCACAGGCACTGCACTTTGGCGCCAACGTCACCGAAGCCAAGCTGGTGGAGCTCCTCCGACACGCCGGGGTGGTCGTGTCGCATGGCTTCGTGGCCAGCCTCCTGGCGCCCGAGGCCGCCCCGGAGGACGCGTTCACCACCGAAGCGCGCGCCGTCGAGCAGGCCGGCCTGGCGAGTAGCCCCTGGCAGCACCTCGATGCCACGGGCACCCGCGTCAATGGGGAGCCGTGGAACTGCCATGTGCTCGGGAATTCGCTCTTCACCGCGTATCACACCACGCCCACGAAAGATCGACTCGCGGTGCTGGACGTGCTCCAGGGCTGTCCCCCGGAGCGACGGTACCGGCTGAATGCCGTGGCCGACGCGTATCTGGAGGCCGTCGGGCTCTCGTCCACCGCGCGGGGGCGTCTGGCCGACTGGCCGCGCGATCGTGATCTCGACGCAGCCACGGTCACCGGGCTGCTCGCCGCGCAACGGTTGGTGCTGGGGTCGCGGCAGCAGACCCGTATCCGCGAGGCACTGGCGCTGGGTGCGTATCACGCCCAGGAGGACTGGCCGGTAGTCGACACCCTGGTGTGCGATGACGCGGCCGTGTTCCGGTTGATCACCAAGGACCTGGCCCTGTGCTGGGTGCACGAAGGACGACACTATAAGAAGCTCGTGGCCCATCTGGACGTCCACCGCCGTCAACTCGACACGGTCCGCAAGGAGTTCTGGGCGTACTATCGGGAACTGCGGGCGTATCGGGAGCAACCAACCGCCCAGGAGCGGACCCGGCTGACCACGCGGTTCGACGATCTGTTCGGCCAGGTGACCGGGTTCCGCCTGCTGGATGAGCGACTGGCCCTGACCCGCGAGAAGAAAGGCTCGCTCCTGCAGGTGCTGGAGCACCCGGAGCTGCCGCTGCACAACAACCCGGCCGAGCTGGCGGCGCGGCGGCGGGTGCGCAAACGGGATGCCAGCTTCGGACCGCGCAGCCCGGCTGGCCTGCGGGCCTGGGACACGTTTCAGACCTTAGCCGCGACCACTCAGCAATTGGGCGTGAGCTTCCTGGCCTACCTGACGGATCGCTGGACGCACGCCGGGCAGATTCCTGCCCTGGCGGACATCCTCCGCGCCCAGGCCGAGACGCTCCACCTGGGCGACTCCTGGGCCCCGGCCTGACCCTCCCACGGATTTCCGGACAGATACCGGTTGAGGATGGTCAGAGGGTCAGGCGGTTGATGGACGAGATGAGCGGAGCGATACAGCATCACTGCTTGGGGGAGTCATGAACACTG